>CAUPQO010000026.1:0-24704 GCA_963513295.1 uncultured Hylemonella sp.
GTGAGCGCCAGCGCGTGGAGATCGTCAAATGCCTGGTGCGCGAGCCCCGCCTGCTGGTGCTGGACGAACCCACCGCCGTGCTGCTGCCCGCCGAGATCGAAGCCCTGCTGGCGGTCTGCGAGCGCGTGGCCGCGCAGGGCTGCGGTGTGGTGCTGGTCACGCACAAGCTGGCCGAAATCCGCCTGGTGGCGCGCCGCGCCACCGTGCTGCGCGGGGGCCGCGTGGTCGCGCGTTCCGATGCGCCGGCGCAGGAGATCGACATGCTGGTGCGCGCCATGATCCAGCGCGACCTGCAGGCGCCCACCAGCACCACGACGCCGGAGCGCAGCGTGAAGCAGGTGGTCCACGAGGCCCTGCCGCCGCGCGAGATGGCGCTGCTGGCCGACGGCCTGACCGTGCGCGACGCCGACGGCGTGCTGCGCCTGGACAATTTCACGCTGATGGTGGCGCCGGGCGAGATCGTCGCCGTTGCGGGGGTGGAGGGCAATGGCCAGAGTGAACTCGGCGCCGTGCTCTCCGGCATGCTCAAGCCCAGCGAAGGGCGTTTCCACATCTTCGGGGTAGAGATGACGGGCCAGAGCCCCAAGACGCTGACGGCCGCCGGCTGCGGCGTGGTGCCCGAAGACCGCCATGCCCTGGCCTGCGTGACGGGCATGAACGTGGCCGAGAACATGATGCTCGACCGCCTGGGCCGCTACAAAAAGTACGGCCTGTTGGACCGCGAAGCCCTGAACCGCGCCGCACGCGAACTGATGCAGCGCTTCGACGTGCGTGCCGCCGGCCCCGAGGTGGCCTTCGGCGGCCTGTCCGGCGGCAACCAGCAGAAGGCCGTGCTGGCGCGCGAGCTCACGCTCGACCCCCTGCGTTTCCTGCTCGCGGCCCAGCCCACCCGCGGCCTGGACGTGGGCGCGGTGGAAGCCATCTACGGCCACATCCGCGCGGTCGCGGCGCGTGGCGTGGGCGTGCTGCTGATTTCGTCGGAACTGGAAGAACTGCTGGCCGTGGCCGATCGCATCGTCGTGCTCTACCGCGGCCGCCTCATGGGCAGCTGCAAGGCCGACCCGGCCGAACGCCCGCGCATCGGTGCCTGGATGGCCGGGCAGGAAACAACTTCGACCGCGCAAGAGGAGGCCCTGGCATGAGCGCCGCACTCACCTTGTGGCGCACCGTGCGGCCTGGCCCCGCGCTGGGCATGTCGGTGGCCGCCGTGGCCCTGGCCCTGCTGATCGGCGCGTTGATGGTGGCGCTCATGGGCGTGCCCGTGGGCGAGGCGGTGGCCGCATTCGCCGACGGGGCCTGGGGCTCGCCTTACGCCCTGGCGGCCTCGATCAACCGCGCACTCGTTTTCATGCTGGTCGGCCTGGGCTTCGTGCTGGCCGAACGCGCCAACCTCACCAATGTGGGTGGTGAAGGGCAGATCGCCGTGGGTGGCATCGCCGCCACCGCCTTTGCGCTCTGGCCGCCGGTGGCTGGCTTGCCCTGGGGCCTGGCCTTCATCGTGCCCATGCTCGGCGCCTGTCTCGCGGGCGCCTTGTGGGGTGGCATCGCGGGCCTGCTCAAGGTCAAGGCCGGCACCAACGAGGTGATCGCCACGCTGCTGCTGTCCTTCATCGCGGTGTGGATGGTCTACGGCAGTGTGCAAAGCGAACAGCTGCTGCGCCGGCCCATGACGACCTCGGCCACGCTGCCCGAGTCGCTGGAGATTCCGCTGGCCACCCAGCTGCCGCTGCTGCTGGGCGATGCGTCGGTGCCGCTGCACGCGGGCCTGCCCATCGGCCTGGTGTTTGCCGTGGTGGTGGCCGTGGTGCTGGGTTTCACGGTGCTGGGCCTACGCCTGCGCGCCACGGGGTTGAATGCGCGCGCCGCACGGCGCGCCGGCATGGCGGTGGACCGGCTCACGGTGGGGGTGCTCTGCGCGGCCGGTGCGCTGGGCGGGCTGGCGGGGGCCTGCATGTTGCAGGGTGAGCAGTACACGCTGAAGGCGGGTTTCTCCTCCGGTTACGGTTTCGACGGCCTGGTGGTGGGCCTGCTGGCGCGGGGTTCGGTGCCGGGGGTGATTGCCGGTTCGCTGCTCTTCGGTTTCCTGCGCTCGGGCGGCATCAATATGGAAATGGTGGCGCAGGTGCCCACCGCGCTGGTGGTGGTGATCCAGGGCCTGATCATCGTGATCCTGGCCGGCGCGGCGCTCGCCATCCAGCGCATGGAGGCCCGCCGATGATCGAACCCGAACTCGCCGCCGTCTTCGTCGGCTCCAGCATCCGCCTGGCCGCGCCCCTGTTGCTGGCCGCCACCGGTGAACTCGTGAGCGAACGCGCCGGCGTGCTCAATATGAGCGTGGAGGGCATGATGCTCACCGGCGCCTTCGCGGGCGCCGTGGGTTCCTGGGCCACGGGCTCGCCCGTCATCGGCCTGGCCCTGGGTGTGCTGTGTGTGCTGCCGGTGGCCTGGCTGCAGGCTTTCCTGAGCATCACGCTGCGCGCCAACCAGATCGTCACCGGCATCGGCATCAACATCCTGGTGCTGGGCGCCACCACCCTGGGTTACCGCGCGCTGTTCGGCAGCCGCTCGCGCGCCGAGATCCCGGGCCTGGACAAGTGGGCCCCGCCGGGCCTGGCCGACATCCCGCTGCTCGGCGAGCATGTGTTCCACCAGACCTGGCTGCTCTACGCGGCCGTGCTGCTGGTGATCGGCGTGGCCTGGGTCATGCGCTCGACCGCGCTGGGCCTGGCGGTGCATGCCGCGGGCACGGCGCCGCAGGCGGCGGCGAACTCGGGGCTCAAGGTCACGCGCATCCGCTACGGCGCGGTGCTCTTCACGGGCTTCATGTCGGCGCTGGCCGGTTGTTTTCTTTCCATCGGCGACATCCACACCTTCACCGAAGGCATGACCAGCGGCGCCGGTTACCTGGCCATTGCCGCGGTGATCTTCGGCAACTGGAAGCTGGGCCGCACGCTGCTGGCCTGCGGCCTCTTCGGCGCGGCCACGGCCCTGCAGTTCCAGCTGCCGGCCATGGGCGTGCAGGTGCCCAGCGCGCTGCTCATCATGCTGCCCTATGTGCTGGCGCTGCTGGCCGTGGGCGGGCTGGTGGGCCGCCAGATCGCCCCCGCCGCACTCACCCGTCCCTACACAGGCCACTGAGATGAACGAAGAAGAAGTCCTCGCTTACGTCCAGGCCACGGCGCGCGCGCTGGATCTGCCGCTGGACGAAACACGCGCCCAGGCCGTGGCCCTGCACCTGGGCCGCACGGCCGCGCTGGCCAAGGCGCTGGAAGCTTATGTGCTCTCGCCCGAGGTCGAGCCGGCCGAGGTCTACCGGCCTGCGCCTTTCCCGTCGCAGGAGAACGCATGAACAGCGCCGCATTGCTGCACGCCATCGCGGCGGGTGAGATCTCGGCCGCGCAAGCCTGCGAAGACGCGATCGCGCGCATCGTGGCTACCGAAGACAAGGTCAACGCCTTCACCGACCGCACGGTGGCGCGCGCCCGTGTCGAAGCCGCGGCCGTGGACCAGCGCCGGGCGGCGGGTGAGGTCTTGCCGCCACTGGCCGGCCTGCCCTACGCGGTGAAGAACCTCTACGACATCCAGGGCCTCACCACGCTGGCGGGCTCCAAGGTCAACCGCGGCCTGCCGCCCGCGCACGAAGACGCGGTGCTGGTGCAGCGCCTGCAGGCTGCCGGCGCGGTGCTGCTGGGCGGGCTCAATATGGACGAGTACGCCTACGGCTTCACCACCGAGAACACGCACTACGGCCCCACACGCAACCCCCACGACCTGGCCCGCACGGCGGGTGGCTCCTCGGGCGGCTCGGGCGCCGCGGTGGCGGCCGGGCAGGTGCCGCTGGCCCTGTGCTCGGACACCAACGGTTCCATCCGCGTGCCGTCCTCGCTGTGCGGCGTCTGGGGGCTCAAGCCCACCTTCGGCCGCCTGACACGGCGCGGCACCTATCCCTTTGTGCACAGCATCGACCACCTGGGGCCCATCGCCGACTGCGTGGAGACCCTGACCCTGGCCTACGACGCCATGCAGGGGCCGGACCCGCTGGACCCGGGCTGCCATGCGCTGCATGTGCAGCCGGCCGCGCCCACGCTGCTCGCCGGTGTCCAGGGCCTGCGCATCGGTGTGCTCGGTGGCTATTTTCATGATCACGCGAGCGAGCCGGCGCGTTCGGTCGTGGCTCAGGCCGCGCAGCTGCTGGGCGCGCGCGAGCAGGTCGAGTGGCCGGACGCGGCGCTGGGCCGTGCGGCGGCCTTCATCGTCACGGCCAGCGAGGGCGGCAGCCTGCACCTAGAAGATTTGCGCCAGCGTGCGGAAGATTTCGAGCCGGTGTCGGTGGACCGTTTCATCGCCGGCGCGCTGCAGCCCGCGCACTGGTATGTGCGCGCGCAGCGCTTTCGCCGTGCCTACCGTGATCGCGTCAACGCCCTGTTCGCGGACTGGGATGTGCTGCTGTGCGCGGCCACGCCCGTCAGCGCCACCGTGCTCGGCCAGGACTTCATCGAGGTGAACGGGCAACGCCACCCCACCCGGCCCTCCATGGGTCTGCTCACGCAGCCCATTTCCTTCGCCGGCTGCCCGGTGGTGGTGGCGCCGATGTGGCCCGAGGGCACCCGGGGCCTGCCCCTGGGCGTGCAGCTGGTCGCCGCGCCTTGGAACGAACACCTCGTGCTGCGCGCTGCCGCTGTCTTGCAGGCTGCTGGTGTGGCCGGACCCAAGGAGCCTCTGCTGTGAACAAGATCAACGCCCAGCCCTTCGAGTTCAGCTTCGACCCCGCGCACACCGCGCTGGTCATCATCGACATGCAGCGCGACTTCCTCGAGCCCGGGGGCTTTGGCGAGACGCTGGGCAACGACGTGTCGCTGCTGGAGGCCATCGTGCCGGCCTGCCAGGCCGTGTTGTTGGCCTGGCGTCAAACGGGCGGTCTGGTGGTACATACGCGCGAGGCCCACCAGCCCGATCTGTCCGACTGCCCGCCGGCCAAACTCAAGCGCGGCAACCCCAGCCTGCGCATCGGCGATGCCGGGCCCATGGGGCGCATCCTGGTGATGGGCGAGCCGGGCAACCAGATCATCCCAGCGCTGGCGCCCATCGCGGGCGAGATCGTGATCGACAAGCCGGGCAAGGGCGCCTTCTACGCCACCGGCCTGCACGAGACCCTGCAGGCGCGCGGCATCACGCACCTGCTGTTCATGGGCGTGACCACCGAGGTCTGCGTGCAGACCTCCATGCGCGAGGCCAATGACCGCGGTTACGACAGCCTGCTGCTGGAAGACTGCACCGAGAGCTACTTCCCCGCCTTCAAGGCCGCCGCCGTGGAAATGATGCGCGCACAGGGCGCCATCGTCGGCTGGACCGCTGGCAGCGGCCAGCTGCTGGCTGCCCTGCGATAGAGTCCGACCATGGTCACCACCAGCCGCCGCTCCCCCCGCCAAACGGATGCGCCCGTCTTCCACTCGCGTGCCGAGATGGTCTACGAGCAGCTCAAGCGGGACGTGGCCGACTTCAAGCTGGTGCCGGGTGACCGCTTCACCGAAAACGAACTCAGCGAGCGCCTGGGCGTGTCGCGCACGCCGGTGCGTCAGGCTCTGTTCCGCCTGCAGCAGGAAGGTTATGTCGAGGTGCTGTTTCGCAACGGCTGGCGCGTGCTGCCCTTCGACTTCGAGCAGTTCGAGCAGCTCTACGACCTGCGCATGGTGCTGGAGACCACGGCCGTGCAGCGCCTGTGCGCCGACGACGCCAGGATAGACCGCGAACTGCTCGCGCAGCTCGCGGCGATCTGGCTGGTGCCTGCCGCCGAGCGCAGCACCGACATCCGCCAGGTCGCGCAGTGGGACGAAGACTTCCACTGCAACCTGGTGGCCGCCGCCGGCAATGCCGAGATGACCCGCGTGCACCGCGACGTGACCGAACGCATCCGCATCATCCGCCGGCTGGACTTCACCAAACAGGCCCGCATCGACGCGACCTACGAGGAACACGCCAAGATCCTGCGCGCGATCCAGCGCAAGCGCAGCGACCCGGCCGTGATGCTGCTGCGCGCCCACATCCAGACCAGCCAGGCCGAGGTGCGCAAGATCACCCTGCACCAGGTGCACCTGGCGCGCCGCGCCGCCTGAGGGCTCAGGCGCCGACCGTAGCGCGTGTTACGCCATCAACCGCATGGCACGCGGTCTATCGGGCTGAAACCTCAGGACAGCACGGCCGGTTCGTCCGGCAATTCATTCGGGTGTCCGCCGCGCTGCGGGTAGTGCTTCTTCAAGGCCCGCGCCACCGCTGCAACGCCCAGCAGCGCACCCGAGCGGTAATCGGCCTGCCCGAAGGCCGCATCCATCTGCCGGCAGATGTCGCTCCAGGTGTCCGTGCCCTCGTGCGCGTGGATGCCGCGGTCGGCGACGATCTCCACCGCGTGGTCCGCCAGCAGCACATAGATCAGCACGCCGTTGTTATCCTGGGTGTCCCAGACCCGCAGCTCGGAAAACACCTCGATGGCACGTTCGCGCGGGCTCATGCCGCGCATCAATTCCCCGGGCTCCAGCGCAGCCTCCACCGCAAAGCGGATCTCCCCGCCATGCCCGCTTTCCGCGACACGGATGGCCTCGGCAATGGCCGTCATCGTGGCGCGCGGGAAGGCGCGCCGCACGCTCCAGTCGGGAGTCAGCAGGTGTCGGGTCCAGCGTTGCAGGTTCATGCTTACCACCGCCCCGAGGAGCCGCCCCCGCCAAAACCGCCACCCCCGCCGCCCCTGAAACCTCCGCCGCCGAAGCCGCCGCCCAAGCCACCCCCGCGATGACTGCCGCCGCCCATGCCGCCGCGCAGCAGGGAGCTCCCACCCAGCAGGGTGACGAAGAAGCCGATCAGCGCGCCGATCAGCGCAATGAAGATGACGCCCGACAGGAACCAGACGATCAGCCCCAGGAGGCCCGCCGCCACGGTGGCCCCCGGCAGACGCCCCAGCACGGCGCGCAAGACCCCGCCCGCCACCACGGCGATCATCAGCAACACCGGCGCCATGTCGCCCAGATCGAAGGGCAGGCCTTCGGGCCGCCGGGCTGCGGCAGGCAGCGCTTCACCGTCGATCAGCTTGATCATCTGCTCCACGCTGGCGTCGATGCCGCCGTAGAAGTCGCCCTGCTTGAAGCGGGGCACGATGATGTCGTTGATGATGCGATTGGTGATGGCGTCGCTCAGCACGCCTTCCAGGCCGTAACCCACCTCGATGCGCACGCTACGGTCATTCTTGGCCACGAGCAGCAGCACCCCGTCGTCCACTGATCTGCGCCCGAGCTTCCACTGCTCGACGACGCGCATCGCGTAGGGTTCGATGGCCTCGGGCCGGGTCGTGGGCACGATCAGCACCGCCAGCTGGCTGCCCTTGCGCTCGTCGAAGGCCCGCAGCCGGCCCTCTAGACCGGCCCGCTGCTCGGGCGTCAGGGTCGCGGTGAGGTCGGTCACCAGGGCCTGCAGCGGGGGAACGGGGACCAGCTCATCGGCCGCGTGCGCCATCCCCACGGGGAAGGCCACGAAGCACAGCAGGGCGGCCAGCGTCCTGGCCCAGCGCCTCAGCGCCCGTATGCCTGGGGCGGCAGGGTTCAACGTGCGGCCCCGGGCTGCTTGGCCGGGCCACCAAAATCCACCTTCGGCGGCGTGGCCAGTTCTTTTTCATCGGTGACCGTGAAGCTGGGCTTGATCGAATAGCCGAAGACCATGGCCGTCAGGTTGGTGGGGAAGCTGCGCACCGCCACGTTGTACTCCTGCACGGCCTTGATATAGCGGTTGCGGGCCACGGTGATGCGGTTCTCGGTGCCCTCCAGCTGGGCGCGCAGCTCCTGGAAGCCCTGGTTGGCCTTGAGCTGCGGGTAGTTTTCGCTGACCACCAGCAAACGGCTCAGGGCGCCGGAGAGTGAGTTCTGTGCGGCCTGGAACTTCTGGAAGGCCTCGGGGTTGTTGACCAGCTCCGGCGTGGCCTGGATGCTGGTGGCGCGGGCGCGGGCCTCCACCACCCTGGTCAGGGTTTCCTGCTCGAAGTTGGCCTCGCCCTTGACGGTGTTGACGATGTTGGGAATCAGGTCGGCCCGCCGCTGGTACTGGTTCAGCACCTCGGCCCAGCTGGCCTTGATCTGCTCGTCGGTGGTCTGGAAGGTGTTGTAGCCGCAGCCCGAGAGGCTGAACACGGCCAGGGTCAAGAGCAAGACATGCAATTTGCGCATTTCAATTTCTCCGGTGAATCCGGCAATGCTAGGACCTTGCAGGGGAGGTGTCCAGTTCCGTTTCACGCCGCGCCGGCGCCGGGTGCTAACGCACGATCGCCACGTAGGCGCGCAGCAGGAGCGAGCTTAGCTTCAGCGGCGCATTCTTCAGCCAGCCCGGCACCCAGGCCGGCGCATTGATGGAAACGCGTGTGGCCCAGCGGATCACCGGGCGCAACCAGCCGGGTGTGGGGATGACGCGTTGTGGGGGCTTCATGGGGTGTCCGTCGGGTTCGATGCGCCGCCCAGGTTGGCGCGCTTGCGGTCCACATGGTAGACCGTCAACACCTGGCTGGCCACCAGATCCAGCGCGGGCCGGGTGTTGCCCTGCTTGTCGGTCCAGACCTTCGGCGTCAGCGCGCCGGTCAGCGCCAGCGTGTCACCCTCGTCCAGCGCCAGCAGGGCCGCGCAGGCCTCGGCCGCAAAGGCAATCACGTTGACGATCAGGCTCTCGCCTTCGCCCGGCACGGCCTTCACCTTGGCGAGCACGAAGGAGGTGTCGTTCTTGCCCTGGCGCTGTTCCGCCAGGCCCACCAGGGTGCCGCTTATCAGGCCTTCGATCATTGCTGTCCTAGGAGTTGATAGGACATTGTCACTGAATGGCGGGTCTTCCCCCCGGGCAATACGCCCCTTCCCAAAGAAGCAAGAAGTCCGATAAGCAAATAGAAACGCTTGCTCTAAGCAACAATTAGTTATGGCTATCAGACCATGTCGTCTGGACTTGCTCAAACTAAGTCGAGCTATCAACGCATTTATCAGTACATTTGGGGGGTGACACTGCAGAGATTTGCTGATACGCTGATTAGCAAATTCAAGGGGAGCGGGGCAATGAAGATAACGAGCCTGTTCGCGACGATGGCGCTTATTGCCTTGACAGGTTGTAGCGCAAACTACCACTCGATATATCGGCATCAAGCCGTTGAGACGCCCAGCATCACCACCGTCGATGCTAAGCAGCGAGTGATTCTTGCAGCAAGACAGACCTCTGACTCAAATACTGACGTCACCCGTTTCTGCGCTGAGCCGAGCCCTGATGTATTCGCCGTGATTGCGCAGGCAATCTCTGCAGGTGCCAGCTTTGGACAAAGTGGCGACCCAAAGACTATCGAGGCAGCCCTCAATGCGGCCTTCAGCACATCCGAGCAGGGGTCAACCATTCCACGGACCCAGACCACCAACATGCTCCGAGAAGTGATGTACCGTACCTGCGAGCGTTATTTGAATGGTGGCATCAGCGATGTTGAACTTTCCCTACAAGCGGTTCGCGATCAACGCTTGATCGTTTCAATCCTCGCGATTGAACAGCTGACCGGGGTGGTCACTCCAAAGCCGGTTGTCATCGGCGCTGCAGCGACCGGGAGCAGCGGCTCGTCTGGCGCGGATGCTGTCGTCAGGATAGATGACCAGAACAAAGTCGTACAGCAGAAGATCGATGCGCTGAAGAAGAAGCAGACGGCGTACGACGACCTCAATGGGGCAGCCAAGGATTGCGAAAACATCGCCAAGGCGATTGCTGACAAGAAGGAGGATGGGCTATCGCAGGCGTTGAAAGACAAACGTCCCAAGTGCGAAGTCGCCTCGACTGAGCTCGACACAGCCAAGAAAGAAAAGGCCTTCGCTGAAGAGCACTACGGGAAGTTGAACAGTGCCGTATCTAGTGGAGGAATTCCGGTGGTGGTCGGCAGTTCGCTCATGGTGCCGGTAGCTGGCGGCGGCCTCGACGGTAGCCAGTCCTCCGCGATTGCCCAAACTGCATCAATAGTCAAAGACATCGTCGACAGCACCTTCAAGCAAGATGAATTCTTGTTTCTCTGTCTCAAGGTGCTCAAGGGCGACGATTCTCTCGGCAAGCTTGGCGAGAATTGCTTGGCGTATATCCAGTCCAAGATCAATCTTGAAAAAGAACGCAACGAAGTGGCGACTGCAGACGTTGTCGCCGCAAAGCAGGCCATTCAGGACCGAACCGACGCACTTTTCAACCAGTTCTGGGGCCGCATTAGCGAGGGAGATATGCCAGCCCCGGCCAAGCTGGAGGCGGTGAAGAAGAACATTGATGCAAGGGATTGGCCTGCTTGTTTCGCAAATGCCAAGTCGAAAGCTGACTACCAAAATTGCTTCAACAGCAATACTGTTGTTGCTCGTCAGAAGAGAAATCTAGCGAAAGGGAGTAGCAGAAATGAGTGAACGTTCGTACAGAATCCTTGTCGCGAAGGACAAAGCAGGCATCTTTGCGCTCGCAGACGATGAATGGACTGTCCTGGAGAGCACCATAAAGGAGTTCAAGAACATCGACAGCGACGATGACCTTTCCTTTGGAGACATTGGAGGGATCGCTGTCAACGATGCCGGGTATATAGCGCTTGCTTGGAAGTAGCCGCCAGCAGATGTCGATGAGGTGTCGGCCGAAACAGATCAACAATTGCCCCGATGCTATCTGCAAATCCCAACACATTCTTGCGGCCAGAGGCGATAAGCCAAGAGCGACTCGCTTAGCTGGCGCTTCATTCTCATCTTTTTTGGGTGTCACCAGAGCCTTGGGCGGCGCAGACTCTGGCGGCTTGTTGATACGAGAACCCAGTTATATATTTTTCGAATCCTGCACCGTACATTGCATTTGCGCTAAATAACCAGGAGTAGGTATGCCATCGCTTGAAGCTTCAATCAAGATTCTGTCGATTCTTGGTGCCGTCGCTACGTTCGCTTGGGGGGTCTTTCAGTTCACTGCGACTCAAAAGCAGCAGAGTGAGACGCGGCGAATCGAAGCGACCAAGCCGTTCCTGGAGCGGCAGTTGGCGCTGTACACGGAGGCAACGCAACTCGCTTCAACCATCGCCACTACAACGGATGCCAAGAAGAAGGAGCAATCGCTTGACCGCTTTTGGTCACTCTACTGGGGAGAACTGGCACTTGTTGAAGACGCGTTCGTTGAAGGCGCAATGGTCAATCTCGGCGATTCTTTGCGCAAGAAGGCCTCTGATGATGAGATCAAGCAACGAGCGCTTGCCCTAGCGCACGCCTGTCGCAATTCGCTCGCGAGGTCATGGGGCGTAGAAGCGTGGCAGAGCCCGCACTGGTGGAAGAATGAGTGAGTTTCTTCGCGTCATTCACCGCGCACCGCCGACCAATCGGCATAACCTGCCGGGTGCACCCATACACATACACCGTCGAGCGCATTCCTACTTTCCCCTCCCATTTCTGAAGTGCTGCCATAGCCGCGTCCGAGATCGGCACTAGTTCCACCATTGGCGTGCAAGCCGGTTGGGTTGCTTCGTTCTTTCGGCAGCGACTCAGTGCGTGCGGTCTGGCCTCAGCCTCGCCAGCCCGGCGCCTCTCTGCCCACCGCCACCCCCCGCAGGAATTCCGCGAGCCCGCGGTTGGCCTCCAGCGTGGTGGCCAGGGTGCTGGCCAGCATGAGATCGCGCGTCGCGCCCAGGGTGGTTTGCAGGCTGCATGCCTGCTGGTACCAGCGCTCCGTGCGCTGTTTGGGCAGCAGGGGGCGCAGGGCCTCGATGGCATAACGTTGCCGTTTGGCGAGGATGCGCACACGGTGTTGCTGCGTGGGGCTGGGCGCCTGCTTCAGGGCGCGCTTGAGCTGCCGGCGCAGATGCACCAGGCGCTGCCGGGCCCAGCGGGTCAGCGGCTCGGGGGGCGCGGCGTCTGCGCTGCCTGCGGACGGCAGGGCCGACAGGCCTTCGATCCATTGTGTAGTGGCCAGCAGGCAGGCGCCGACGGCCGGGGCCTGGAGCGCGAAGCGCACCGCCTTGCGCGCCAGCGTGCTTGCCTGCAGCAGGGACGCGGACAGGGCCAACCATGCCTGGGCGCGCTGCGGGTCGCCGGCCGCGTAGGCGGCGGCCAGTGGCGGCAGCGTGTCGATGCGGGCGACGTCCAGGTCGCGCAGTTCGCCCAGAAAGGTCAGCAAGGTTTGCAGCGGCAGCCGGGACGGCGGCGGCACATCGGCGGGCAGGGCGGTGCGGAACAGCCGGCAGGCGCTGCGAAAACGCCGCCAGCCCACGCGCGCCTGGTGCACCACTTCCGCATCGTCCGAATGGCGCAGGGCCGACAGATTGGCCGTGAACTGGCTGAAGCTTTCGCGCAGCACCCGTTGGGCGGCTTCTGCCACCGACAGCTTGGCGCCCAGCGCGGGCGGCTGGGCGCGTTGCGGCATGTCGATGACACCCTGGGCCAGGGCATAGCCGCGCTGGGCCTTGCTCTGGCTCGCCGGCAGGACGGCGATGTCGCGTGCGATGAGTTGCGCCAGGTCGAACAGGGCCTGGGGCGGGCCGGCCAGCAGTTCCAGCTCCAGCTCGCAGATGGGGCTGCGCTGATCGCCGGCCTCGATGTGGCCGATGTCCAGCGCCACTTCGACCACGCTGCCGTTGCGTCGGCGCACGGTCCAGAGGGTGCGCTGGAAGGTGGTGACGAAGCAGGGCTCCAGCGCGCGGAAGATCGCGCCGTCCGGGTCTAGGTGGGACCAGGGTGTCTCTTTGAGGGCGCGGCGCTGCAGGGCGGCGCCGGGCACGGGCTCTTCCCATTCGCCGCGCTGGCTCAGGGCCGAGTCTTCCTGGCCGCCGGTCTTGAGCGTCTGCAGCCAGCGCGGCCGCTTCTCGCTGCCGACGCGGCGCAGGCGCAACGCTACCCGCTGCTGGCGCAGGTCTTGCGCGGGCGTGTCGTAGTAGATGTTGTGCAGGCGTTGCGTGCTGGCCTGGCGCCGCGCCAGCAGCGGCAGGCGGGCCAGCCGCTGCGCCAGGGCGGCGGGATCGGGGGCCGGCAGGGCTAGCTTGAGTTCGATTTCCCCGGCGGGGTGGGGGGTGTCGGCGCGTTTCATGGGCTCAGTTCCCCGCGGTTAAACCGGGTGTCATGCGCGGACCACAGCGGCGCTCAGTCCGCCGCCGCGATGGGCTTGAGCGGCGTGCCGAATGTCTCGCGCAGGGGCTTGTGGCCCAGGGGCGGGAACTTGACCAGAGACTGCGGCACCTTGCGCTCCGGGATGTGGTCGAGCAGATGGCGGATCAGCGTGAGCCGGCCACGCCGCTGGTCGTTGAAGTCCACCAGCACCCAGGGGGCCTTCTTGCTGTGCGTGGCTTTGAGCATGGCGTCGCGTGCCTTGCCGTATTCGGCGTATTTGGTGCGGGCCTGCACGTCGATGGGGCTGAGCTTCCAGCGCTTGAGCGGGTCGGCCACGCGCTCGGCGAAACGTTCCTCCTGCTGTTCCTGGTCCACCGTGAGCCAGTACTTGAAGAGCAGGATGCCGTCGTCGACCAGCATGCGCTCGAACACGGGGGCCTGCTTCAGGAAGGCTTCGGTCTCGGCCTCGGTGCAGAAATTCATCACACGCTCGACACCGGCGCGGTTGTACCAGCTGCGGTCAAACAGCACGATCTCGCCGGCCGCCGGCAGGTGCGGCACGTAGCGCTGGAAATACCACTGCGTCTTCTCGCGCTCGCTCGGCTTGGACAGCGCCACCGTGTGGCACTGGCGCGGGCTCAGGGTGTCGGATATCGCCGAAATCACGCCGCCCTTGCCGGCCGTGTCGCGGCCCTCGATCACCAAGACCAGGCGCTTGCCGGTGTGCTGCAGCCAGCGGGCCACGTCGTTGAGCTCCAGCTGCAACGCCGCGAGCTGCTCGTAGTAGTCGTCCTTGCCGAGCTTGCCGGATTTGTCGCCCTTGCCGTTTTTGGGTTTCTTCATCGCTGCATCGTAGCGGAGGTGGGGCGCTTGTTCAATGACAGGCTGGTTGTTCACGAGCGTCGCGGGCCGCTGCACAGACCCCCAGGCGGCTGAGCGGGCGGCGGGAAGCGGTTTCCGGCCAGTAGCGGACTGCAAGGATAGACGCGCAAAGTTGTCCCCTTATGACCCTTTTGGGGGATAGTCAGGTCCGGGTAGAGCCGACAGAATCCATGGCCAAGATCACCGTTGGGTGTTTGTAACTTTGCCAGGTTTCATGCTATTTTTAAGATAGCAATCTATCCAGGACTGCTCTGCCACCATGCTTTATTATTTCGGTAATTTCCCCGTTTTATTTCGCAGTGTGCTGCGGTCCATATCACGTTAAAGCGCATCAAATGACTTTCGCTGCACTACCGCTGCATGACGCAACGCTGCACGCAATTCACTTCGCGTGGGCAGAAGGGCGTTGCACCCTTCGACTGGCAACGGCCAATCTAGGCGAGCGGGCACTGGTCTTCTCTGACGTCACAGAGGTGCACATTCCTAAGGAACAGCCCTGGGGCCCTTCCGTTTCTATCAATGCGGCACGAGAGCTTGGCCCTAACAAGTTCGAGGTCGAACTTCAGTCCGGCGATGTGTTGCGCGTGCAAGCGGCTGGTTGGGTGTTTGGTCCGGCGGGAGCTGCATGACTCGCTTTAACCTGCCATTGGACCGGACCGCCTTCGGCGTCCGCTCACTTTCACGTTAGACCTCATGCCCACAATGGACCGCGCTGCACTCGAGAGGAGTTGGGCCGTTACTGCCAGGCATTTGAACGCAGCTCGAGCTCAATTGCCCAAGGTGCCGGCCCCAGGCGCCGACGGCGCGACGCTTAGCGGCTTCGAAGAATGTCTGAGCCAGAATGAAATGGAGTTGGCTCTCGATGAACTTGAAGACCAAGGGCTCACAAACGCACCGTCCGCCGAATTTTGGCGATGCCTAGTTAGCGCGGCCGAGAATATGGGGCTTTCAGACAGAGCGGCCGATTTCAAACGGAATATGGGGGCAGCATGAGGTCTAACTCTAGTTGGCGCGGACGCGCCGGACACGCAGTTCCGCATGCATATGCATCGAGCCGCTCAACACGACGTTAAGTCTCATCAATGACAGTACGAGCCGTCCCACCGCCGTTGCCATTTTGGTCGTGGCTTAGTCCCTACGGGCCGCTTGTTGTCCTCCCAGCTCTAATTCCGCTCCTTGCCCTGTACGCCGCACCCGCAAACGTACTCGACGTGTCGTCGTCTCTTGCACGGCTCGTCAATTTCGTAGCGTCGCTTGTACCTAGGTTGCATGTCCACGCGGCATCAACCAAGTTGCCGCAGGTTGCATTGTTGGTTGATACGTTGATAGTCACGGCCGCAACTCTAATTGCGTCCATCGTTCTGGTTCAAACGACCATCAACTATCGTTACTTATTGCGCCGACATTTGGCCATGAGGCCACATCCATTCAAGTCGTACTTTGCTCTTCTATTGGGGCTTCCGGTCGGAGTCGGCATGATCGCAATGCACGTGATGATTGCTGGAGACCCATCCTGGGCTCGTGGGGCCACTGCTGCGCGAACACTCTTCTATGGTTTCTTGGCTTTTGGGAGCTCGTTGTTGGCGGGATGGGGTGTGGGCGGCTTTGTCTTAGCAGTCCGCCTCTTTCTAGACGGCTTCTTGTTCTCTCGGCCGGTTACAACAACGCTGGAGAGCGGAAATAAGACCTGACAAGTCACTCAACGCGAACGCACAAGTGCGTCCCCGCGTCTGGTGCCCGTCTGTTTAGGGCGCCAAGCGTGATTCAGTGCATGCCGCGCTGACCGCCCACCTCCACCCGGTGCCCCCCATACGCCGTCCGGCGTATTCCCGCTTCCGCCTCCCGTCCCTAAAGTGACTCCATCGTCGTCCCTTGGCCGTTTCCCCGGCCGGGCGCGGCGAGCGGGATCTTGTTCAACCACCTGGAGTCACCCACATGCAACGTCGATTTACCCTCAAGGCGCTGGCAGCAGCCACCGCCGTCTCCACCCTGGGCCTGGCCTCCATGGCCGCCCATGCTGCCGACACCATCAAGGTGGGCGTGCTGCATAGCCTGTCGGGCACCATGGCCATTTCCGAGACGGTGCTGAAAGACACCGTGCTCATGGCCATCGAAGAGATCAACGCCAAGGGCGGCGTGCTGGGCAAGAAGCTCGAGCCCGTGGTGGTGGACCCGGCCTCCAACTGGCCGCTGTTTGCCGAGAAGACCAAACAGCTGCTGGGCCAGGACAAGGTCTCGGTGATCTTCGGCTGCTGGACGTCGGTGTCGCGCAAGTCGGTGCTGCCGGTGGTGGAAGAGATGAACGGCCTGCTGTTCTACCCCGTGCAGTACGAGGGTGAGGAACTGTCCAAGAACGTGTTCTACACGGGTGCCGCGCCCAACCAGCAGGCCAT
The DNA here is from genome assembly GCA_963513295.1 of uncultured Hylemonella sp. Classification (GTDB taxonomy): domain Bacteria; phylum Pseudomonadota; class Gammaproteobacteria; order Burkholderiales; family Burkholderiaceae_C; genus Hylemonella. The sequence goes on from CAUPQO010000026.1 coordinate 16,364, forward strand.
CCCCGCCGTGGACTACCTGATGAGCAAGGACGGCGGCGGCGCCAAGCGCTGGGTGCTGCTGGGCACCGACTATGTCTACCCCCGCACCACCAACAAGATCCTGCGCGCCTACCTCAAGAGCAAGGGCGTGAAGGACAGCGACATCGACGAGAAGTACACCCCCTTCGGCCACAGCGATTACCAGACCATCGTGGCCGACATCAAGAAGTTCTCGGCCGGTGGCAAGACCGCGGTGGTCTCCACCATCAACGGCGACTCCAACGTGCCCTTCTACAAGGAACTGGGCAACGCCGGCCTGAAGGCCAAGGACGTGCCGGTCGTCGCCTTCTCGGTGGGTGAGGAAGAGTTGCGCGGCGTGGACACCAAGCCGCTGGTGGGCCACCTGGCCGCTTGGAACTACTTCATGTCCATCAAGAACAAGGACAACGACGCCTTCACCAAGAAGTGGGCCGCCTACGCCAAGGCCAAGAACATCGCCGGCCACAAGGACAAGCCGCTGACCAACGACCCGATGGAAGCCACCTACATCGGCATCTATATGTGGAAGCAGGCCGTCGAGAAGGCCAAGACCACCGATGTGGACGCCGTGATCAAGGCCATGGCCGGCCAGACCTTCAAGGCACCCTCGGGCATCGTGAGCAAGATGGACGAGAAGAACCACCACCTGCACAAGAGCGTGTTCATCGGCGAGATCAAGGCCGACGGCCAGTTCAACGTGGTGTGGAAGACCCCGGGCCCGGTCAAGGCCAAGCCCTGGTCTCCGTACATCGAGGGCAACGACAAGAAGCCTGACGAGCCGGTCAAGAAGTAAGCGCTTCGCCTGAAGGATGCCCGCTGCGGCGGGCATCCCTTCCCGGAGACGGGATTTGCAGCGTGGGCGCGGCCCCCCGTGCCCACCCTACAGGTTCTTTCTATGCTTCGTAAATTCTTGCTGTCACTCGCCGCGCTGCTGCTCGCGGCCCAAGCCCAGGCCCTCACGCCCGCAGAGGCGCAGGCCATCGTCATCGGCGAGACCGATGGCCGTATCACGGCCCTGCAGCAGGCCGTGTTGAACCCCGACGAGCGCAAGGCCGCGCTGCTCCAGGCCCTGGCCGATGATGCCGTCAAGGTGGCGGGCGGCAAGGTCTACATCGTGCGCGACGACAAGGCCAGCGACCCGGCCACGGGCGAGGCCGTGGCCCTGCCTGACGATGCCGAGGACGTGATCAACAACAACCGCATGCGCGGCGAGATCGACACCGCGCTGGCGGTGCTCAAGCTGTTCAGCCCGGATAGCAAATTGCGCCTGGATGCGGCGCGGGCCATGCTCAAGGAACCAGACGCCGGGCGCCTGCCCCTGCTGGACAAGGCCCTGGCCGCCGAACAGGACGAGCGCGTCAAGGGCGTGCTGGCGCTGGCGCGCGCGGCCGTGCTGCTGGCCAGCGAGGACAAGAGTCAACGCCTGACGGCCGCCGGTGCGCTGGCGCAAAGCCGCACGCCCGACACCAAGCTGCTTTTGAATGAGCGGCTCTCGGTGGAGAGCGATGCCGAGGTCAAGGCACAACTGCAGTCCGCCATCCGCCAGATCGACGACAGACTGCGCTGGGGCGAGCGCCTGGGCGCCATGTTCACGGGCTTGAGCCTGGGCAGCATCCTGCTGCTGGCCGCGCTGGGCCTGGCCATCACCTACGGGCTGATGGGCGTGATCAATATGGCGCACGGCGAGCTCATGATGATCGGCGCCTACGCCACCTGGGTCGTGCAGGGGGTGTTCCAGAAATACCTGCCCGGCGCGTTTGACTGGTACCTGGTGGCAGCGGTGCCGGTGGCCTTTTTGACATCCGCCCTGGTGGGCGCGGCGCTGGAGCGCGGTGTGATCCGTTTCCTCTACGGCCGCCCGCTGGAGACGCTGTTGGCCACCTGGGGCATCAGCCTGGTGCTCATGCAGGGTGTGCGCTCGCTGTTCGGCGCGCAGAACGTGGCCGTGGAGAACCCGGCCTGGATGAGCGGGGGCTGGCAGCTGCTGTCCAACCTCACGCTGCCCTACAACCGCCTGGTCATCATTGCCTTCGCGCTGGCGGTGCTGGCCGGCATGGCCCTGCTGATCGGGCGCACGCGCCTGGGCCTGTTCGTGCGCGGGGTCACGCAGAACCGCCCCATTGCCTCCTGCATGGGGGTGAACACCGCGCGCATCGACACCTATGCCTTCTCCCTGGGCTCGGGCATCGCGGGCCTGGCCGGTTGCGCGCTGAGCCAGGTGGGCAATGTGGGCCCGGACCTGGGCCAGAACTACATCGTCGATTCCTTCATGGTCGTGGTGCTGGGTGGCGTGGGCCAACTGGCCGGCACCGTGTACGCGGCGTTGGGCCTGGGTGTGCTCAACAAATTCCTCGAAGGCTGGACGGGTGCCGTGCTGGCCAAGATCACCGTGCTGGTTTTCATCATCATCTTCATCCAGAAACGTCCGCAAGGGATATTCGCGATGAAAGGCCGCTCTGCGGAAGCCTGACCATGAGCCAAGTTCAACTTCCTGCACGCCAACCGTTGCTCACACGCGGCGGCTGGGGCAGCTTTCTGGTGGCGTTGCTGCTGATCTGCGCGCTGGCGCCGCTGCTCAACCTGGTTGTGCCCGCGGGCAGCGTCTTCCACCTGAGCGACTACGCGGTAGCCCTGCTGGGCCGCATCATGTGCTACGCCATCTGCGCGCTGGCCATGGACCTGATCTGGGGTTACACCGGCATCCTCTCGCTGGGCCACGGCCTGTTCTTTGCACTGGGTGGTTACGTCATGGGCATGTACCTGATGCGCCAGATCGGCCGCGACGGCAACTACAAAAGCGATCTGCCCGACTTCATGGTCTTCCTGGACTGGAAGGAGCTGCCCTGGCACTGGGCGCTGAGCGACAGCTTCGTGGCCACGCTGGCCCTCATCGTGCTGGTGCCCGGGGTGGTGGCTTTTGTGTTTGGTTACTTCGCCTTCCGCTCGCGCATCAAGGGTGTGTATTTTTCCATCATCACGCAGGCCATGACCTTTGCGGCCATGCTGCTCTTCTTCCGCAACGAGACGGGTTTCGGCGGCAACAACGGCTTCACCGACTTCAAGCGCATCCTGGGCCTGCCGATTGCCACGCACAACATGCGCATGTTTCTCTTCGTGCTGACCGGCCTGACGCTGCTGGCCTTTTTCCTGCTGGCGCGCTGGCTGGTGCGGGCCAAGTTCGGCCGGGTGCTGCAGGCCATCCGCGACGCCGAAAGCCGCGTGATGTTCTCGGGTTACAACCCGCTGGGCTACAAGCTGGCGATCTGGACGCTGTCGGCCGTGATGTGCGGCATTGCCGGCGCGCTCTACGTGCCGCAGGTGGGCATCATCAACCCGGGCGAGATGAGCCCGGCCAACTCCATCGAGATCGCCATCTGGGCGGCGGTGGGCGGGCGCGGCACGCTCATCGGCCCCATCGTCGGCGCCTTCGTGGTCAGTGGCGCCAAGAGCTGGCTCACCGTGGCGGCCCCGGAGTTCTGGCTGTATTTCCTGGGTGGCCTGTTCATCGTGGTCACGCTCTTCCTGCCGAACGGCATCGTGGGCCTGGTGCAGAAGCTCAGGGCCCTGAAGAAGGACAAGCCGGCCATGGAGGAAACGACATGACGCCCGATCTGCTGGAACAGGGGGCGCAGCGTTATCAGCAGCGCCTGGCCGCGCTCGACGCCACCCGCCTGCAAACCGCTGCCGGCGGCCAGACCGCAAGTTACGGCCGCGTGAAGGTGGCGGGCGAGGTGGACGTGACCCACGGCCGTATCCTCTACCTGGAGGATGTGAGCGTGAGCTTCGACGGCTTCAAGGCCATCAACAAGCTGAGCCTGGACATCGCCCCGGGCGAGTTGCGCTGCATCATCGGCCCCAACGGCGCGGGCAAGACCACGATGATGGACATCATCACCGGCAAGACCCGGCCCGACGAAGGCACGGTGTTCTTCGGCTCCACCATCGACCTGCTGCGCCACAGCGAGGCCGAGATCGCCCAGCTGGGCATCGGCCGCAAGTTCCAGAAGCCCACGGTGTTCGAGCAGCTCAGCGTGTTCGAGGACCTGGAGCTCGCCCTCAAGACCGACAAGGGCGTGAAGTCCTCCATGTTCTTCCGCCTGGACTCGGGCCAGTCCGACCGCCTGGCCGAGGTGCTGCACACCATCCACCTGGCCGGCAGCGTGACCCGCCAGGCCGGTTTTCTGAGCCACGGCCAGAAGCAGTGGCTGGAGATCGGCATGCTGCTGATGCAGGACCCGAAGTTGTTGTTGCTCGACGAGCCCGTGGCTGGCATGACGGACGAGGAAACCGCGCGCACGGCGGAACTGTTCCTGTCGCTCAAGGGCAAGCACTCCTTGATGGTGGTGGAGCACGACATGAGTTTCATCAAGGCGATTTCGGAGATCGTGACCGTTCTGTGTGATGGGTCTGTGTTGGCGCAGGGGACTTTGGAAGAGGTTCAGGCGGATGAGCGGGTGATTGAGGTTTACCTCGGGAGATGAGCTTGTTCACCTCTCTTCGCTTTTCTGGTGTCTTTGGCTCGGCTGCCTTGCCGGGTCTCGCCCCGGCGGGCGAGGTACTTTCTTTTGCTTCGCCAAAAGAAAGTACCCAAAGAAAAGGCGAGCCGGGTTCGTCGTCCCTCCGCTGCGCTACGGGCACGCTGCGTTGCTCGGCCAGTGCGGGAAGTGCAGAAACTCGCCCTGCGGGCTCAGACATCTGCACTTCTTTTTCCGCCCCGGCCTGCGCTACTCGCCTCCTCTCACGGCAATGGGGGACCGGAGACCCAAACCAAAACCAAAAACAACAAGGACGCGCCATGGCGCGTCCTTGTGGGGTTCGGCTGTCCGATTTCCGGGTGCCCTTGTGTCTGTGCCGAGGAGCGCAGGCTGGGCCGGAAAAAGGGCTGCGCATGTCTGAGCCCGCAGGGCGAGTTTGCGCAGACCCCGGACCAGTCGAGCACCGCAGGTTGCCCCGGCGTAGCCGGGGTCACAGACACCAGGGTCGCCTTTTCTTTGGTGACTTTCTTTTGGCGAAGCAAAAGAAAGTTACTGCCCTGCCGGGGGCATATCCCGGCAAAGCCCCGCACGCCAGGGCGACACCCAAAGCAAGATCGCTGCCGGGCGCACATCCCGGCAATGCCACGCCTGACAAGACGCAACAAGGAGCAAAGTAAATGCTCAACGTCAAGAACATCAACCAGTATTACGGCGGCTCCCACATCCTGCGCGACGTCAGCCTCAAAGCCGAACCCGGCAAGGTCACCGTCGTGCTCGGCCGCAACGGCGTCGGCAAGACCACGCTGCTCAAGTCCCTCATGGGCCTGGTGCCCATCAAGAGCGGCGCCATCGAGTTCGAAGGCAAGGCCATCCACAAGGACACGCCTTACCAGCGGGCCAGGGCCGGCATCGGCTTCGTGCCCCAGGGCCGCGAGATCTTTGCGCGCCTGACGGTGGAGGAAAACCTGCGCATGGGCCTGGCCAGCAAACCCGGTGGCACGCCCATTCCCGCCGAGCTGTATGAACTGTTCCCCGTGCTCAAGCAGATGCTGGGCCGCCGCGGCGGCGACCTCTCGGGCGGGCAGCAGCAGCAGCTGGCGATCGCGCGCGCACTCGCTGCGGGCCCCAAGCTGCTGGTACTGGACGAACCGACCGAGGGCATCCAGCCCAGCATCATCAAGGACATCGGCCGTGTCATCCGCATGCTGGCCGACCGCGGCGACATGGCCATCCTGCTGGTGGAGCAGTACTACGACTTCGCGCAGGAGCTGGCCGACGAGTACGTGGTCATGGAGCGCGGCGCGGTGATCGCCGCCGGCCAGGGCAAGAGCATGGAAGCCGACGGCGTGCGCAAGCTGGTGGCGATCTGACCGACCGCCGGCGTTTCAGCCGGCCGGTCCCCGGCCTTGCGGTCCGAGTGCATCGGCCAGGGCCTGCACGAGTTCCTGCACGGAGATGGGTTTGCCGAAGACATGCCGTATGCCCTGCTGATGTGCTTCATCGATCTGGATGGCGTCGGGGAAACCGGTGCACAGCATCACCGGCAGTCCCGGCTTGAAGTGGCGCGCCAGCAGGGCGAGCTGCATGCCGTTCATGCCGGGCATGGACTGGTCCGTGATCAGCAGATCGATCTGCTGCGGGGCGGCCTCCAGCGCGGCCAGGGCTTCGGCCGGGTCGGTGAAGATGCGTGCGCGGTAACCCCAGTCGACCAGCAGTTCGCCCAGGTAGCGGGCCACCGCGGCCTCGTCGTCCACCACCCAGATCCGCTGGCCGGTGCCGGCCGGCACAAGCGGCGGGTCCACCGGCTGGCTTGATGCATCGGGTGGTGGTGTTGCGATGGGGAAGAGCAGGCGGAACAGGCTGCCGTTGCCGGGCGTGGAGTCCACCACGACGTGCGCGTCCGAGCGGCGCAGGATGCCGTGCACGACGGACAGGCCCAGGCCGGTGCCCTTGCCCACGTCCTTGGTGGTGAAGAAGGGGTCGAACAGGCGGGGCAGGTGCTCAGACGCGATGCCGCTGCCGCTGTCGCCGACATCCAGCGCCAGGTAGGAGCCGCTCAGGCGCTGCTGGCTGATGGCGCAGATCTGGCCGTCCATCTCGACCGGGTGCAGGCTGATGTCGATCACACCATGGTCGTCGATGGCGTCACGCGCATTGATGAGCAGGTTCACCAGTACCTGGTTGAGTTCGCCCGGATCCATGCGGATGCTCTGCTGCGCATCGATCCGCACGCGCAGTTCGATGCCGGCGGGGATGGAGGGCCGCAGCATGGCCACCACCTCCTCGATCACCGCCGCAGGCGAGATCACGCCGGTGCCGGTGCTGGGCTGGATACGGGTGAAGCTCAGCATCTTGGCGATCAGGTCGCGCGCCCGTTCGCTGGCCAGGATCACCTCGCGCAGGTAGCTGGCCAGCTTGCCCTGCTTGTCGGGCACGAAACGGTTCAGCGCCAGGTTGGAGTAACCCAGGATGGCTGCCAGGATGTTGTTGAAGTCGTGCGCAATGCCGCCGGTGAGCTGGCCCAGGGCCTGCACTTTCTGCGACTGCTGCAGCTGGCGTTCCAGCACGCGCTGCGCCTGCTCGGACTCCTCGCGTTCGGAGCGGTCGCGGATGAAGACGTAGAAAAGCGGCGAGTCGCCGGCGTTGTCGAAGGTGGAAGAGACCTCGACCGGGTACAGCCGCCCATCCCGCCTGCGGTGGCGCTCTTCGAGCCTGGCATTGCCGGTCTCCCGGATCCGCGCCGCGAGCGCCTCGGCCTGCTGCGGGTCAGCTTCGGCGATGAGCTGCGTCACGTGCATGCCGCGCAACTCTTCCAGCGTGTAGCCGGACATGCGGGCATAGGCCTCGTTGGATTCGGTGATGCGGCCCTTGTCGTCCAGGATCCAGAAGCCGTCGATGGCGGTCTGCAGCACGCGCTGATGACGCAACTCGGCGCGGCTCTGCTCGGTGATGTTCTCGCCCACCGAGACATAGCCCACGATTTCATCATCGTCGCCGCGCAGCGGCGTGACGGTGCGCTCCAGCACCAGCTCGTGGCCACGGCCGTCGCGCGAGCGCACCAGGCCGCGCCAGATGCGGCCGGCCTGCAAGGTGTCGCGGATGTCCCCGGCCTGCGCCGGATCGGGGGTGAAGGGCGCGGCAAACAGCGACAACGCTTGCTCCGGCGGCAGTTCACCCGTGAGGAACTTCGAGGCCTTGTTGCGCCAGCGCACGTTGCCCTGAAGATCGGTCACCATGACCGGCGAGGTGATCGATTCGAGCGCCAGTGATTGCGTGCGCAGCGTCTCGTTGGCCTGCTGCGCCTTGACGGTCTGGCGCGCCAGTTCCTGGTAGGGGCGGCGCACGCTGACCACGAACATGGCACGGTAGATCAGGCCGTAGCAGACAATCTTGTACAGATGGCCCAGCAGGTTGAGCGCATCGCTGACGACCTCGTATTGCGTGAGAAAGAGTTCGCTCAGCGCGGCGATGGCGGCAGCGCCGAAAATCAGCGGCAGGAATTCGTCGTCCGAGCGACGCGCCTCCCGGTAGAAATGCCAGGCAGCCAGGCCCAGCAGGCCCGTGATCAGCCACTCTATCCCGATCTTCAGAGGCGTGAGGCCCGAGCCTTCGAGGTAGGTACGCGGCAGGTCCGCCTCGTGGAAGAGCACCCCCCAGATGACCAGCAGGTTCAGCGCGGTGTAGGCGGCCAGTACGCCCAGGCGCAGGCGCTTCGTCGGGGTGGGCAAGCGAGGCAGCAGGCTGACCGCCAACAGCGTCACGGCCACGATCAGGCGCGCGGCCAGCCAGAAGGCGATCCCTTTCTCAACCGAGGCCGGCGAGATCAGCTCCGGCATGCCCTTGTAGGA
>CAUPQO010000027.1:0-23324 GCA_963513295.1 uncultured Hylemonella sp.
TGATCGGCGGTGACTTCTACCTGGGCCTGGCAGCGCGCATCCTGATCTTTGCGCTGGCGGCCACCAGTCTCAACCTCATCCTGGGTTTCGGGGGCATGGTCAGTTTCGGCCACGCGGCCTTCGTCGGCGTGGGCGCCTACACGGCCGGCATCCTGTTGCAGGCCGGTGTGCACTCGGCCTGGCTGCTCTGGCCGGCGGCCATGGGGGTGGCCGCGCTGTTTGCCGCCGTGATCGGCGCCATCAGCCTGCGCACGCGCGGGGTCTACTTCATCATGATCACCCTGGCCTTCGCGCAGATGCTCTATTACCTGGCGACCTCGACCAAGGCCTATGGCGGCGACGACGGCCTCTCGCTGTCAGCACGCGGCACGCTGGGAGGCGGGCTGGACCTGGCCAACGAACGCACCTTCTACTGGACCGTGCTGGCCTTGGTGGCGCTGGCCCTGCTGTTCGTCGGGCGCCTGCTCAATGCGCGTTTCGGCCATGCCCTGCAGGCCATGCGCGAGAACGAGCAACGCATGGAAGCCGTGGGTTTTGCGGTCTACGGCCACAAGCTGGTCGCCTTCACCATCGCCGGGGCGCTGGCCGGCCTGGCCGGTGCCTTGCTGGCCAGCCTAGGCGGCTTCGTCAGCCCGTCCACGATGCAGTGGAGCCAGTCCGGCCTGCTGATGGTCATGGTCATCCTGGGCGGTGTCGGCCACCTCTGGGGCGGAGTCATCGGCGCCGTGGTCTTCCTGCTGCTGGAGGAAGTGCTGAGCCACTACACCATCTACTGGCAGTTCGTGCTGGGCGCTGCCTTACTGGCCGTGGTGCTGGCCGCGCCCAACGGGCTCATGAGCCTGTTCAGGCGCAAGGAGCGGGCGTGAGCATGAGCGTCGCCGGGCCGCCCCAAGACGCGAGGGCCCCCTCGGGGGGCAGCGCAGCACACGCAGTGGCAAGCGTGGGGGCATCTGTGCTCTTGCAGGTCACGGGGCTGGTCAAACGCTATGGCGGCCTGGTGGCCACCGACGGCGTCAACCTTACGGTGCGCACCGGCGAGATCCACGCCCTGATCGGCCCCAACGGCGCGGGCAAGACCACCCTGATCCAGCAGCTCTCGGGCGCACTGGTGCCCGACGCCGGCACCATCACCTTCGATGGAGCCGACATCACGCCGCTGACCATGCACGAGCGCGTGCGCCGCGGCCTGGCGCGTTCCTACCAGATCACCAGCATCTTCACGCGTCTGCCAGTGCTCGACAACGTGGCCCTGGCCCTGCAGGCGCGCAGCGGCTCCAGCCTGCGCTTCTGGCGCCTGGCACGGGCCGAGGCGCAACGCTACGCGCAGGCCGCGGCGCTGCTGGAGCGGGTCGGCCTGGGCGCGCGGCTGGCGCAGCCCGCCGGTGCGCTCTCGCATGGCGAGCAGCGCCAGCTGGAAGTGGGCATGGCCCTGGCCACGGGCGCCCGCTTGCTGCTGCTGGACGAGCCCATGGCTGGCATGGGCCCGGAAGAATCCGAACGCATGGTGGCCCTGCTGCAGGGCCTGCGCGGCGAACTCACCCTGCTGCTGGTCGAGCACGACATGGACGCCGTGTTCCGCCTGGCCGACACCATCTCGGTGCTGGTGGCCGGGCGCATCATAGCCAGCGGCCCGCCCGCTGCCATCCGCGGCGATGCCGAAGTCCGGCGCGCCTACCTGGGTGATGAACTCGGGGAGCCCGTCTGATGCGGCACCAGGTCCCCCCACCGATGGCCACGGCCCGGCCGCCAAGGTCCCGCGGCTGGTGGCGTTTCCATCCCCTGACCCTGTTCGTGGGCCTGCTGCTGCAACTGCACCTGGCCTATCTGCTGGGTGCCGACCAGCTCAACGCGGTGCCCGCGCCGGATCAGCTGGTGCAGATCCCGGTCGAGGTGCTGCAGGTGCAGGACAGCGTCCCGCATCTGGCCGTGCGGCTCGTGGACGAAACACAGCGCAGCATGGAGTTCCCGGTGTCGCTGGCCCTGCTCGCCTCGGCACGCGTGCCGCTGGACGCGGATGAGCGGGACAGCCTGCAGTCTTGTATGGGTTATGTGCTGGGCGTGCCCATGCGCTGGGTCTCGGACGAGCGTTTCCGTATCTGGGAGCTGCACTGCGGCCCCGTGCACCGGGTCTATGCCGAATTCAAGGCAGCTTATGAGGCCGCGGCCCGGGATGCGCAGCGCGCCATGGAGTGGCATGGTGGTCTCATCCTCGTGCTGACCGTGCTGATCCTGTGGCTGGAGCGTCGCTTCCAGCGGCGCTGGGGGCTGGCATGAGCGCACTGCTCGAAGTCGAAAACCTGCAGACCGCCTACGGCCCCAGCCAGGTGCTGTTCGGCATCAGCCTGCGCGTGGCGGCGGGCGGGGTGGCCACCCTGCTGGGGCGCAATGGCATGGGCAAGACCACCACGGTGCGCTCCATCCTGGGCCTGACGCCGCCGCGCAGCGGGGCGGTGCGTTTCCTCGGTGAGCGCATCGACGGCCTGAGCCCAGACCGCATCGCACGCATGGGCCTGGCCCTGGTGCCGGAAGGCCGGCAGATCTTCCCGAACCTCACGGTGGAAGAAAACCTGCGGGCCTTCGCGGCCAACCGTCGCGCTTGTTCCCAGCCCTGGACGCTGGACCGGGTCTACGAGTTGTTCCCCGCGCTGGCCGGGCGCCGCCGCCACATGGGCAACCAGCTCTCGGGGGGCGAGCAGCAGATGCTGGCCATCGGCCGCGCCCTCATGACCAATCCGCAGCTGCTGATCCTGGACGAAGCCACCGAAGGCCTGGCCCCACTGATCCGCGAGCAGATCTGGGCCTGCCTGGCGCAACTACGCGCCCAGGGGCAAAGCATCCTGGTGATCGACAAGTACGTGCAGCGGCTCATCCAGCTCGCCGATGCCCACACCATCATTGAGCGCGGGCGTGTGGTCTGGGCCGGCTCGTCGGCTGATCTGGCGGCCGACCACGGGCTCTGGCACCGTTACCTCGGTGTCTGAGGCAGGGCCTTACTTCATCCCGTTGCGCTGCGCCAGTTCCACAAACAGCCCGGCCTGGTCCAGGTCTTTCAGGCCGTGGGCCACGCTCTCGCTATAGAGCTGCTCCAGCAGCGCCGTGATGGGGGCGGTGAAGCCCATGCCGGCGGCGGTGTCCAGCGCATTGCGCATGTCCTTGAGCTGCACGGTCAGGGTGGCGCGCGCCGTGAAGTCGCGCTCCACCATGCGCTGGCCGTGCACCTGCAGGATGCGGCTGTCGGCAAAACCGCCGCTGATGGCTTCCTTGACCTTGGCCGGGTCGGCGCCGCCCTTCTGGCACAGCAGCAGGGCCTCGGCCACGGCGCCGATGGTGATGCCCACGATCATCTGGTTGGCCAGCTTGGCCAGCTGGCCCGAGCCGCTGGGGCCCACCAGGGTGGCGCGGCCCAGCGCCGCGAACACCGGCCTGGCGCGTTCGAATGTGGTGAGCGTGCCGCCGGCCATGATGGCCAGGGTGCCGGCCTCGGCGCCCAGGGTGCCGCCCGAGACGGGAGCGTCCAGGTGGGTGATGCCCATGCCGCCCAGGCGTTCCGAGTGCGCACGCGCCTCGGCCGGCTTGATGGACGACATGTCGATCAGCACGGTGCCGGGTTTCATGGTGCCGGCCACGCCGCTCTCGAACAGCAGCTGCTCGACCACGGGGCCGTGCTCCAGCATGGTGACCACGAATTCCGCGCCCAGCACGGCGCCGGTGGGGGTGTCGTGCACGGTGGCGCCAAAAGCGGCCAGGCCTTCGGCCTTGGTCCGCGTGCGGTTCCAGACGTGCACGGTGTGCCCGGCCTCGCACAGGCGGCGTGCCATCGGAAAGCCCATCTTGCCGGTTCCCAACACGGTGATGTTCATCTTGTTACCTCCTGCGCTTTTCCGGATATGCCAAGATAGTCATCCTTGAAAAACCGCACTATTGTCATTCATCCGGAGCCCTGACATGAAGAAGTTCGATCCCGCCTGGCTGGACCGCATGTACAACAACCGCGCGCTGGTGCCGGAGCACGCCATGCACTTTGCGCGCTGGGCCGACGCCTCGGACGACGCCCGTCACGCCCATCCCTGCCAGACCGACATCGCCTATGGCGACGGCCCCATGGAGAAGCTCGACGTCTTTCCCAGCAACCAGCCGGGCTCGCCGGTGGTGGTCTTCATCCACGGGGGCTGGTGGCGTGCGCTCGACAAGTCCGACCACTCCTTCATCGCCCCGGCCTTCAAGAACCTGGGCGGCTGCGTTTTCATTCCCAATTACGCGCTGTGCCCCGCGGTGACCATCCCCCAGATCACGCTGCAGATGGTCCAGGCCCTGGCCTGGGTCTACCGCAATGCCAAGAAGTTCGGTGGCGACCCCAGCCGCATCTACGTGGTGGGCCACTCGGCCGGCGGCCACCTGGCCGCCATGCTGCTGGACTGCCTCTGGCCCCAGGTGGGCAAGGACCTGCCGGCCGACCTGGTCAAGGGCGCGCTCTCCATCTCCGGTCTCTACGACCTGGAGCCCATCATGCACACGCCCTTCCTCAAGGGCGATCTGCGCCTCACCCCCGAGCAGGTGCGCCTGGCCAGCCCGGCGCTGCTGCCGGCGCCGAAAAAAGGCGTGCTCTACACCGTGGCCGGTGCCCAGGAAAGCGCCGAGTTCATCCGCCACAACAAGCTGATCCAGCAGGCCTGGGGCAAGCAGGTGGTGCCGGTGTGCGAAACCATCCCCGAGCGCAACCACTTCAGCGTGCTGGAGGACCTGACGGCGCCCTGGCAGCACCTGCACCAACTGGCGATTCGGCTGGTGTTCGGCAAGGTTTGACGCGGCACTAGGGGAAGTCCCTGAGGCCGTCGTGCGCTGCGGGCACGGGTTGCGCTACTACACTCAAAACCTGGGAAGCGAAAAGGGGCTGCGGCCCCTTTCGCTTGTGTAGCGATAAAACAAGACCAGAGACAGCCACCAGCATGATGCCCGAGGAGTACCTGATTGCCAGCCGCGCTGTGCATATCGAACTGGAACGGCTGGCCCAGCGCCTCATGGAGCTGGCCAAATTCCGCTGTGCCGAGCCCTCGAACCAGGCCTTCCTCAACCTCATGCAGCGGCAGGCTGAGTTGCTGGAAGAACTGGCGCACATGCACGACCAGGTTTCGTCCAGGTTGCGGAACTCGTCGCGTATGCCGCTGGGCTGAAAGGGCGCAACACGGGTGCCGGTCCTGGCTGGATCCGGCAACGCTGGTTCTGCACCTTACACCGATGTCTGTATGAATGTTCTCGATCCCCGCTCGATCATCGTGATCAGCGCAGTGTTGGCGGTGGTCACGCTGGTCATCCTGATTTCCTTGCGCCGTAACGCCTCCCACACGATCAAGGGGATCGGCGAATGGGTGGCCGCATTCACGGCGGGAATTTTGGTAGCGGTTCTGCTGGTTTCCCGGGAGAGCCTGCACCCTGTCGTGGGTCATGCGTTGGCCAATACCATCCTTGTCATGATGGTGATGCTTTTTGATCTTGGTCTCAGGAAGTTCTACGGCAAAACGATCAGTTTCACACCGTTGCTGCTCGTCGGCGCTGCCCTGCTGGCCGCCCTGGCTTTTATCTGGTTCGCTGGCTACAGCGCCCGTGTGCGCCTGACGCTGGTGACCTCGGCCCTGTTGTGTGTTTTTGCGTTTGCCTTCTGGAATCTGCTGCGGAATGCCTCTGGCACATTTGGCGAGCGCATCACTGAGTTCGCCTTGGTGGTGCCCGTGCTGGGGATCGGGCTTCGACTGCTGACTGCGGGTGACATCGGCCCGAATCCTCCACTCTTCCAGGCCACGCCGGTCCAGTCCTTCTACCTGGCGTCCCTGGGAGCCGGCATCCTGTCCGCTGGGGTCGGTTTCATCCTGATGGTGAACGAGCGCACCCGGGCGGAGCTTGAAAAGCTGACGCGCAGCCTGGAGCAGACCACGCAGGAGTTGCGCCAGCAGAACGAGGTCAAATCCAAATTCCTGGCCTACGCCGGGCACGACATCCGCCAGCCGCTGCAGACCATCCACCTGCTGCTGGCCGGCTTGATGGAGTCCGGTCTGGACGCCAGGCAGGGCCAGACGGCCCGCGCCATCGAAGCGGCCGTCCACGCGCTGACCGAGCTGCTGGATGCGTTGCTGGACCTCTCCAAGCTGGATGCCGGCGCCATCAAGCCCAGCTTGCGCCCGCTCGATGTGGACGGCCTGCTGGCCCGACTGGTGCAGGAATTCACGCCGCAGGCCGGTGCCCAGGGCCTGCGCCTGAGGCTGCGCCTGCCCGCCGCGGAGACCACGGTGTTGACCGATGCCCAGCTGCTGGCCTCGGTGCTGCGCAACCTGATCGCCAACGCCATCAAGTACACCCGGGCCGGCGGTGTGCTGGTGTCGGCACGCCGGGTGGGGCAGGGGCTGAAGGTGCAGGTGTGGGACACCGGCATCGGCATCGCACCCGAGCATCAGGAGCATGTGTTCGAGGAGTATTACCAGGTCGACAACCCGCAGCGCGACCGCCGCCGGGGGCTGGGCCTGGGCCTGTCCATCGTCAGCCGGATCTCGGCGCTGCTTGACCTGCGGCTGGCCTGCCGCTCCCGGGTGGGCCGGGGCACGGTGATGGAGATCGTGCTGCCCCTGGCCAGCGGGCCGGCGGCCGTCCTCGCGCCGGCGCCGGCCGAGCCGGCGGGCTTGCATCTCTCGGGCGCCAGCATCGTGCTGGTGGAGGACGCCGCCGATGTCGCTGCGGCCCTGGTCACCTGGCTGCAGGCCCAGGGGGCGCAGGTCAGGCATCACCGCACGGCAGAAGACGCCCTCGCGGACCCCGCCACGCTGGCGGCAGATATCGTCCTGAGCGACCACCGCCTGCCCGGCCCCTTGTCCGGCCTGGACCTTCTCAATCGCCTGCGGGCACGTGTACCCCGCGAGGTGCAGGGGGCATTGCTGACCGGCGACACCTCCAGCCAGTTCATCGAACAGGTCGCCGCCAGCGGCTGGCCCATCCTGTTCAAGCCGGTCCATCCCCGGGAGCTCAAGGCCCTGCTCAAGTGGCTGCGCGAGTCGGCGGCGCAGCCCGATCTGGCCTGAGTGCCTGGCGCAAGTGCCGAATCCGGGTCGGCCGGGGCGGCTTCCTACAATGGCGGTATGTCCTCTGTTTTGCCGCCTTCCGGTTCCCCGTCCTCCCTGTTCCCCGCGCCCACCGAGTCGCCGCTGCTGGCCAGCCTGAACCCCGAGCAGCGCTCCGCCGTGGCGCTGCCGCCCGAGCATGCGCTGATCCTGGCCGGGGCCGGTTCGGGCAAGACCCGCGTGCTGACCACGCGCATCGCCTGGCTGCTGCAGACCGGCCAGGTCTCGCCCGGCGGCCTGCTGGCGGTGACCTTCACCAACAAGGCGGCGCGCGAGATGATGACTCGCCTGCAGTCCATGCTGCCCGTCAATGTGCGCGGCATGTGGATCGGCACCTTCCACGGCCTGTGCAACCGCCTGCTGCGCGCGCACCACCGCACGGTGGGCCTGCCGGCCACCTTCCAGATCCTGGACACGCAGGACCAGCTGAGCGCCATCAAGCGCCTGTGCAAGCAGTTCAACGTGGACGAGGAGCGTTTCCCCCCGAAGCAGCTGGCCTGGTTCATCGGCGGCTGCAAGGAGGACGGCCTGCGCCCCAATATGGTGGAAGCCAGCGACCCCGACACGCGCAAGAAGGTCGAGATCTACCAGCTCTATGAAGACCAGTGCCAGCGCGAAGGCGTGGTGGACTTCGGCGAGCTGCTGCTGCGCAGCTACGAGCTGCTGCGCGACCACGACGCCGTGCGCGAGCACTACCAGCGGCGCTTCCGCCACATCCTGATCGACGAGTTCCAGGACACCAACAAGCTGCAGTACGCCTGGATCAAGCTGCTGGCCGGCTTCAGCCCGGCGGGCAACTTGCGGGACGACGGCGGCGCCGGCGCCGTGCTGGCTGTGGGCGACGACGACCAGAGCATCTACGCCTTTCGCGGCGCGCGCGTGGGCAATATGGCCGACTTCGTGCGCGAGTTCCACGTGCAGCACCAGATCAAGCTGGAGCAGAACTACCGCAGCCACAGCAACATCCTGGACACAGCCAACGCGCTGATCAGCCACAACAAGCACCGCCTGGGCAAGAACCTGCGCACCGACCAGGGCGCGGGCGAGCCGGTGCGCGTCTACGAGGCGGTGAGCGACTTCGCCGAGGCGCAGTGGATGATCGACGAGATGAAGCAGCTCATCCGCGAAGGCACGAACCGCAAGGAGATTGCCGTGCTCTACCGCAGCAATGCGCAGAGCCGGGTGATCGAAACCGCGCTGTTCAACGCCGGCCTGCCCTACCGCGTGTATGGCGGCCTGCGGTTTTTTGAGCGGGCCGAAATCAAGCACGCGCTGGCCTACCTGCGCCTGCTGGAGAACCCGAACGACGACACCAGCTTCATGCGCGTGGTGAACTTCCCGCCGCGCGGCATCGGCGCGCGCTCCATCGAGCAGCTGCAGGATGCCGCGCGCATGTCCAACGACGGGAAGGGCACCTCCCTGCACGACGCAGTGAGCGCCCTGCCGGGCAAGGCCGGCGCCAACCTGGGCGCTTTCGTGGCCAAGATCGACGTGCTGCGCGAGCAGACCCAGGGCCTGACCCTGCGCGAGATCATCGAGCTGGTGCTGCAGCACAGTGGCCTGGTGGAGCACTACCAGGCCGAGCGCGAAGGCGCCGACCGCATCGAGAACCTGGAAGAACTGGTCACCGCGGCCGAGAGTTTTGTCTCCATCGAAGGCTTTGGCCGGGAGGCCGAGGCCATGAAGGCGGCCGAGCAGACCACCGCGGTGCTGCCGGCCGAACCGGGCGCCCCGGACGAAAGCGGCGAAGTGATGTCACCGCTCGCCGCCTTCCTCACGCACGCCGCTCTGGAGGCGGGAGACAACCAGGCCCAGGAGGGGCAGGAAGCCGTGCAACTGATGACCGTGCACGCCAGCAAGGGCCTGGAGTTCGACGTGGTCTTCATCACCGGCATGGAAGAGGGCCTGTTCCCGCACGAGAACTCCATGAGCGACTTCGACGGCCTGGAGGAAGAGCGCCGCCTGATGTACGTGGCCATCACCCGCGCGCGCAACCGTCTCTACCTGAGCCATTCGCAGACGCGCATGCTGCACGGCCAGACCCGGTACCACATCCGCAGCCGTTTCTTCGACGAACTGCCCGAGGAAACACTCAAGTGGATCACGCCGAAGAACCAGGGTTTCGGCAGCGGCTTTGCGCCGCCGGCTTCAGGCTACAACCGCCAGCGTGAAGGCTGGAGCGAGGGCTGGAAGGGCGGCAACTACAACCGCGATGCCGGCAGCAGCCCGGCCCCGGTGCCGTCCAAGGCGCAGGAGGCGTCCACCGGCCTCAAGCTCGGCATGCGCGTCTTCCACAACAAGTTCGGCGAGGGCACGGTGCTCACGCTGGAAGGTAGCGGAGACGATGCGCGTGCACAGATCAACTTCCCGCGGCATGGCACCAAGTGGTTGGCGCTGTCGGTGGCTAAGTTGACGCCGGTGACTTAAGGGCCTTGCTGCTGAGAAGCAGTTGACCATTGCGTGCTGTTAACTCAGAGCAGCCTATCAGCTACGGGCCCTGGGTTACTGCGTCTTGTCGGGAGCAGCCCCTAGATAGCACACGTCAGTAGCCGTTTGAGGAAAAGAGATAAATCGATGTGGGCCGGGAGACTCGCAAAGCAATGAGGTTGCTCGACTGAGTCGAACTGCCACAGTTTGCTGTTGAGCTGGTGATTGGAAAGTTGCCATCCAACTGGATCTCGCGCATCTTGTTCTTCTATGAGCTTGTTTTCAGCCAATCTCTGCGGATCCTAGGGACAAGTACCGCAGGCCGTATCATCTCTGTAACCTTATGTCCTAGAAAAAAAAGGGGGGACGTGTTGGAACTAACAGGGGAGCACATTGCGCGCCTTGGCGATGAGGACTTACGACTTTTGGTCGTAAAACTCTGCGAGGCGGAACTTCGCCGGGCGGCTCAGCCCTCATCCGCCGTGCTGGCCGGCGGCAACCAGACTGCCAAGGACGGCGGCATAGACGTTCGCGTTCAACTTGCGGCTAAGTCTGACGCACTCGACTTCATCCCGCGGCCTGACACCGGCTTCCAAGTCAAGTGCGAGGACATGCCTGCCGGCGAAATCGCCAAGGAGATGCTTCCTGACGGCGAGTTGCGTGAATCCATCAAGGATTTGATTACACGTAATGGCGCATATGTCATCGTCAGTTCCAAGGGCACGGTTGCCGACGCCTTCTTGGCCAAACGTCTGGAGGCGATGCGCAATGCTATCGCCGACCAGCCAGGCGCTGTTGGGTTAAAGGTCGACTTCTACGACCGGGATCGTCTGGCGCGTTGGGTGCGCCAGTACCCAGGAGTCGAGATGTGGCTGCGCGGGCGCGTCAATGCGAGGCTGCAGGGATGGCAGGGATACGCCGCGTGGGCAGGCGGACAGCTAGACGAGCCATACCTTCTTGACGACTCGGCTAGGCTGGTGGAGCGCACCGGCGGTGGCACCGCCAAAGCTCTTTCGGTTGGGGGCGGCCTCGAACGGCTGCGCAGCACCTTGGGCAAGCCCGGCCAGGTGCTTCGACTGGTCGGTCTGTCTGGCACCGGCAAGACCCGGCTGGTTCAAGCGCTCTTCGAGCCTGGAGCGGGAACAGGGGATCCGCTCGATCAAGCCCTCGCGCTGTACACGGATCTCGGGCACTCACCCGAGCCGAGCGCGCGGGAGATGCTTCTGCATCTGGGGGCAATGGAACAACGTGCCATCGTTGTTGTCGACAACTGTAACCCGAGCACCCACAGAACATTGGCGGAAGTGGTGCGCCAGCACCTCAAGCACCTGAGCCTCTTGACGGTCGAGTATGACGTCGCCGACGAGGATGCTCCGGAGGCGACCTATATCTTTGAGCTAGCGCCAGCATCGGACCAAGTACTGGATGGCATCCTCGGGCGCTTGGCTCCCCATCTGAATGGACCCGACAGGCGCCGCATCACGGAGTTCGCTGGAGGCAATGCGCGTATCGCACTCGCCTTGGCGCGCACGATTACTCAGGGTGAGACGCTCGGGGTCCTGAACGATGCTGAACTCTTTCGCCGCCTGTTCCGCCAAGGGCAGTTGGATGATCAAGAGTTGCTCAGGGCCGCGGAAGTCTGCTCCCTGGTCTACTCGTTCGATGGAGAGGACACCAAGAGCGACGCCTCAGAACTGCGAGTGCTGGCCAGCCTAGCCGGCACAAGCCCGAGTGAGTTGTACCGCCACGTCAACACTCTCAGAAGACGGGACCTAGTGCAGTCGCGCAGCAAGTGGCGAGCGCTGCTGCCACCCGCGCTTGCCAATCGTCTGGCGAAGTCGGCGCTTGAGAGCATTCCTCGTTCAGACATCGTTGACGCGTTCGCTCCGAGCGAAAGGCTGCTTGTGTCGTTCAGTCGCAGGCTCGAGTACCTGCACGACAGCGAGGATGCCCGCTCAATTGCCAGCCGCTGGATGGATGACGAGCTGTGGCTCGCCAAGCCCGCAGAGTTGAACTCGCTTGGCCGCAAGCTGTTCTTCAATCTGGCCCCCTTGGTGCCGCAGAAGGTACTTGCCTCAATGGATCAGGCACTTAGCCTCAGCCAAGCTGCCGATTTCGTACTCCGACAGAAGGACTCTATCAATGAATGGAGCACGCTTCTGCGCCACCTGGCCTACGAGCCGGAAGCGTTCGACAGATCTGCGTCACTGCTGCTCACGCTTGCCGAGTTCGAGGAAGGCAACCTCGTCGACTGCCGCGATGCGTGGAAAGAGATGTTCCGCATCGGCCTGTCGGGCACCCTGGCGCCACCTGCCCAGCGCGTGCAACTGCTGGAGCGGCTTCTGACCACCGCGACGGGCAGACGCCGCGAATTGACGTGGGACGCGGTGGAGGCGATGCTCGAAGCGAATCACATTAGCTCTTCCCACGATTTCTCCTTCGGTGCGAGACCTCACGGGTACGGCTGGGAGCCCTCCTCTGGCGAGGAAGTCCAGGCTTGGTTCGAGAGTGCTTTTTTGCTCATCCGCCGGATGGCAGGCTTCAGCCCCGAGGGGCGAGAGAGGGCGCGTACGGCCGTCGCAGCGCACTTCCGTGAGCTTTGGTCATGCGGCGCGAATGCGCCGCTCTCGGCCCTGATGCGGGAGCTGGCCAGTCAGAGCGGTTGGCCTGCTGGATGGGTGGCTGTGAGAAGTACGTTGCGCTTTGATGGCGACGAAATGCCTCCCGAGGTGCTGAGCGCCCTGAGTGAGCTGAAAGCGGCGCTTGCACCGCGAGGTCTTCTGCAAGAAGTCCGGACCTACACGCTGGGGCATGTCGGCGGCCTCCTCGACGTGTCGGACTCCCTGGACGAGTCAGACGACGTCGAGGACAAGAACCCTGTCAGCTCTTGGGAACGCGTGAACGACAAGGTCATCGCCTTGGGCGCGGCGGTAGCTCATGACGAAGCCGTCCTGCGGCAAGTCCTTCCTGAGTTGCTCGCCGAACAGAGTGGACGACAGCACTTTTTCGGGATCGGCCTTGGGCGAAGCTCGCCGGATGCGTGGCGCCAGTGGCGGCTACTCTACGATGCCTTTGCTGCGGCTGCAGGTGAGCCTAATGTTGTCTTGCTCGCCGGCTTCGTTCAGGGTTTACGCGCAAATGATTCGGCAGCCGTTGCGAGAATTTTGGACAGCTTGCCCGGAGACCTCAAACTCGACTCCTACTTTCCGACGATCCTTGGGGTTCCCAAAGACGATTCCGATGGCGACAGGCTCGTGGCTGCCATGCAGCGTGCTGTGGCGAAACCTCAAAGGTTCTGGCTACGCACCAATCATGAAGGAGACGGAGGTCTTTCGATATCAAAGTTTTGTGAGGCAATGGACGTTTTGGCTCGCATGGAAGGGGGGCTAATTCCGGCAATAGATGAGCTCGGAACTGAGCTGCACCAATGGAAAGCCCACGGAATACCCCATCCTCCTGAGCTGATCCTCCTTGGACGGAGGCTCCTGAGTCAATTCAATTTCGATACCCACAGTCACAACGTCGCCTGGCGAGTGAATGAGCTGGCGAAGCTGTCCTTTGCCGGCCCTGATGCGGTAGATGCGGCAGTGCAGTTCTCCCGCAGATTCGCAACTGCATTGGACGACTACCGGACACATGGCGACGAGTATGGCGACTTGGCTTGCACTCTCTTCAAACTGCAGCCGATCGTTGCGCTAGATGCTTTCCTGAGTAAGCCCTCCCAGAGGCGGCATTTCGGATTTCGGTCCCGCTTCGTTGCCCGTCACGGGCCTGTCGTACAGTGCGCCCCTGAGGATGTCATCCTTGACTGGGTGCGCATCGCTCCGGGGGCTCGCGCGCCGCTCGTCGCATCCCAAATCAACATAATTCATTCTGAGGGCGGTCAGGGGGTTGCATTCAGTTCGCTCGCAATCGGATTGCTTGAGCTCGCCTCGGAGAAGGCGCAGATTCTGGAAGCATTCAGCACAAACTTCCACCCGAGTCACTGGTCCGGCAGTCTCGCCCAGACCTTGGCGCCCTTTGTAGCTTTTCTTGAAGGTCTTTGCGACTCTGCCGACGAACCGATCGTGCTCACGTGGGCTCAGGAAAGCCTCAAAAAAATGCACGCACGCATCAAGCAGGACCACACCCTGGACATCATGAGGGAGCAGTCGTTCGAATGACTACGCCGCCGTAGTGATAGAAGCAGCCACTTCTGGCCGGCATCAGTCGCCCGGCGACCACTCCCTAGCAGCGCAGGACTCAGCTACCCAGCCCCACAAACATGTTCTGCACGTCATCGTTCGCATCGATGGCCGCCAGGAAGGCTTCCACTTCTTCCAGCTGCTCGGCGCTCAGGCTGGTCGGGTCCACCGGGTTCTTGGGCTTGTAGCCCAGCTTGGCGGACAGAACGGTGTAGCCCTGGGCCGGCAGGGCGCGGCTCACCAGGTCGAGGTCGGCGGCGTCGGTGATGAAGGTCGTGACACCGTCTTCACCGGCGGCTTCGAAATCCTGCGCGCCGGCTTCGATGGCGGCGAGTTCCGGGTCGGCACCGGCAGCGGCCGGCTCGGCTTCGATCAGGCCCACGTGGTCGAAGTCCCAGGCCACCGAGCCCGAGGTGCCCAATTGGCCCTTGCGGAACAGCACGCGCATTTCGGGGGCGGTGCGGTTCACGTTGTCGGTCAGGCATTCCACCATCACCGGCACGCGGTGCGGGGCAAAGCCTTCGTACATCACGTGCTCGAAGTTCACGGCATCACCGCCGATGCCGGCGCCTTTCTTGATGGCGCGCTCCAGCGTGTCCTTGGGCATGGAGACCTTGCGAGCCTGTTCCACCACCAGGCGCAGGCGCGAGTTCAGCGCCGGGTCGGCGCCGCCGCGCGCGGCCACCATGATTTCCTTGGCCAGCTTGCCAAACAGCTTGCCCCGGGCATCTGCGGCCTGTGCCTTGCCTTTTGCTTTCCACTGCGCGCCCATATGCGGTTTCCTTGGTGTGACGGCGCCGCCGGGCGCCGGGGTTGATTCAGGGGGTGGCTGCGGGCCCGTCGTCGGGCGCCGGCGCCGGGGCTTCGTCGCCGGTGACAAAGCTGTCTTGGAAGGTGAACCACATCGAGCTGAAGAACATGGCGGCCAGCAGCATGGCGGTGGGGAACATCAGCGTGTTCATCAGGCCGGGCTGGCCCAGGGTGATGGTCACGATCATGACGACCACCCCCACGGCAAAGAACAGGCCCAGCCAGCTCAGCACGTACAGCGCAAAGGCGCCGAAGTTACGCGTGCAGGCTACGAAGCTGAAGAACACGCTCTTGCCCGGCGCAACGGCGTGCCAGTGCACCAGGGCCGGCGCGTGCCAGAACATCATGGAAAAGGGCAGGTACAGGGCCAGGGCCACCCACATGGCGTTCTGGAAGGCCGCCGACTGCAGCAGTTCGGGTGTGAGGGCGCCGCCCACCAGGTACATGCGGGCAAAGGCGCCGCCGTCGATCATGGCCGAGGCGCCCAGCACGAGCAGGAAACCCGTGGCGTACATGGCCCCCAGCAGCAGCATGGCCTGGGCCTGCGGCCGACCGGCGCGCAAGGCGATGACCAGGATGGAGGGCATGGGGAAACGGCCCTGGGCCGCCTCGCGGGTGGCGGCCATCAGGCCCAGCGTGGCCGCCGGCAGCAGCACCAGCGCCAGCACACTGCCCACATAGGGGATCAGGCTGGCCACCGAGACCAGCGAGATGAACATGAAAAACAGGCCGGCCAGCGCCAGGGGCTGGCGCCAGAAGGTGCGCACACCGGCGCGGGCCCAGTCGAAACCGGCGCGGGCGGGGACGATGTTGAGTTTCATGCCAGGGCCATTTCCAGGTCGGCCACGTGCAGCGGGTGCAACACGCGCAGTCGCAGCACGCGCTCGAAGTGCGTGGGGTCGTGCGGCTGCAGCATGCTGGCTTCGCGCGGCAGGTGGAAGTCCCACAGGCGCGAGATCCAGAAGCGCAGGGCACCGGCGCGCAGCAGGGCCGGCAGCAGCTGGCGCTCGGCGGCGGTGAGCGGGCGCACGGCCGCGTAGGCCTGCACGAAGGCGGCGCTGCGCTCGAGGTCGGTCTCGCCGGTGGCCAGGTGGATGCACCAGTCGTTCAGGCAGACGGCCAGGTCGAACAGCCAGGTGTCGATGCCGGCGAAATAGAAGTCGAAGAAACCACTGAGCTCGGGCGCATCGGGGGGGCCGTCGAACATCACGTTGTCGCGGAACAGGTCGGCGTGGATGGGGCCGCGCGGCAGGGCGGTGTAGGCGGACGAGGCGGCCACGTGGTTCTGGTAGGCCAGCTCGCTGCGCAGCAAGGCGGCCTGCTCGGCATCGATGTGCGGCAGCACCAGGGGCACGGTCTCGTTCCACCAGGCCAGGCCGCGCAGATTGGGCTGGCGGCGGCTGTAGTCCTGCCCGGCCAGGTGCATGCGGGCCAGCATGCCGCCCACCGCAGCGCAATGGGCCGGCCTGGGGCTGAGCTCGCTTTGGCCGCGCAGGCGGTTCACCACGGCGGCGGGTTTGTCCTTGAGCCGGTGCAGGATGTCGCCGTCGCGGTTGGCGGCCGGGTCGGGCACCGGGATGCCCTTGAGCGCCAGGTGCTTCATCAGGTGCAGGTAGAAGGGCAGCTGCTCGAAGGACAGGCGCTCGAACAGGGTCAGCACGTACTCGCCCTGGTCGGTGGTGGCGAAGTAGTTGGTGTTCTCGATGCCACCCTGGATGCCGCGCAGTTCCTGCAGCTGGCCGAGCTTGAGGTCCTGCAGCAGGGTGCTGGCCTCGTCGAATGAGACTTCGGTAAAGACAGCCATCGGATCAATACTTAAGGATGTTCCACCCGCCGGAGCCGCTGCGTTCGCGGTCGGTGCTGGCGGGGTTGCGGTTATTGCTTTCGGGGGGGACCTGGTACGCCGGGGCATCCCCCTTGGGGCTCACGGTGATGCTTTTGCTCTCGCCGCCCACACGCAGTTCGTCGATGCGCGTGCTCGCATCCTCATGGCGGATGCGCTCGATCTTCTGCTCGGTGCCGCTGGCTGGCGGGGGCGTGGCGTCACGCGGCAGCGGGGCAGGCTGCTGCGCCAGGGCGGCGGTGGCAGCCAGGCCGCACAGGGCCACCAGCAGACGGGAAAAACGGGGGAGGGCGGCGGGCATCCTGCAATTGTAGGACCTGCGCAGGCGCTGCCCGGGCACAGGCACAATCAGCGTCTGCCTTACGGACCCTGCTCATGAGCGACAAGAAAACCCTGCTGCTGGTCGACGGTTCCAGCTACCTGTACCGCGCCTTCCACGCCATGCCGGACCTGCGCGCCGTGCCGGGGGACCCGACCAGCCCGCCCACCGGCGCCATCCGCGGCATGATCAACATGCTGCAGAGCCTGCGCAAGGAAGTGCCTGCTGACTATGCGGTCTGCGTCTTCGACGCCAAGGGTCCGACCTTCCGCGACGAAATCTACCCCGAGTACAAGGCCCAGCGCTCGCCCATGCCGGACGACCTGCGCGCACAGATCGAGCCCATCCACGAGGTGGTGCGCCTCATGGGATGGAAGGTGCTGGACGTGCCCGGCGTGGAGGCCGACGACGTGATCGGCACGCTGGCCGTGGCCGGTGCCAGCCACGAAGTGGAAGTCATCATCAGCAGCGGCGACAAGGACCTGGCCCAACTGGTTACGCCCCACATCACCATCGTCGACACCATGAACGGCAAGCGCCGCGACATGGCCGGGGTGGAGGCGGAGTTCGGCGTGCCGCCCAGGCTGATGATCGATTTCCAGACCCTGGTGGGCGACACCGTGGACAACGTGCCCGGGGTGCAGAAGGTCGGTCCCAAGACCGCTGCCAAGTGGCTGCAGGAATACGGCTCGCTGGACAACATCGTGGCCAACGCCGACGCCATCAAGGGCGCGGCCGGCGAGAACCTGAAGAAGGCGCTGGACTGGCTGCCCACCGGCCGCCAATTGCTGACCATCAAGACCGACTGCGACCTCAACGGCTGGGTGCCCGGACTGCCGGCGCTGGACGCCGTGGCCGTGGGCGAGCCCGATACGGCGGCGCTGAAAGACTTCTACGAGAAATACGGTTTCAAGGGCCTGGCGCGCGCCATCGGTGGCGAGGCGGCGCCCGCGGCGGTGGCCAAGCCCAAGACCGACGAGAACAATCCCGGCCTGTTCGACGAACCGGCCGCGCCGGTGGCTCCGCGCGTGAGCCAGCTGAAGTACGACACCATCCTCGACTGGGACACGTTCGAGTGCTGGTTTACGAAGCTGCAGGCCGCCGAGCTGGTGGCGCTGGACACCGAAACCACCTCGCTGGACGAGATGGTGGCCGAGGTTGTGGGCCTGTCCTTCAGCGTGGTGCCAGGCGAGGCGGCTTACATCCCGCTCACGCACGACTACCCCGATGCCCCCGCGCAGTTGCCGCGCGACGAGGTGCTGGCCAGGCTGAAACCCTGGCTGGAAAACCCGGCGCACAAGAAGCTGGGCCAGCACGTGAAGTACGACCGCCATGTCCTGGCCAACCACGGCATCGAGGTGCAGGGTTACGCGCACGACACCATGCTGCAGAGGTATGTGCTGGAAGTGCACAAGCCGCACGGCCTGGCCAGCCTGGCCGAGCGCCACCTGGGGCGCAGCGGCATCAACTACGAAGACCTCTGCGGCAAGGGCGCCAAGCAGATTCCCTTCAGCCAGGTGGCGATCGACAAGGCCGCCGAATACTCCTGTGAAGACTCGGACCAGACCCTGGACGTGCACCGCGTGCTGTGGCCACTGTTGCAGGCCGACGAGAAGCTGAAGTTCATCTACGAGCTGGAGATGGCCAGTTCGGAGACGCTGTACCGTATCGAACGCAACGGCGTGCTGATCGACGCGCCGACGCTGGCCAACCAGAGCCACCAATTGGGCCAGCGCATCCTGCAGCTCGAACAGGAGGCGTATGAGCTGGCGGGGCAGCCCTTCAACCTTGGCAGCCCGAAGCAGATCGGCGAGATCTTCTTCACCAAGCTGGGCCTGCCCATCGTGAAGAAAACCGCCACCGGCGCGCCGAGCACGGACGAAGAAGTATTGGAGAAGCTGGCCGAAGACTTTCCCCTGCCGGCCAAGATCCTGGAGCACCGTGGCCTGTCCAAGCTCAAGGGCACCTATACCGACAAGCTGGCCCAGCTCGCGCATCCGCGCACCGGCCGCGTGCACACGCATTACGCACAGGCCGTGGCCGTGACGGGGCGCCTGTCGAGTAACGATCCCAATCTGCAGAACATCCCCATCCGCACGCCCGAGGGCCGGCGCGTGCGCGAGGCCTTTGTGGCCCCGGCAGGCAGCGTGATTGCGAGTGCCGACTACTCGCAGATCGAGTTGCGCATCATGGCCCACATCAGCGGCGACGCTGCGCTCCTGCTGGCCTTCCACGACGGCATGGACGTGCACCGCGCCACCGCCTCCGAAGTCTTCGGCGTGCCGACCAGCCAGGTCAGCAGCGAGCAGCGCCGTTACGCCAAGGTCATCAACTTCGGCCTGATCTACGGCATGAGCGCCTACGGCCTGGCCAAGAGCCTGGGCATCGACAACACGGCGGCCAAGAACTACATCGAGCGCTATTTCGACCGTTACCCCGGCGTGAAGCGCTACATGGACGAGACGCGCCAGCAGGCCAAGGCCCGCGGTTATGTGGAAACGGTCTTCGGCCGGCGCCTCTACCTGCCCGAGATCAACTCCCCCAACGGCCCGCGCCGCAGCGGCGCCGAACGCGCCGCCATCAACGCGCCCATGCAGGGCACGGCGGCCGACCTCATCAAGCTCAGCATGAACAAGGTGCAGCAGGTGCTGGACGCCGAAGGCCGCAAGACCAAGATGATCATGCAGGTGCACGACGAACTGGTGTTCGAGGTGCCCGAGGCCGAGGTGGACTGGCTGCGCCACGAGATCCCCAGGATCATGGCCGGCGTGGCCCAGCTCAAGGTGCCGCTGCTGGCCGAGGTGGGTGTGGGACCGAACTGGGACAAGGCGCATTGAGGAGACCACGCACAGGAGGCAGGCACACAGGCGAAAGGGAGGACAGAACATGAAGACGCTGGTGCTCGGAGGGTATGGAAATTTCGGGGCCCGCATTTGTCGGGCTCTGGCCGGTGATCCTGCGATACAGCTGCTGATTGGGGGGCGGGATCGTGTGCGTGCCGAGGCTTTGGCGCGTGAAGTGGGGGCGCGAGGCGTGGCCGTCGATCTGGCCGGCTCCGACTTCGCAGGCGAGCTCAGGCGGCTCGGGGTTGAACTGCTGATCCACACGGCAGGGCCATTCCAGCAACAGGCCTATCGCGTGGCCGAGGCCGCCGCCGCCGCGGGCTGCCACTACATCGACCTGGCCGACGGGCGGCGCTTTGTGTGCGACTTTGCAGCGGCGATGAATCCTGCTTTTCAAGCCGCAGGCCGGGTGGCCATCAGCGGGGCCAGCACGGTGCCTGCCCTGTCTTCGGCGGTGATCGACCATCTTTGCGCAGATTGGCAGCGCATCGACACGATTGACATCTGCATCGCTCCAGCCCAGACTGCGCCGCGCGGGCGGGCCACCATTGAGGCCGTGCTCAGTTATTGCGGCGAGCCCATCCAGGTCTGGACGGAAGGCCGCTGGCAGGCCCGCCCGGGCTGGGGGCAGCCTGAACGAGTCGAATTCGCCCGCTTGCGCCCACGACTGGGAGCCTTGTGCGACATCCCGGATCTGGAGCTTTTTCCCGTCCACTACCGGGTCGGCCGCCGTGTGATGTTCCGTGCGGCGCTGGAAGTCGGCCTGACCCAACGCGTGTTTGCCATGCTGGCGCGTTTGAGCGCCTGGGGCGTGCTGCCCCAACCCAGGCGCTTGGGTGGCATGCTCAACGCGATGGCGCCAGCCCTGGATTTTCTGGGGACCTCGCTGGGTGGCATGGTTGTTCGGGTCACGGGCGCCGACGCCCAGGGCCAGTCTGTGGCGCGCTCCTGGCACATCACTGCCGACCACGACCATGGCCCCGAGATTCCCTGCATGGCGGCCATCCTGCTGGCGCGCAAACTGGCGGCCGGGGCAGCCCTGCCGGTTGGAGCCTATGCCTGTCTCGGCTCGCTGAAGCTGGCCGAGTTTCAGTCCGAGTTCGAACGTTGGGGCATGGTGACCGAGGTGGTGGACGATGGCGCACCGGCGGTTTGAGTTCCGCATGCCGGCGTCGGAGCAGGTGGTGTTTGACGCGTTTCATTACCACCAGTGGCGCCTGCGCTGGGACAGCCTGGTGCGCGGCACCCGCGTCGTGGGTGGTGCGCCATGTCCCTTTGTCGGCGCCGTGACCGAGAACGCGGGGGCAGGCGGCCTGCGCCTGCTGTCCATGCGCACGCGCTTCGTGTCCTACGACCGGCCGCACCTTGCGGCGGCCTCGATGATCGGGCGTTCCTTCCCTTTCAGTCGTTGGGCGGCCTCCATGCAGCACAAGCCACTTGGGCCGCAGTCTTCTCTGCTGGTCTACACCTACACCTTTGAAACTTGGCCGGTTTTCCTGCGTTGGCTGTTGGAGCCACTGGTGAAGAGGATCTTTGAATATCAGACTCGGCGCCGGTTTACCAGGCTGCATGCCTTTCTCGTCTTGCATGCCGACGAGATTCAGCGCTGGCAGGGCGAAGCGGGTCAGACTGGAGGAGTGAACGATGACAGACAAGCACTCGGAACGTGATCTGCTGCGCCTGAGTTTGGTCTTTGTGTGGCTGTACACAGCATTGGCCAGTTTCCTGGAGCTGGAGGGGCGCAGCGCCGAATTGTTTCTCGGAACGGTGATGGAAGGCTCGCGATTCATCCCTGTGCTGATCTGGGGTGGAGTTGCAGTGGACGTGGCGCTGGGTGTGGCCATGTACCTGCGTCCTGCGCGGTTGATCTATCTCCTGGCACTGATGTTCATGCTGCTGATGACCCTGGTAGCCACGATGCTGGCACCGGCTCTGTGGCTGGAGCCACTCGGGCCCTTGACGAAGAACGTCCCTATCGCGGCCATCTTGCTCGTCCTGGCAAGGAGAAAACCATGAGCACCTATCTCACGATCAAATGGTTGCACATCCTGTCCAGCGTCCTGCTGGTAGGCACAGGCTTCGGCTCGGCCTACTACATGTTTTTCGCGAACCGCAGCGGCAGCGTGGTCGTGCAGGCGGAAGTGGCACGCCTGGTAGTCCGTGCGGACTGGTGGTTCACTACGCCGACGGTCTTTATCCAACTGGCCTCGGGGTTGCTGCTGGCGCATATGGGCGGCTGGCCGCTGACGACGCCCTGGCTCCTGCTTGCGCTGCTGCTCTTTATCTTCACCGGCGCCTGCTGGTTGCCCGTGGTCTGGCTGCAGATCGATATGGCCCGCATGGCGCGGCAAGCGGCGGACACGGGCATCGCGTTGCCACCACGTTATCGGCAGCGCCAAGCCTGGTGGGAGCGGCTGGGCTATCCGGCTTTTGTGTCCATGCTGGTGGTGTACTACCTGATGGTGGCCAAGCCGGCCTTCGAGTTCTGAACGACGTGGCGGCTCAAGCCCCCAGCAACGACAAGCCGCAGACCCGTAGCACCTGCCCATTGACGGCCACGGCATCGGGCCGGGCCAGGAAGGCAATGGCCTCGGCCACGTCGGCCGGGTGGCCGCCTTGTTGCAGGGCGTTCAAGCGGCGGCCGGCTTCGCGCACCATGAGGGGCATGCGCTTGGTCATCGCCGTTTCGATGAAACCCGGGGCCACGGCGTTGATGGTGCCACCCGATGCTTGCAGCTCAGCGGCACGGGCGCGCACGTAGCCGATCAGGCCGGCCTTGCTGGCGGCGTAGTTGGTCTGGCCTGCGTTGCCGGCGATGCCGCTGATGGATGCCAGGCAGATTTCGCGCAGTCCGGGGTGCAGTGCGACGGCCGCATCGAGTGCGGCGTCGATGGCCAGGACGGCGTGCAGGTTCACGGCCAGTACGCTGCTCCATTCGGCGTCCGACATGCGGCCCAGGGTGCGGTCACGGGTGATGCCGGCGTTGTGCACCAGGATGTCCAGGCCGCCGCGGGCGCGCGCGGCTTCGACGACACGTGCGGGTGCATCGGGCGCCGTGATGTCCAGCGCCAGGGCCGTGCCGCCGAGTTCCTGTGCCAGTGCGCTCAGTGGCGTGCGTGCAGCTTCCACGTCGACGCAGATCACGTGCGCACCATCCGCAGCAAGACGACGTGCCGTGGCCGCACCGATGCCGCCGGCTGCGCCCGTGACCAGGGCCGTCTGGCCCAGAAGCGCGGGCTGAGGCAGGGCACCCACTGCGCTCACCGGCTGCTGCAGACGCAGCACCTGGCCCGAGACATAGGCCGAGCGCGGGGTGCCGAAGAAATCCAGCAATGGGGCGAGTGCGCAGACATCCAGACCCGCAGGCAATTGCAGCAGATTGGCCGTGGCGCCGCGGCGCCCGATCTCCTTGGCCAGCGAGCGCACGAAACCCTCCGCCGCCGCCACGGCCGCGGCCGCTTGTGTGCCGACCTGCTGTGCGGGTACGAGCACCAGTACACGGGCGCCGGGGGCCAGGCGGCTGATGGTCGGCTGGAGTTGCGCGCGAAGCTGGCCCAACTGGGCCGGGGTGTTAAGTTCACGCATGTCGAGCAGCACGAGCTCCGGCGCCTCGGCGGTGTCCAGCACGGCGCCCTGGCCTTGCAGCCAGTTTCGCAGCGCTGGCGGGTCCGTGCCGTCCAGGCCGCTCAGCAGGACCCGGCGCCCCGCAAGTTCACGCGCTTCGTAGGCGGTGGTCTTGCGTGGCAGCGGCTTGGGCTGGGGCAGGCCCAGCAGGCGCACGAGCGGCGCGGTCCA
>CAUPQO010000028.1:0-23224 GCA_963513295.1 uncultured Hylemonella sp.
CAGGGTCTCAATCAGGCGGTCGTTGTCGCGCTGGTGCAGGCCGATGCTGGGCTCGTCCAGCACGTACATCACGCCGGTCAGGCCGCTGCCGATCTGGCTGGCCAGACGGATGCGCTGCGCCTCGCCGCCCGAGAGCGTCTCGGCGCTGCGGTCCAGGCTCAGGTAGTTCAGGCCCACGTCGTTGAGGAACTTCAGGCGCAGGCGGATCTCGCGCACCACCTTGTCGGCGATGCCGGCCTTGGCGCCGTGCAGCTGCAGCTGTTCGAAATAATCGAAACACTCGCGCAAGGTCAGGTGGCTGACCTCGAAGATGGCGCGTGCCTGCTCGCCCTCGCCCAGCTTCACGTGCCGCGCTTCGGCTCGCAGCCGGGTGCCGGCGCAGGCCGGGCAGGGCTGGGTGCCGCGCAGGCGCGCCAGGTCCTCGCGCACCAGGGCCGAGTCGGTTTCGCGGTAGCGCCGCGTCATGTTGGGGATGATGCCCTCGAAGGGGTGGGTCTTGCTGACCTTGCGGCCCTTGGAGGCGCCCGAGTCCATCACGTAGCTGAACTTGATCTCGTCCTCGCCCGAGCCGTGCAGGATGACCTGCTGGATGTCCGGCGGCAGCTCCTCGACGGGGTCTTCCAGCTTGAACTTGTAGTGTTTGGCCAGGCTCTCCAGCATGGCGAAGTAATAGGCGTTGCGCCGGTCCCAGCCCTTGATGGCGCCGCCGGCCAGGCTCAAGGACGGAAAGGCCACCACGCGCGCCGGGTCGAAGAACTCCTGCTGGCCGATGCCATCACACGTGGGGCAGGCGCCCTGCGGCGAGTTGAAGGAGAACAGGCGTGGCTCCAGCTCGCTGATCGAGTAGTGGCACAGCGGGCAGGCGTAGCGCGCGTTGAACAGATGTTCGGTGTTGGCATCGGTCTCCAGCGCGATCGCGCGGCCCTGGGCGATGCGCAGCGCCGCCTCGAAGCTCTCGGCCAGGCGCTGGCGCAGCGCGGCGTGTTCGGGCTCGCCGGGGTCGCGCACCTTGAGGCGGTCGATCACCACGTCGACGTCGTGCTTCTCGGTCTTCTTGAGCGTGGGCAGCTCGTCGAAGTTGAGGGCCTGGCCGTCGATTCGAAAGCGCACATAACCCTGGGACTGCATGGTCTCGAAGACCTCGCCGAACTCGCCTTTTTTCTGGCGCGCCAGCGGCGCCAGGATCATCAGGCGCGTGTCGGTGGGCAGGGCCAGCACGGCGTCCACCATCTGGCTCACGGTCTGCGCCTGCAGCGGCAGGCCGTGCTCGGGACAGTGCGGTGTGCCGGCGCGCGCGTACAGCAGACGCAGGTAGTCGTGGATCTCGGTCACCGTGCCCACGGTGGAGCGCGGGTTGTGGCTGGTGGCCTTCTGCTCGATGCTGATGGCCGGCGACAGCCCTTCGATCAGGTCCACGTCGGGCTTGTCCATCAGCTGCAGGAACTGGCGCGCGTAGGTCGAGAGACTTTCCACGTAACGGCGCTGGCCCTCGGCATACAGCGTGTCGAAGGCCAGGCTGGACTTGCCCGAACCCGAGAGGCCCGTGATCACCACCAGCTGGTTGCGCGGGATGTCCAGGTCGATGTTCTTCAGGTTGTGCGTGCGCGCCCCGCGGATGTGCATGGCCTGCTGCTGCAGGGCGCGAGCCAGGTAGCGCCCCTGGCCTTCTTCGGCTTGGATGGGGGGGCGGAGGCCTTCAGGGGTGGAGTTCAAGGGCGGCCTATGGGCAAAACCATCCATGATAGAGAATTCCTGGCGCCACGGCATCCTCGCGGCCCGGATCGGGGACAATGCAGGTTTTGCCCGCCCTGGTGCGGGCTTCCTTTATTCCGGTGTCCGCCTCCTCCTCTCCTGTGTCTTCTTCTGCCGCTACGCCCGCCGCCAGTCCCGACGCCTACGCCATGACCGCGCACGAGCGGCGTGCCAGCGCTTCCCTGGCCGCCATCTTCGCCTTGCGCATGCTGGGTCTCTTCCTGGTGCTGCCGGTCTTCGCGCTGGAAGCCGCCCGTTACCCGGGCGGTGACGACCCGGTGCTTATCGGCCTGGCCATGGGCATCTACGGTCTGACCCAGGGGCTGCTGCAGATCCCCTTCGGCATGGCTTCGGACCGGCTGGGGCGCAAGCGCGTCATCATTGCCGGCCTGCTGGTTTTTGCCCTGGGCAGTTTCGTGGCCGCCCTGGCCGGCAGCCTGACCTGGCTCATCATCGGCCGCTCCCTGCAAGGCGCCGGCGCCGTTTCGGCCGCTGTCACCGCCCTGCTGGCCGACCAGACGCGTGACGAGGTGCGCACCAAGGCCATGGCCCTGGTGGGCGCCAGCATCGGCCTGATGTTCGCGCTTTCCCTGGTCTTGGCCCCGCTGCTCGTGACTTATATCGGCCTGGCCGGCCTGTTCGCGCTGACGGGTTCGCTGGCCCTGGCCGGTGTGGCCGTGGTGATCTGGTGGGTGCCTGCCGAGCCCCTGCAGCACAAGAACCAGCCGCGCGGCAAGCTCTCCGAGGTGCTCAGGCATGCCGGCCTGCTGCGCCTGGACGCGGGTGTTTTCATCCTGCACGCCGTGCAACTGGCCATGTGGGTGGCCATCCCCGCCCTGCTGGTGCAGGCCGGCCTGCCCCCGGCGCAGCACTGGTGGGTTTACCTGCCGGCCGTGCTGGCCTCCTTTTTTGTCATGGGCGCCACCCTGTTCCCGCTGGAGCGGCGCGGTTACCTGCGTGCCGTCTTTCTCGGGGCCATCGGCCTGATCGCCCTGGTGCAGCTGGGCCTGCTGTGGGCGGCGCACGCGCCGCACATCGCCTGGCTGGCCTTCATGCTTTTCCTCTTTTTCTGCGGCTTCAATGTGCTCGAAGCCAGCCAGCCCAGCCTGGCCTCGCGCGTGGCCCCGCCGCACGCGCGCGGCGCCGCCCTGGGCGTCTACAACACCCTGCAGTCGCTGGGCTTTTTTGCCGGCGGCATGGCCGGCGGCTGGCTGGTCAAGACCCAGGGCGTGCCGGCGCTGTTCATCGCCTGCGCGGTGGGCATGGGCCTGTGGCTGCTGCTGGCCTGGCCCATGGCCGCACCGGGCCGCAAAGCGCCATAATCACCCGACTATCTGGAGGAATTCCCCATGGCATCCGTCAACAAAGTCATCCTCGTCGGCAACTGCGGCCGCGATCCCGAAATCCGTTACCTGCCCTCGGGCCAGGCCGTGGCCAACGTCAGCGTGGCCACCTCCAGCCGCCGCAAGGACAAGAATTCCGGCGAGATGATCGAGGACACCCAGTGGCACCGTGTCACTTTCTATGACCGCCTGGCCGAGATCGCCGGCGAATACCTGAAGAAGGGCCGCCCGGTCTACGTCGAAGGTCGCATCAAATACGGCAAGTTCACCAACAAGGATGGCGTTGAGCAGAACACCTGCGACATCATCGCCACCGAAATGCAGCTGCTTGGCGGCCGTGAAGGTATGGGTGGCCCCGACGAAGACGGCGGTGGCGCCCCGCGCCGCAGCGCGCCCCCGGCCTCGCGCCCGGCGCCCAGCGCCGCCCCGCGCCAGCAGGCCCCGGCCAAGTCGGCCAGCGGCCTCGAGGACATGGACGACGACATCCCGTTCTGACCCCGCGGTTTTCGGGCCCCGCCACAGCGCGCGGCCCGCTCGCGCCGCCCCGCCAGCCGGCCCGGGCCTTTTGAGAGGTCTCATTTGGGCATGGCAGGCCCGTCCCGACTCTGCGTTCATCAACGATCGCCGCGGCCGCGTCAGGCCGCATGCCTGCGCCAGCTTGGCGGGCTGTGTCGTCACAGTGGCTCTCTTCCCCTGCACCTGGCCGGGCAAGCTGGCCCGGGCAAGAAAAAGGCGCCGCCCGCTGCCGGGAGGCGCCTGTTATGACCGCGAAGGTCCGGCGGGGCGGGAACCCAGAGCCAACTTCACCGCCAACTCAGCGGCGGCCGCCACCACCACCCATGCCACCCTGCATGCCGCCACCTTTGCCCTGGCCGGAACCTTGGGCGTTGGGGCTACCCTGGTGAATGCGGTCACGTTCGCGCTCACGCTCACGTTCTTGCTTCTGCAGTTGCTGACCTGCTCCTGTGCCGGGGCCCTGGCCCTGGCCAGGACCCATGTTGCGGCGGTCCTGCTCGCGCTGCTGCGTCTGCTCACGCTCCTGGGTAGCGGTCTGCGCTGCGGCAGTCGCCACCAAGCCTGCCGACAGCGCCACCATGAACAGCGTGCCAGCACCGATCCGTGCGATTTTCTTCAGAGTCATTTCATCTCCTGGGGTTGACAAAAAAACCAACGGGCATAAGGCCACATCACTTTTTTATGATGCGGCGCTGGCCCTGGAAGCGCATTGAAGATTGTCAAATCGCGCGCAACCATTTGTTGCAGGATATTTCACGCGCGCGGCGGCAACTGGGTTGGGTGGCTGACGGGCATGACAGGCCAAGCCGCTAGCGGCGGCGAACAAGGGCAACACCGGGTCGAATGGCACTTCACTGGAAGCGCGGGGCGCAACCGACACCACCGCAGCCGGAAACCGCGATTGGCAGCGATGCCCAAAAAAACCAGCACCTTGGCTGGGTTGTCTCGTGAATGGGGCGCAAAAAAGGGCGCCCACTTGGGCGCCCTTCGAATGTGACAGCACACTACACCCGCCAAGTGGGAGTTGACCTCTCCACTCGGCGAAGTGGCTTGACTACTTCACATCAATGTCGATGTAGACCTCGGTGTCGGACACGCGCACACCGTTGGTGGCCGTCTTCATGAAGGTGTTGTTGGCCGGGCTGCCGGTTCCGAACTGTGAAGTCGGATCAAGCTTGAACGTCACCCGGTACTTGCCAGCGGTGGAGCCTGAGGTTGCAGGGTTCCAGACGAAGCCATAGGTGAAGTTGCCGGACACCGGAATCTCGCCAGACAGCTTGTTCAGGCCGTCGGGGATGGCCGTATTAAACAGAGCCTGGTCGACGATCATCGGGCCTGTCGGCACACCGCCGGCGTCCAGCTTCTGAAGCGTCAGATGGGCGTTGGTCGCGAAAACAAAGGCGGTGGTGACCGGGGCGGCTACGCCGGTGGTTCCCTGCAATTCGGTGATTCCCGAACCCGACAGGAGCAACATCGGATAGGCCATCATGGGAGTTGCGGTCACGTCCTTGGTCAGAACCATCTCGATCCTGATCTTGGACGTGGCACTCAGGCTGGCGCTGACCATGTTGTCGCCCCACTTGGCGTTCACATTCTGCGGTGTCGCCTTGCCCTTGGCCCATTCGCCCTGCCAGGTGTTGATGGACTTCTGCTCGTAATACGAAGTGTTGATCTTCGAAGCAACAGGCAGATACGGCAGGTTCAGCTGGGTGCCCGGGAACGCCGCCACTTCGGTCGCCAGCGGCCGCAGTCCGGTGTTGTAGTCGATTCCGGCGTATGGGGCATTGTGACCCGTCCAGACCCCTGTGATGGGCAGGTTGGTGATGCCGATATCGTCCGCAAAGATCAGGGCCGCTGAAAAGTTGTTGCCATAGGTTTTGGCGGTGGGAGGCCCGGTAACGGCCGCGCTTGCCACAGGGGAAGCCGTCTCGCCGCCGGCATTCTTGGCAGTGACCACAAAGTAATGTGTCGTATTGCCCCCGGCCAATCCGAGAGCGGTATACGAGTAGGCGGTCTGTCCGCTGACCGCCGGGATCGAGGCGATGGCGGGAGTGCCAAGCAAGGCCGTAGCGGTGGTTGCGGTTGAGCTGCCGTAAACCTCATAGGTGGCCGGCGCGCCGGCCGTGGTCGATGCGGCGGGTGGCGACCACGTCAGGGTCGCTACATTCTCGCCACCCGTCACTGTAAATGCGGTCGGTGCCCCCGGTGCAGCGACGGTTGCCGATGACGGTGAGGACGAGCCTCCACAGCCCGACAAGGACAGGGCCGTCACCGATGCCACGGCAAACGCGGTAACACCGGACACGAGTCGCTGCCAGCGAGACGCGTCTGTTTTGAACATTTTCACGATAAATCCCCTTTAAGAAATGCACGCACTGAGAAACAGAAGTTGAAAGGCCGACATACTCAATCTACGCTGATAAAAAAGGTGAGTCCTTGATAAACATCAAAAATCGAGCCGACGGATCCTGGGTGTGAGGCGGGTGTGCGATGCGCGTTAAAGTTGATATTTGTCATGGACGGAACCGGGTCAAACCGGGGGTGTCCCGGTACAGGTATGCTCGGCAGCAATGAAGGCGCCCAACCACTCCTACTGCACCGATGCCACCTGGGTCGGCCGGGCCGACTGCCGGCATTGCGATGTGCGCGGCACCATGCTGTTCTCGACCCTGAGCGAGCCCGAACTGGGCGGCATGCTGCAGCCGATCGACAACCTGCTGCTGCCGGCCAAGGCCACGCTGTACCGCGAAGGTGATGGTGGTGATGCGGTCTACACCATCCGCCGCGGTCTGGTGCGGCTGGTGCACTATGCGTCCAACGGCACGCGGCGCATCGTACGCCTGCTCAAGCCCGGGAGCGTGAGCGGGCTGGAGATTCTGGTTAACGGGCATTACCACCACAGCGCCGAGGCCGTGACGGAGACCGACCTGTGCCGCATTCCGGCGAATGTCGTCGCGCAGCTGGAGAGCCATAACCAGGCACTGCACCAGGCGCTGATGGCGCGCTGGCAGAACAGCCTCGACGATGCGGACAAGGTGATCATCGAGCTGTCCACCGGCACGGCCCACGCCCGCGCCGCGCGCTTCCTGCTGCAGACCGCGTGCAATGCGCAAAGGACCGAATGCCACCAGCTGTCGCGCGAAGACATTGGGGCTCTGCTGGGACTGACGGTGGAGACGGTGAGTCGCGTACTCGCCGAGTTCAAGCGCAGCGGCTGGCTGATGGAGGACGGCCGCCGTTTCCAGATCGACCCGGCGGCGCTGGGGCGCATCGCCGCCATCGGCTGACGCGCGCGGCGCCGCGATCTGCGCCCGACCGGATCAGCACACCTGTTCCTGTTCTGTCCCCCTCTTTGGCCAAGCCTTGGCGGCGGCCAGCGCAACAATCTGTTCACTTTTGACGTGACCCTCGGCAACGCCGAGGTCTCCCCCCTCTATCGCTACCTGAACAACTAACGGATCAATGCCAGTCCGCCCAGCGTGGTCATGCCGGAACTGAGGCGGTACGTCTTCCACACGGAAGGCAACGCCCTGATCCGGGGCTGGATGGACGGCATGACACCGATCTGCCCCTGAGGTAGAGTCCGCAAGGTCGGCCCGGCCGGGCCGACCCCTGTTCGGCCACTGCCCTGTTCTTGCATGGTCTGGTTGCCGGGAAGCGGTAGCCAGGGATTTGGGGCTGCGTCTTGTACTGTGGGGGGTATATGTGTATACTACGTGCAGTATATGGAGTTGCCCATGAAATCCCTTTCAATCGCTATCGTCCTGCCCACTTCTGTTGATCGGGTGCGTCGCCTGCTGCCGGGCTTGCTGCTGCTGGCCGCCAGTGCCGCCCAGGCCCAAGGTGTGATCCAGGTACCGACAGTGCAGATCGGTGCGCGCAATGTGTCCACCGGCTATGAAATCGACGGAGTCATCGAGCCGGTCAAGCAGAGCGTCATTTCCGCGCAGGCTTCGGGCCGGATCGTCACGCTGGCCGTCAAGATGGGCGACCGCGTCAAGGCCGGCCAGTTGCTGGCGACCATCGACGACCGCGAGACCGCCGTCGGCGTGCAGCGCAGCCAGGCCCAGGTGGCGCAGGCAGAGGCCGAGTTGCGCAATGCCCAGGTGAGTTTCGAGCGCACCCGGGACCTGCGCGCCCAGGGCTTCGTGAGCCAGGCCGCGCTGGACGTGGCCGAAACACAATACAAGGCGGCCCAGGCCGGCCACGTCCAGGCCGCGGCCGGCGCGCGCGCCTCGGCCCTGTCCCAGGGCTACACGCGGGTGACCGCCCCCTACGACGGCTGGGTGCTGCAGACGCACGCCGAAGCCGGCGACCTGGCCGTGCCGGGCAAACCCATCGTGACGGTCTACGCCCCCCTGCCCCTGCGTGCCGTAGTGCAGGTGCCGGCCTCGCTGGCCGACAGCACCCGCGCGGCCAGGGAAGTGTTGGTACAGCTGGGCGCAGCCAACGGCGACAGCCAGTGGGTGGCGCCCATCAAGCGCAGCGCCATGCCGGCGGCCGATCCGGTCTCGCAGACCGTGGTCTGGCGCCTGGACCTGTCGAGCCAGGCGGCGCAGAATCTGCTGCCGGGGCAGCAGGTGCGCGTGCGCTTTGTCGGGGGCCAGGCCAACCGCACTGTGGTGCCGGCCGCCGCGGTGCTGCGCCGTGGCGAACTGACCGCTGTTTATGTCGCGTCTGACAAGGGTTTCGTGCTGCGTGCCGTGCGCCTGGGTGCCGACCATGGCGCCGAAGGTGTGGAAATCGTGGCCGGTCTGGCCGCTGGTGAGCGTGTGGCGCTGGACCCGGTCAAGGCCGGTCTGGCCGGTGCCGTCGCCGCCCAACCGTGAGAACCGCCATGAAAGACAGCCAGCAAGAGCGCATGGGCATTTCCGGACGCATCGCGGCGGCCTTCCAGGCCAACGCCATCACGCCCCTGCTGGCTTTGGTGGCGCTGCTGCTGGGCCTGTTCGCCGTGTTCGTCACGCCGCGCGAGGAAGA
Source organism: uncultured Hylemonella sp. (assembly GCA_963513295.1). Taxonomy (GTDB): domain Bacteria; phylum Pseudomonadota; class Gammaproteobacteria; order Burkholderiales; family Burkholderiaceae_C; genus Hylemonella. The sequence continues at coordinate 8,592 of CAUPQO010000028.1, forward strand.
GCCGCAGATCAACGTGACCATGGCCAATGTGCTGATCCCCTTCCCCGGGGCCAGCAGCACCGACGTGCAGAACATGGTGGCGCGCCCGGCCGAGCAGGTGCTCAGCCAGATCGCCGGCATCGAACACACCTATTCCGTGGCCCGCCCCGGCCTGGCCGTGCTGACCGTGCAATTCGAGGTGGGCGTGCCGCGCACCGAGGCGCTGGTTCGCCTGTACGACGTGCTCAACGCCAACCAGGACTGGTTGCCGCGCGACCTGGGCACGCTGGCCCCCATCGTGAAACCCATGGGCATCGACGACGTGCCGGTGCTGGCCGTGACGCTGTGGAGCAAGGACGCCCAGCCCGCGCATGAACTCGAGCGTGTGGCCCATGCGGTGGAAACCGAACTCAAGCGCGTCAAGGGCACGCGCGAGGTGCAGACCATCGGCGGCCCCGGCCGTGCCGTGCATGTCTGGCTGGAGCCCACGCGACTGCGCGCCCGCGGCATCGACGTGCTCAGCCTCAAGCAGACCCTGGCCGCCGCCAACTTCGGCATGCCGGCCGGCAGCGTGCTCGACACCCAGGGCAAGAAAAACGGCGCCACGCCGCAGATGCTCAGCGTGGAGACCGGCGAGTTCCTGCGCTCGGCGCAGGACGTGGGCGACATCGTGGTCGGCGTCAGCAAGGGCGCCCCGGTCTACCTGCGCGAAGTGGCGCGGATCGAAGCCGGTGCCCAGCAGCCGCAGCGTTACGTCTGGTTCACCCCCGGTGCCGCCAAGGCCCAGGGCGAGAGCGCGGAGGCCCTGCCCGCCGGCCAGGTCTACCCGGCCGTCACGCTGACCGTCACCAAGAAACCGGGCGAGAACGCCGTCGACGTGGCGCGTGCCGCCCACGCCCGCGTGCAGGCCCTGCGCAACACCGTCATCCCCGGCAACATCGAAGCCACCGTCACCCGCAACTACGGCGAGACCGCGGCCGAGAAGGCCAACAAGCTGATCCAGAAACTGGCTTTCGCCACCGGCTCGGTCATCCTGCTGGTGGGCTTCGCCCTGGGCCGACGCGAGGCGGTGATCGTCGGCGCGGCCGTGATCCTGACCCTGATGGCCACGCTGTTCGCCTCCTGGGCCTGGGGCTTCACGCTGAACCGCGTCTCGCTGTTCGCGCTGATCTTCTCCATCGGCATCCTGGTGGACGACGCCATCGTGGTGGTGGAAAACATCCACCGCCACCAGCAGCTCACACCCGACGCCCCGCTGCGCGAGATCATCCCGCGCGCCGTGGACGAAGTGGGAGGCCCCACCATCCTGGCCACGCTGACCGTGATCGCCGCGCTGCTGCCCATGGCCTTCGTGTCCGGCCTGATGGGTCCCTACATGAGCCCCATCCCGATCAACTCCAGCCTGGGCATGGCGCTGTCGCTGGCCATTGCCTTCACGGTCACACCCTGGCTGGCGCTCAAGCTCATGAAACAGCACGGCCCCGGCCACGCTGCGCATGACAGCCACGCCGGCGGCGGCATCGGTGGCAAGCTGCAGACGCTGTTCACCCGTGTGCTCACGCCCTTCCTGGGCGGCGCACGCCAGCGCCTGCTGCTGCTGGCCGGCATCATGGGGGCGCTGCTGCTGTCGGTGGCGCTGACCCTGGTGCCGTCCTCCTTTGTCGGTGTGGTGCTCAAGATGCTGCCCTTCGACAACAAGAGCGAATTCCAGGTGCTGGTCGAAATGCCGGCCGGCGCCCCGCTGGAAGACACGGCCGCTACCCTGCACGAGCTGGGCGCTTTCCTCGCGCAGCAGCCCGAGGTGCTGGACCTGCAAGGTTATGCCGGCACGGCCTCGCCCATCACCTTCAACGGCCTGGTGCGCCAGTACTACCTGCGCGCCGAAGCCGAGCAGGGCGACCTGCAGGTCAACCTGGTCGACAAGCAGCACCGCAGCGAGAAGAGCCACGCCATCGCCCAGCGCCTGCGCCCCGAGCTGGAAAAGATCGGCGTGAAACACGGCGCACGCGTCAAGGTGGTCGAAGTACCGCCGGGCCCGCCCGTCATGAGCCCGCTGGTGGCCGAGATCTACGGCCCCGACGAAGCCGGTCGTCAGCAACTGGCGCTGCGCGTTGCGCAGGCCTTTGGCAAGACGGAGGACATCGTCGGTGTCGATACCTCGCTGAAGGAAGACGCGCCGCGCGCCTGGCTGCGCGTGCGTCGCCAGCGCGCCGAGTCCCTGGGCATCCCGGTGGCCGCCGTGGCCCAGACCGTCTCGGCCGCGCTTTCGGGCACCGACGCCGCCTGGCTGCACGACGCCCAGTCCAAGTACCCGGTGCCGGTGCGCCTGCAGCTGCCGCGCGACAAGCAGGTGGGCCTGGACACGGTTCTGGCCCTGCCCATGCGCGCCGCCAACGGCCAGCTGGTGCCGCTGTCGGAGCTGGTGCGTGTGGAGCGCGGTGTCATCGACAAGCCGCTGTTCACCAAGGACCTGGCCAACGTGAGCTACGTCTTCGGCGACATGGCCGGCAAGCTGGACTCGCCTCTGTACGGCCTGTTCGCCATCCGCCCGAAGCTGGACGAGGCCGCGCTCAAGGGCACGGGTGAGTTGGCCGAGTACTGGATCAGCCAGCCCACCGACACCTATCGCCAATACGCCCTGAAGTGGGACGGTGAGTGGCAGATCACCTACGAGACCTTCCGCGACATGGGCGCCGCCTACGGCGTGGGCCTGATCCTGATCTACCTGCTGGTGGTGGCGCAGTTCCGCTCCTACACCACGCCCCTGGTCATCATGGCGCCCATTCCGCTGACCATCATCGGCGTGATGCCGGGCCACGCTCTGCTGGGCGCGCAGTTCACCGCCACTTCCATGATCGGCATGATCGCGCTGGCCGGCATCATCGTGCGCAACTCCATCCTGCTGGTGGACTTCATCGAGCTGCAGGTCAGCCAGGGCATGAAGTTCCGCGATGCCGTGGTGCAGTCGGCCGCCGTGCGTGCGCAACCCATCGCGCTCACCGGCCTGGCCGCCATGATCGGTGCCTTCTTCATCCTGGACGACCCCATCTTCAACGGCCTGGCCATCGCCCTGATCTTCGGCATCCTGGTCTCCACCCTGCTCACGCTGGTGGTGATCCCCGTGCTCTATTACGCCCTGTACCGCCGCAAGCATGAGAACGCCGACGGCACGCCCCTGTTTCCCCTTTCCTCAACCTGAACCCTAGGAGTTAAAAATGACTGTTGAACGCTACATCCGCATCATGGCCGGCTTTTTTGTCATGTTGTCCCTGGCCCTGGGCGTCGAAGCCAGCCCGATCTTCGTGAGTCCCTGGTTCCTGGCCTTCACCGCCTTCGTCGGTTTCAACCTGTTCCAGTCCGGCATCACCGGCTTCTGCCCGCCCGGCATCCTGCTCAGGAAACTGGGCGTGCCTGAAGGCGGTTCCTGCGGGACCAAGTAAGCCATCATCAGGAGCCCGGCATGAGCGAGTCCAAGCCCCGTGTCGTGCTGCGTCAGCAGCAGGACTTCCAGTTCGCCATCGACTTCGGCGCGGGCATCCCCCCGCTGCTGGGTGACGAGCACCCGCCGCTGGGCCAGGGCCAGGGGCCTACGCCCGTGCAACTGCTGGCGGCGGCTGTGGGCAACTGCCTGTCGGACGCGCTGCTGTTCGCGCTGCGCAAGTTCAAGCAGGCGCCCGAGCCCATCAGCTGCGAGGTCACGGCCGAGATCGGCCGCAATGCCGAGAACCGCCTGCGTGTGCTGGGGCTGGACGTGGCGCTCACGCTGGGCGTGCCGGCTGCGAAGCTGGAACACCTGGACCGCGTGCTCGAGCAGTTCGAGGCTTTCTGTACTGTGGGCGCCAGCGTGGCGCAGGGCATTCCCCTGCACGTCAGCGTGCGCGACGCCGACGGCCAGCAACTCAAATAAAGGAAAGAGGCATGGCCAAGAGCACGGCGATGAAAAAAACGGCCAGCAGTACCGAGGCCGGCTGCAACCCCACCGTGCTGACCGACAGCGACGCGCGCACCGAGGTGCTCAATCGCCTGCGCCGCGCCGAAGGCCAGCTGCGCGGCATCCAGCGCATGATCGAGGATGGCGAGAGCTGCCTGAAGATCGGCCAGCAGTTCTCGGCCGTGCGCAAGGCGCTGGACAGCACCTACCTGCGCATGACGGTCTGCTTCATGGAGCAGGAACTCGAATCGCGCCTGGCGCCCGGCGAAGAGCAGAAGGCCGACCTCTCGGCCATGATGAAGGACATGGAGACGCTGCTGGCGCGCATGGGCTGAGCGTCCCGCGGCTCAGCCTCAACGCGCCGCCTGCTCGAAGGCCGCGTCGAGCGCAGCCATCCAGTGCTGTTTCTGCCGCGTCTCGGAAAAACTCGCCTCGAAGCTGTTCCTCGCCAGCACATAAGCCTGGGCCGCCCCTAAGCCAGTGGCAGCGAAGGTTTGGGTGTAGTTGTCGTTGACGTAACCGCCGAAGTAGGCCGGGTCGTCGGAATTGACCGTGGCCACCAGGCCGGCGTCGAGCAGGGCGCCGAGGTTGTGCGCGGCCAGCGTCGGGAAGACGCAGAGCTTGAGGTTGCTCAGGGGACAGACGGTGAGCGGAATGCGGTCCTGCGCCAGGCGGCGCATCAGTGCGGCGTCATGCACGCTCTGCACACCGTGGTCGATGCGCTCGACCTTCAGCACATCCAGCGCGCTCCAGACATAAGCCGGTGGGCCCTCTTCGCCGGCATGGGCCACCAGGCGCAGGCCCAGTTCGCGGCAGCGCGCGAAGACGCGGGCGAACTTCTCCGGCGGATGGCCCAGCTCGCTCGAATCGAGCCCCACGCCGATGAACAGGTCGCGCCAGGGCAGGGCCTGCTCCAGCGTCTCGAAAGCTTCTTCCTCGCTGAGGTGGCGCAGGAAACAGAGGATGAGCTCGGCGCTCACGCCCAGGGCGGCGCCGTCGCGGCAGGCGCGGTGCAGGCCGTGGATCACGGTCTCCATGCTCACGCCACGCGCGGTGTGGGTCTGCGGGTCGAAGAAGAGCTCGGCGCGCACCACATGGTCGGCGGCGGCGCGCTTCAGATAGGCCATGCCCATGTCGTAGAAGTCCTGCTCGGTCAGCAGCACACCGGCGCCGGCGTAATAGATGTCCAGGAAACTCTGCAGGTCGGTGAAGGCATAGGCCTGCCGCAGGGCCTCCACGCTGGGGTAGGGCAGGCTCAAACCATTGCGTTGCGCCAGGGCGAAGATCAGCTCGGGCTCCAGCGAGCCTTCGATGTGGATGTGCAGCTCGGCCTTGGGCATGGCCCGCAGCAGAGCGGGCAGGCGGTCCGCCGGGATGTGGGGGATGGATGGCATGGTCCGCTCCTACAGGTTCTTCAAACAAGAAGGGGCTGCCGAAGCAGCCCCTTCTACCTACCCTCAGGCTTTACTTGCCCCCGGGGATCTTGCCTTCCACGCCCTTGACGTAGAAGTTCACGCCGCCGAGGAACTTGTCGTCGGCGATTTCGTCCTTCTTCAGCACTTCCTTGCCGTCCTGGCCCAGGATGGGGCCCTTCCAGATCGAGAAGCTGCCTGCCTTCAGGCCAGCCTTGATCTCGTCGATCTTCTTCTTGCTGTCTTCCGGCACGTCGGCGGCGATGGACACCATGTCGATGGCGCCTTCCTTCACACCCCACCAGGCCTGGCCGGTGGCCCACTTGCCTTCGAGCGCATCACGCGTGGCCTTGATGTAGTAGGGGCCCCAGTTGATGATGGCCGAACCCAGGTGGGCCTTGGGGCCGTAGGCCGTCATGTCGCTGTCCCAGCCGAAGGCGCGCTTGCCCATCTTCTCGGCGGTCTGCAGCACGGCCGAGGAGTCGGTGTTCTGCATCAGCACGTCGGCGCCGCCGTTGATCAGGGCGGTGGCGGCCTCGGTTTCCTTCGGCGGGTTGAACCACTCGCCCACCCACACCACCTTGGTCTTGACCTTGGGGTTCACCGACTGTGCGCCCATGGTGAAGCTGTTGATGTTGCGGATCACCTCGGGGATCGGGATCGAGCCGACCACGCCCAGTGTGTTGCTCTTGGTCATCTTGCCCGCGATCACGCCGGCCATGTAGGCGCCTTCGTAGGTGCGGCTGTCGTAGGTGCGCATGTTTTCGGCGGTCTTGTAGCCGGTGGCGTGCTCGAACTTCACGTTCTTGAAATCGGGCGCGACCTTGAGCATGGGCTCCATGTAACCGAAGGTGGTGCCGAAGATCAGGGTGTTGCCCTGGCCGGCCATGTCGCGGATCACGCGCTCGGCGTCGGCGCTTTCCGGCACCTTCTCGACGAAGCTGGTGATGACCTTGTCGCCGAATTCCTTCTCTATGGCCTTGCGTCCGTTGTCGTGCGCGAAGGTCCAGCCGCCGTCGCCCACCGGGCCGACGTAGGCGAAGGCGATCTTCAGCGGCGCGGCCTTGGGCGCGGCGGCGGGTGCGGCTGCGGCGGGCTCCTCCTTCTTGCCGCAGCCCACGAGGGCGGCGGCGGTGATGGCGGAAATGGCGGCAGCCTGGAACAGGCGGCGTTTGGTCAGGTCGGTCATGGGTGTCCTCACTGGGTTGAAAAAACGTTGCGATTATGAGCCGGGATGGAGGTCAGTTAACAGCAATTTCTCAAATGCGAACGGGGAGCAAAGGGCGCCAATCTAGGCGCACGACGACGCCCAGGCAGGCCGCCTGGGTGAGGAGTGCAACAACGAGTGGCGCCCTTTGCTCCCCGTTCCCTTCGGGTTGCGGCCAAAAAGGCCATGCGGGGTGTTGCGCGGACTTGCCGGGGGTGACCCCGGCGGCGTCCACGCGCCTACCGCATGACCTTTTTGTTCCGCAACGCATCTTGAGAAATTGCTGTTAACTGACCTCAAAGGGCTTGCCTAGCGATGCGGGCATGTTCACGCGGATCCAGGCCGGATTGCGCGAGATCAGGGCCAGCACCACGATGGTGGCCAGGTAGGGCAGCATGTCCAGGAACTGGCTGGGCATTTCCACGCCCGTGCCCTGCAGATGGAACTGCAGCATGGTCACACCGCCGAACAGGTAAGCGCCCAGCAGCACACGCGCCGGGCGCCAGGTGGCAAAGGTCGTCAGGGCCAGGGCGATCCAGCCCTTGCCGGCCACCATGCCCTCCACCCACAGCGGGGTGTAGATGATGGACAGGTAGGCGCCCGACAGGCCGCACAGCGCGCCGCCGGCCACCACGGCGGCCAGGCGGATGCGCCGCACCGGGTAACCCAGGGCGTGCGCCGATTCGGGCGACTCGCCCACGGCACGCAGGATCAGGCCGCTGCGGCTGCGCCCCAGCCACACGATCAGCACCACGACCAGAGCCATGGTCACATAAACCAGCGGATGCTGGCGGAACAGGGCCGGGCCGATCCAGGGGATGTCGCCCAGCAGGGGCACGGCCCATTGCGTGCGCTCGGGCAGCTTGGCCTGCACGTAGGCGATGCCCGCAAAAGCCGAGAAGCCCGCGCCAAAAAGACTCAGCGCCAGGCCGGTGGCATAGGGGTTGGTGTTGAGCCAGATCACCAGCCAGCCGAACAGGGCCGCCAGCAGCGCGCCTGCGCCCATGCCGGCCACAAAACCCAGCCAGTCGCTGCCGGTGTGCACCACGGTGGCGAAACCGGCAATGGCCGCACACAGCATCATGCCCTCGGCCCCCAGGTTGACGATGCCCGACTTCTCGTTGAGCAGCAGGCCCAGCGCGGCCAGGGCCAGCACGGTGCCGGCATTGAGCGTGGCGGCGAGCAGCAGCGCGTAGGACTCCATCAGCGCTTCCTCCAGCTCAGGCGGTAGTTGATCAGCGTGTCGCAGGTCAGCACCGTGAACAGCAGCAGGCCCTGGAACACGCCGGTGAGGGACTTGGGCAGGCCCAGGCGCGACTGCGCGAGTTCACCGCCGATGTAGAACATGCTCATGAGGATGGCCGAAAAGACCATGCCCACCGGGTGCAGCCGCCCCACGAAGGCCACGATGATGGCCGCAAAACCGTAACCCGCCGGCACATAGGGCGTGAGCTGGCCGATGGGCCCCGCCACCTCCAGCGCGCCAGCCAGGCCGGCCGCGCCGCCCGAGACCAGCAGCGCCGTCCACAGCGCCTTGCGCGAAGAGAAACCCGCGTAACGCGCCGCCGCCGGCGCCAGGCCGCCCACCTGCAGTGCAAAACCCGCGCGCAGGCGGAACAGGAAGACCCAGAGCACGCCGGCACCCAGCAGCGCCAGGACCAGGCCGATGTTCAGACGCGAACCGCTCATCAGCCGCGGGATCTGCGTCACCGCCTCGAAGGTCTTGGTCTGCGGGAAGTTGTAGCCCCCCGGGTCTTTCCAGGGGCCGTGCACCATGTAGTTCAGCAGCTGGATGGCCACGTAGACCAGCATCAGGCTCACCAGGATCTCGTTGGCGTTGAAGCGGTCGCGCAGCAGCGCGGTGATCCCGGCCCAGACCATGCCGCCCAGCACGCCGGCGATCAGCAGGGCCGGGATGATCCAGGGCCCCGTGCCCTTGTCCGCCAGCAAGGCCACGCCGCCGGCGCAGACCGCGCCGATCACGAACTGCCCCTCGGCGCCGATGTTCCAGACATTGGAGCGGAAGCACACCGCCAGGCCCAGCGCGATGATGAGCAACGGTGTGGCCTTGACCATCAGTTCGCCCAGGGCGTAGCCCGACTTGACGGGTTCCCAGAAGAACATCTGCAGGCCGCGCAGCGGGTCCTTGCCCAGGGCGATGAAGAGGATCACGCCCAGCAGCACGGTGAGCGCCAGCGCCAGCAGGGGCGAGCCCAGGCTCCAGGCGCGCGAAGGCTGGGGGCGGGCTTCAAGCCGCAGCATGGCCGGCCTCCAGTTCGTGCAGGTGCTGCTGCACCTCGCTGTGCCAAAGGCCGCTCATCCACTCGCCGATGCGCTCGGTGGTCGCCTCGGCCATGGACAGTGAGGGCGAGAGCCGGCCCTTGGCCATCACGTGCAGGCGGTCGCTGAGTTCGAACAGCTCTTCCAGTTCCTCGCTCACCACCAGCACGGCGCAGCCCGCATCGCGCAGCGCCAGAATTTCGGCGCGGATCTGCGCGGCCGCGCCCACGTCCACGCCCCAGGTGGGCTGCGAGACGATCAGCAGGCGCGGGCCGGCGTCGATCTCGCGGCCCACGATGAACTTCTGCAGATTACCGCCCGAGAGGCTGCGCGCCGCCGCGTGCTCATCCGCCGCCTTCACGTGCAGGCGGGCGATGATGCCGCGCGCCTGGGCGGCCAGGGCGCTGGTGCGGATCCAGCCCAGCGGGCCCAGGGATTCGCCGCGCGTGAGCAGCAGGTTGTGGTCCAGGCCCATGGCGGGCACGGCGCCGCGGCCCAGGCGCTCTTCGGGCACGAAGTGCAGGCCCAGGGCGCGCCGGCGCGCCGGGTCCAGCCGGGCCGCGTCCTGCTCGCCCAGGCGGATGCTGCCCGGCGCGCTGCGCAGGTCTTCGCCCGAGAGCGCGTACAGCAGTTCGCGCTGCCCGTTGCCCGACACACCCGCGATGCCGACCACCTCGCCCGCGCGCACCTGCAGGTCCACCTTGTCCAGGTCCACTCCAAAGGGGTCCTGCCGCGCCAGGCTCAGGCCCCGCACGTCCAGCTGCACCGCGCCGGTCTGGGGCGGTTTGTGCTGCAGGGCCGGCGGCTCGGCGCCGATCATCAGCCGGCTCAGCGAGGCATTGCTTTCCTCGCGCGGGTCGCAGCTGCCGGTCACCTCGCCACCGCGCAGCACGGTGCAGGCCGTGCACAGGGCGCGGATCTCGTGCAGCTTGTGGCTGATGTAGAGGATGCTGCAGCCCTGCGCGGCCAGCTGGCGCAGCACCTCGAAGAGTTTTTCCACGGCCTGCGGCGTCAGCACCGAGGTGGGTTCGTCCAGGATCAGCAGCTGCGGCTCGCCCAGCAGGGCGCGGATGATCTCCACCCGCTGCATCTCGCCCACGCTCAGGCTGTGCACCGGGCGCTCGGGGTCGATGTCCAGGCCGTATTGCTGGGCCTTGTCGCGGATGCGCTGCGTCACCTCGGCCAGCTTCAGGCTCTTGTCCAGGCCGATCCAGACGTTCTCGGCCACGGTCAGCGAATCGAAGAGGCTGAAGTGCTGGAACACCATGCTGATGCCCAGGGCCCGTGCCTGCTGCGGGTTGCGGATCTGCACCGGCTGGCCCTGGTAGACGATCTGGCCTTCGTCGGGGTTGACGGCACCGTAGACGATCTTCATCAGGGTGGACTTGCCCGCACCGTTTTCGCCCAGCAGTGCATGAATCTGGCCCGGGAGCACCGTCAGCGAGATGCCGCGGTTGGCCACCACGCCCGGGTAGCGCTTGGTGATACCGGAGAGCGCAAGGCGAGGCGGGGCGTCTGCGACAGAGGTGCTCATGATGTCAAAGGGGTTGTTCGCGTGTCAGAAATCCGGGCGAACCGCACTAGCTTAAGCTATAACTGTGCCAAGTCCTGCATACAAATATTGCATACAAACCGCTGCGTGTCGACCCCCGCTGGTATGACGCTTGCTTCGGAGACCGAGATGGAAGAGAAACCGCTGCAATTCGTCCGCCGGGGTGAAATCGTCTCGCTCTCGGGGGTGGCCCCCAGCCGCACGCTGCTGGAAGTGCTGCGTGAGGACCTGCAGTGCACGGCCGTCAAGGAAGGTTGCGGCGAGGGCGACTGCGGCGCCTGCACCGTGGTGCTGGCCGAGCCCGCAGGCGAGGGCCTGGGCTACAAGGCCATCAACAGCTGCATCCGCCTGGCGCATTCGGTGCACGGCCTGGCCGTCTGGACCGCGCAGGACCTCGGGGCACACGACGGCTTCGTCACCGCCGGGCCGCCCCAAGGTGACGAGCGCCCCCACGGGGGGCAGCGACCCGCGTCAGCGGCGGAGCGTGGGGGCACAGTTTTGCACCCCTGCCAGCAGGCCATGGTCGACAACCATGGCAGCCAGTGCGGCTTCTGCACCCCCGGTTTCGTGATGAGCCTCTTCGGCATGTACCAGAACCGTGTGCTGGCCGGCGAAATCATCAACCGTGAAATGGCGCAGGTCGATCTGTCGGGCAACCTCTGCCGTTGCACCGGCTACCGCCCCATCTTCGATGCCGCACAAGAAATGGGCACCCTGCCGCGTGTGACGGTGGACGAGGCGACCGTGCTGGCCCAGCTACGCCAGATCGCGCCTGCCTCCGCGGCCGATTACAGCGCGCCCACCCGTCTGGCAGATCTGCTGCGTCTGCGCGCGGAACAACCCCAGGCCCAGCTGGTGGCCGGCTGCACCGACGTGGGGCTCTGGGTTACCAAACAGCACCGCCAGTTCGCCCAGGTGCTGGACGTGACCCGCGTGGAAGAACTGCGCCAGCTCAGCCGCACATCCGACACCCTGCGCATCGGTGCGGCCGTCACCCTGTACGAAGCCTACGCCGCCCTGGTCGCGGATCGCCCGCAGCTGCAGCGTTTTGCTGAACGTTTCGCCGGCCTGCCCGTGCGCAACAGCGGCACCCTGGGCGGCAATGTGGCCAACGGTTCACCCATCGGCGACAGCATGCCCCTGCTGCTGGCCCTGGGCGCCACCCTGGTGCTGGCCAGTGTGCGCGGCGAACGCCGTGTGGCGCTGGACGACTTCTACACCGGCTACCGCAAGAACCTCATGGCGAGCGACGAGGTGCTGGCCTGTATCGAGGTGCCGCTGCCCGTGGTGGATGAGCACCTGCGTGTCTACAAAATCTCCAAGCGCCAGGACGACGACATCTCCGCCGTCTGCCTGGCCCTGAACCTCACGGTGCGTGAGGGCCGCATCGCCAGCGCCCGCATCGGTGCCGGCGGTGTGGCGGCCACACCCGTGCGTGCGCGCAAGACCGAAGCCGCGCTCGCGGGCCAGCCTTGGGCCCTGGCCAGCTTCGAAGCCGCCGCGTCCGTGCTGGCGCAGGAGTTCTCCCCCATCTCCGACATGCGCGCCAGCGCCGCCTACCGCCGCAGCGTGCTGGGCCGCCTGCTGCTGCGTTACTGGGCCGAAGAACAGGGTGAGTTGCAGCTGGAGGCATTGTCATGAGCGCGTCGGACCCCGTCTTCGCCTGCGGCCAGTCTGTTGCGCACGAAAGCGCGCGCCACCAGGTCCAGGGTCTGGCGCCTTATATCGACGACCTGCCCGAGCTGCGCGGTACCCTGCACGCCGCGCCCATCCTCTCGCCTGTCGCGCACGGCAAGCTCAGGAGTCTGGACACGAAGGCTGCGCTGGCCATGCCCGGCGTGGTGGACCTGGTGCTGGCGGCCGACGTTCCCGGCGACCCGTTGCTCGCCACCTTCGTGCACGACGAACCCATCTTCGCGCGCGACACGGTCCAGCACGTGGGCCAGGTCATCGGCCTGGTGCTGGCCGAGACCGTGATGCAGGCGCGCCGTGCAGCGCGCGCCGTGCAGCTCGACATCGAAGCCCTGCCGGCGGTGCTGACCGCGCGCGCCGCCCATGCCGCGCAAAGTTATGTGCTGCCGCCCGTCACCGTGAAACGCGGTGAACCCGAGTTGGCCCTCAAGAAAGCGAAACACACGCTCACGGGCAGCTTCGAGGTCGGTGGCCAGGAACACTTCTATCTGGAAGGTCAGATCGCCTACGCCATCCCGCAGGAACAGCAGCAGTGGCTCATCTACAGCAGCACCCAGCACCCGGGTGAGATCCAGCACTGGGTGGCCCATGCCCTGGGCCTGGACAACCACCGCGTGCGCGTCGAGTGCCGGCGCATGGGCGGCGGTTTTGGCGGCAAGGAAACGCAGGCCGGCCACCTGGCCGTGTGGGCCACCCTGGCCGCGCGCAAGACCGGCCGCCCCGTCAAGCTGCGCCTGGACCGCGACGACGACTTCATGGTCACCGGCAAGCGCCACCCCTTCGCCTACGACTACACCGTGGGTTTTGACGACGAGGGCCTGGTCACCGCCCTGCAGCTCACCCTGCTGGCCGAATGCGGTTTCAGCGCCGACCTCTCAGGCCCCGTGGCCGACCGCGCGGTCTTTCACAGCGACAACGCCTACTTTTTGAGTGACGTGCGTATCGACAGCTACCGCTGCAAGACCAATACCCAGAGCCACACGGCCTTCCGCGGTTTCGGCGGCCCGCAGGGCGTGATCGCCATCGAGACCATCCTGGGCGACATCGCGCGCCGGCTGGGCCTGGACCCGCTGGACGTGCGCCTGCGCAATCTGTACAGCGATGAGGTCATCGCGCCAGCGAGCGCAACCGCGCCTGAAAGGCGCCGCGATATCACCCACTACCAGATGAAGGTGGAAGACAACATCCTGCAACCGCTGATCACGCAGCTGGCGCAGACCGCGTGCTACCGCGAGCGCCGCGCCGAGATCGCTGCCTGGAACCGCGAGCACACCCTGCTCAAGAAGGGCCTGGCCCTCACGCCCGTGAAGTTCGGCATCAGCTTCACCGCCACGCTCTTCAACCAGGCCGGTGCGCTGGTGCACGTCTACAACGACGGCAGCGTGCTGGTCAACCACGGCGGCACCGAGATGGGCCAGGGCCTGCACACCAAGGTGGCGCAGATCGTGGCCGACGAACTGGGCCTGCCTTTCGAGCGCGTGCTGCTCAGCGCCAGCGACACGGCCCGCGTGCCCAATGCCAGCGCCACCGCCGCCTCCAGCGGCACCGACCTCAACGGCCGCGCCGCCCAGTTCGCCGCGCGCCAGGTGCGAGAGAACCTGGCCGCCTTCGTGGCCGGCCTGCAGGGCTGCGGCGCGGGCGAGGTGCGTTTTGCGAACGGCAAGGTCTACGCCGATGGCAGCACACGCGACTTCCGCGAGGTGGTCAAGGCCGCCTACGCCAACCGTATCCAGCTCTGGAGCGACGGCTTCTACCGCACGCCCAAGATCCACTACGACAAGACCACGCTGACCGGCCGGCCCTTCTATTACTTCGCCTACGGCGCGGCCTGCTGCGAGGTGGCCATCGACACGCTCACGGGCGAGAGCCGCGTGCTGGCCGTGGACATCCTGCACGACGTGGGCCACAGCATCAACCCGGCCATCGACATCGGCCAGATCGAAGGCGGTTTCATCCAGGGCATGGGCTGGCTCACCACCGAAGAGCTGGTCTGGAACGCCGACGGCAAACTCGCCACCCACGCGCCCAGCACCTACAAGATCCCGGCCACGGGCGACGTGCCCGAGAAACTGCGGGTGGACTTCTGGCCCGAAGCCAACCGCGAGGACAACGTCTTCGGCAGCAAGGCCGTGGGCGAGCCGCCTTTCATGCTGGCCATCGCCGTCTGGGAAGCCATCCGTGACGCCGTGGCGGCCACCCGTGCCGACGGCCGCGTGGCCATGAATGCCCCCGCCACCCCCGAGCGCGTCTGGCGCGCCTTGCAGGATTGATACGCATGACGACTCTGCTCATCAAGGACGCCCGCTGCATCGCCACCCAGGACGACGCGCGCACGGAACTGAAAGACGCTTCGATCTTCATCCGCGATGGTTTCATCGAACAGGTCCTGCCCGCGGGCAGCGATCTGCGTTCGTGGCAGGACCAGGCCGACGAGGTGATCGACGCGCGCCGCCACGTGGTCATCCCTGGCCTGGTCAACACCCACCACCACATGGTGCAGTGCCTCACACGCGCGATTCCCGGCGTGCAGAATGCCGAGCTTTTCTCCTGGCTCAAGGGGCTGTACCCCATCGGGGCCGG
>CAUPQO010000029.1:0-22031 GCA_963513295.1 uncultured Hylemonella sp.
GATGTTCATGCCGTCCATCAGCGGCCCTTCGATCACGTGCAGCGGGCGCCCGCCCTTGGCCAGGATGGCCTGGTAGGCCTCTTCGGTGTCGGTGGTGATGTGGTCGGTGATGCCGTGCACCAGCGCATGGCTCAGGCGTTGCGCCACCGTGCCGCTGCGCCATTCGTTCTTCTTGCTGTCGTCCTTGGCCGCACCCTTGGCGGTCTCGGCGATCTCCACCAGGCGCTCACCCGCGTCGGGCCGGCGGTTCAGCACCACGTCTTCCACACGCTCGCGCAAGACGGGCTCCAGGTCGTCGTAGACGCCCACCATTCCGGCGTTGACGATGCCCATGTCCATGCCGGCCTTGATGGCGTGGTACAGGAACACGGTGTGGATGGCCTCGCGCACCGGGTCGTTGCCGCGGAAGCTGAAGGAGACGTTGGACACACCACCCGAGACCTTGGCGCCGGGCAGGTGGTGCTTGATCCTGTGCGTGGCCTCGATGAAGTGCACGGCGTAGTTGTTGTGCTCCTCGATGCCGGTGGCGATGGCAAAGATGTTGGGATCGAAGATGATGTCCTCGGGCGGGAAATCGACCTCATCCACCAGGATGCGGTAGGCCCGCTCGCAGATCTCGATCTTGCGTGCATAGGTGTCGGCCTGGCCCTTCTCGTCGAAGGCCATGACCACCGCGGCCGCGCCGTAGCGCTTGACCAGCCGGGCCTGGCGCTTGAACTCCTCGACGCCCTCCTTCATGGAGATGGAGTTCACGATGCCCTTGCCCTGGATGCAGCGCAGGCCGGCCTCGATCACGCTCCATTTGGAGGAGTCGATCATGATGGGCACACGCGCGATGTCGGGCTCGCTGGCGATCAGGTTCAGGAAACGCACCATGGCGGCCTGGCTGTCCAGCATGGCCTCGTCCATATTGATGTCGATGACCTGGGCACCGTTTTCCACCTGCTGGCGCGCCACCGCCAGCGCCTCCTCGAACAGGCCATTGAGGATCAGACGCGCGAAGGCCTTGGAGCCGGTGACGTTGGTGCGTTCGCCGATGTTGACGAAGAGGCTGTCGGCGCCGATGAGCACCGGCTCCAGGCCGGACAGCTTCATGGGGGGAACGGAGGTTTCGGACATGCGGCTCACCTGATGGACAACACAAAACAGGTGAGCGTCGTTGGGAACTCCAAGCCTGACAGCACGGGTGTGCTGCTGCAACGCTCCTTGGAACGCGCGATTTTACCGCGGCCGGCTGCGCCGTGCCGTGCCCTCTGGCGACGAGGCCGTCAGGCCCCGTCAGCGTCAGTAATAGAACACCAGGCCCGCCGCCACATGGTTGCCGCTGATCTTCTCAGCACCTGCGCCGCCGTTGTTCTGCGTGTAAGCCTCGCTGATGAGACGCAAGTGCACGCCCACCACCGGCGCCCGGGCCGTCGTGGAGGGGGCGCTGAAGAGATACTGCGCCTCCAGCACCGCGCCGGGGGAGCTGTCATACGTCCGGTACACGCTCGACGCCACGCCCCCACCTGTCACCTTGGCGCTTTGCGACTTGCGCACCCCGAGCCCCAGGCGGAACTGCTGCGTCAGGGAATAAAAACCCAGAAGCTCGACCGGCACACGGGAAAAAGCGACGTTGCCATTGGTCCCGTCGATGCTGTTACGTTGATGGCCTACGCTGCCCTGGATCGTGATGCGGTCCGCAATCCTGTAATCAGCCCCCACGGCCAGCACCGGGCCACTCCCGGCCCGGAGATCCCAAGGCTCGCCGTTGCTCCAGGTGCCCTTAACCAGCGCATCCCCGCCGAATCCATGGCCCACGTTTCCGTACAGACGCAGCCTGGGCGCCTCGGCCTGCGCGGCCATGGCCGACGTCACGATCATGCAAGCGATCAACCAGCTTTTCATATTTATCCTCCCTTTGTGATACAAAACAATCGAGCAGGATTCTTCCATAGGGAGAACAAAGGCCCAAGCCAGACGCCAACGTTGGCTCGGGCATTGTTGTTAATCAACCACCCGGAGGCACCATGCTGGCAGCCCCGGCTCAGGCGGGGTGCACGGAAATCACACGCTGATCACCCGCAGCCCGCGCCCGTAGCTGGCCGCAGCCACCGTCCACATCCTGCCCGGCCGACTGGCGCAGCTTGGTCAGGATGCCGCGCTGGTGCAACTGGCGCGCCAGTTCGACCGCCTGTGCCGCATCGGGTCGACGATAGGGCATGCCCTCGACGGTGTTGTAGGGAATCAGGTTGAGGATGGCGTATTTGCCGTGCAGCAGGCGCACCAGGCCCTCGATTTCCTCACCCGTGTCGTTGATGCCTTCGAGCAGCGTCCACTGGTACTGGATGGGGTAGCCGCTGGCGCGTGCATACCGTTCGCCCGCGTCCACCAGTTCTTCGGGCGACATGCGTGGCGCACGCGGCAGCAAGCGGGCACGCAGCTCGGCACGTGTGGTGTGCAAGGAGAGCGCCAGCGCCGGCCTCACCTGCCCTTCGCCGCGGCTCAGCAAGGCCTCGAAGGCACGCGGATCGCCCACGGTGGAGAAGACCAGGTTCTTGTGCCCGATATTGCCGGCCGTGCCCAGCAGGTCGATGGCCTCCAGCACGTTGTCCAGGTTGTGTGCCGGTTCGCCCATGCCCATGAACACGACGCGCTGGACCGGGCGGTGCCTGCGCGCCAGCGCCACCTGGGCCACGATCTCGGCGCTGCCGAGCTGGCGGATCAGGCCCGTGGTGCCGGTCATGCAGAACACACACCCCACCGCACAGCCGACCTGGGTGGAGACACACAAAGCCGGTGTGCGGCCTGGCGGCATGTGCACGCTTTCCACCAGTTGGCCGTCGGCCAGCGCCACGACGCGGCGCTGCGAGCCGTCCTCGCCCGGGTGCTCCGAATGCACGGTCGCCAGCGCCGCCAGCTCCCGCTCGATCTCCGGCAAGGCCAGTCGCAGCGTGGTCGGCAGGAAGTTCGCTATCGGCCGGCTGCCATGGTCTTGCGGCAGGGCCTGCGACCACAGGCGCAGCACGCGGTGTTCATGGCGGGGGTTGGCGCCCAGCGCACGCAGGCGCTGGCGCAGTTCTTCGATCTGCATGGCTAAGGGCTCCGGGCCCTGACCCGGGCCCGCGCCCTTAGCTTACCCGTTTGCCCGCCGGCTGCCTGGAGGACGTGCGCACGCTCCAGACCATGGTCACGGCCAGGATGCCCACCACTACGGCCAGCGAGAGCGCCACCGGGATCTTGAAGATGTCGATCAGCATCATCTTGGTCCCGATGAAAACCAGGATCACGGCCAGCCCGTAGTTCAGCAGGTGGAAGCGGCTGGCCACCGCCTGCAGCAGAAAGAACATGGCGCGCAGGCCCAGGATGGCGAACACATTGCTGGTCAGTACGATGAAGGGATCCTGCGTGATGGCAAAGATGGCCGGGATCGAGTCCACCGCGAAGATCACGTCGGTCAGGCCCACCAGGGCCACCACCATCAGCAGCGGGGTGGCGATGCGTTTGCCATTCTCGACGGTCCAGAACTTCTCGCCGTCGAACTCGCGGCTCACCGGCATCACGCGGCGCAGGAGCTTGAGCGCCGGGTTGTCGTCCAGGCTGCCCTCCTTGCCGGCGGCCCACCACATCTTGATGCCGGTGAGAACCAGGAAACCGCCGAAGACGTAGAGGATCCAGTGGAACTGCGTCAGCAGCCAGCTGCCGACCAGGATCATCACCGTGCGCAGCACGATGGCGCCGATGATGCCGATCATCAGCACCCGCTTCTGGTAGGCCGGCGGCACCGCGAAGTAGGTGAAGATCATCAGGAAGACGAAGATGTTGTCGACCGCCAGGCTCTTCTCGATGAGGTAGCCGGTCAGGAATTCGAGCGACTTCTCGTTGGCGACCTCGCGGGAACCCGAGGTTTCAAGCACTGCCCACCAGAGCAGGCCGTTGAAGAGCAAGCTCAGGACGATCCAGACGATCGACCAGTTGAGCGCCTCCTTGACGCCCACCGCATGGGCGCCCTGCTTCTTGAGGACGACGAAATCGACGAAGAGTGCCGCCAGGACGAAGGCGACAAAAACGATCCACAGCCAGAGTGGCGCAATGCTTTGCATGATCAAGACCTCGTTTGCCAGTGTTGAAGAACACCCGCAAGGTCTTGCCGGACCACCCGCTTGCATTGCCGGTGGCTAAGGGTCCCGGCCGCTGGTTTCCAGCGGCGTATTGACGTGACCCCCGCAGGCTGCGCGGGCATGCACGCCCGGCGGTCTGCTTGACTACTCCCCTTGTTGGGAGCCCTGATTGTGCCGCTTGGCTCATTTCCCCAGCAAGTCTGGGGATCAAGCCGCTGCGGTTTCAGGCGGCTTCGCGGTAGAAGGGGCCGGCGCTGCCCAGCACCCGGGTCGGCAGCGGCGCCACCGCGTCGTGGATCGCGGCGATGTGCTCGGGTGTGGTGCCGCAGCAGCCGCCCACGATGTTGACCAGGCCCTCGGCTGCAAACTCGCGCAGCAGGCGGCTGGTGACGTCGGGGGTCTCGTCGAAGCCGGTTTCGCTCATGGGATTGGGCAGGCCGGCATTGGGATAGCAGCTGATGTAGGTATCGCCGGCCACCTTGGCCAGTTCCTGGATGTAGGGGCGCATCAGGGCCGCGCCCAGCGCGCAGTTCAGTCCCACAGCCAGCGGCCGGGCATGCCGCACGCTGTGCCAGAAGGCGGTCACGGTCTGGCCACTGAGGATGCGGCCCGAGGCATCGGTCACGGTGCCGCTGATGATCAGCGGCAGGCGCTCACCGGATTTCTCGAAATACTCGTCGATGGCGAACAGCGCCGCCTTGGCATTGAGCGTGTCGAAGATGGTTTCCACCAGCAGCACGTCGGCGCCGCCCTCGACCAGGGCCTCGACCTGCTCGTAGTAGGCCGCGCGCAGCTCCTCGAAGCTGGTGTTGCGCGCCCCCGGGTCATTCACATCCGGGCTGATGCTGGCGGTCTTGGGCGTGGGGCCCAGGGCCCCGGCCACGAAGCGCGGATGGTCCGGCGTACTGTACTTGTCGCAGGCCTCGCGCGCGATGCGGGCCGAGGCCAGGTTCATCTCGCGTGCCAGATGGGCCATGTCGTAGTCGGCCTGGGCCACAGTGGTCGCACCGAAGGTGTTGGTCTCGACCAGGTCGGCGCCGGCGGCCAGGTAGCCCTCGTGGATGTCGCGGATGATGTCCGGGCGCGTCAGGGACAACAGTTCGTTGTTGCCCTTGACGTCCTTGTGGAAATCCTTGAAGCGCTCGCCGCGGTACTGGGCCTCGCTTAGCTTGAAACGCTGGATCATGGTGCCCATGGCGCCGTCCAGGACGGCGATGCGGCGGGCGAGGATACCGGGCAGGGTTTGGGCGCGGGTGTAGTGCAGCGACTTCATAGGCCTCTATTGTAGAAAGGCCGGCTTGGCAGGCCCGGCGCGAACCCAAAACCCGGGACAATAGAGCCCCATGAAACACCTCTTGCCCAAGGAAGCCTGGGAGTTCCTGCAGCAACAGCCGACGACGCTGTTCGTCGACGTGCGCATGGAAATCGAGTCTCTTTATGTCGGGCGCCCCCCGGGCGTGATCAACATCCCCTGGTATGAGTACCCGGACCTCACGCCCGATCCGGCGGGTTTTGTGGCTGCCGTCGAACGCGAGGCCGGCGGCGACAAAAGCCGCCCGGTGGTGCTCCTGTGCCGTAGCGGCAAGCGCACGCTCGATGCCGGACAGGTCCTGGCCCAGGCCGGTTTCAGCGCGATCTACAACGTGCTGCACGGCTTCGAAGGCGACCTGGACGACCACTTCAAGCGCTCCACCCTCAACGGCTGGCGCTTTGACGGGCTGCCCTGGGAGCAGATGTGAACACCCTGGCCGGCCGCTCCTGCCTCACTCCTTGCTGACTTGAACGCCACATCCGCCTTGTCTCCCCAGGATATCCTGCGCCGCGTCTTCGGCTACGAGTCCTTCCGGGGTCCGCAACAGGCCATCGTCGAACATGTGGTCGGCGGCGGCGATGCGCTCGTGCTCATGCCCACGGGGGGTGGCAAGTCCCTGTGCTACCAGGTCCCGGCCATCGCCCGCCAGCAGGCGGGGCACGGCACGGCCATCGTGATCTCGCCACTGATCGCCCTCATGCACGACCAGGTCGGCGCCTTGCACGAAGCGGGCGTGGAAGCCGCCTTCCTGAACTCCAGTCTTTCGGGTGAGGAAGCCGCCCAAGTCGAAAAGCGCCTGCTGCGCGGTGAGCTGACCCTGCTGTACGCGGCGCCCGAGCGTGTCACCACCCCGCGTTTCCTGGCCCAACTCGATGCGCTGGCCGAGCGCGGGCAGGTGGCCCTGTTCGCCATCGACGAGGCGCACTGCGTGAGCCATTGGGGCCACGACTTCCGGCCCGAGTACCGCGCGCTCACGGTCTTGCACGAGCGCTACCCCGGCGTGCCGCGCATCGCGCTGACCGCCACCGCCGATGCGCTGACGCGCGCCGACATCCTGGAGCGCCTGCAGCTCGAAGAAGCGCAGCAGTTCGTCAGCAGCTTCGACCGGCCCAACATCCGCTACACCATCGTCGAGAAGAAGGACGCACTGACCCAGCTGCTGCGTTTCATCGAGCGCGAACACGCAGGTGATGCCGGCATCGTCTACTGCCAGTCGCGCAAGCGCGTGGAGGATGTGGCGCAGTCCCTGGTCGAAGCCGGCATCGCGGCGCTGCCCTACCACGCCGGCCTGGATCAGGCGGTGCGACAGCAGAACCAGA
Source organism: uncultured Hylemonella sp. (assembly GCA_963513295.1). GTDB lineage: Bacteria > Pseudomonadota > Gammaproteobacteria > Burkholderiales > Burkholderiaceae_C > Hylemonella. Next base: position 6,732 of record CAUPQO010000029.1, read on the forward strand.
ACCGCTTCCTGCGCGAGGAAGGGCTGGTGATGGTGGCCACCATCGCCTTCGGCATGGGCATCGACAAGCCCGATGTGCGTTTTGTCGGCCACCTGGACATGCCCAAGAACATCGAAGGTTATTACCAGGAGACGGGGCGTGCCGGACGCGATGGCGCCCCTGCCGATGCCTGGATGGCCTACGGCCTGCAGGACGTGGTGAACCAGCGCCGCATGATCGACGAGAGCCCGGCCGGCGAGGAATTCAAGCAGGTCATGCGCGGCAAGCTCGACGCCCTGCTGGCCCTGGCCGAGGCCACAGACTGCCGGCGGGTGCGTCTGCTGGGCTATTTCGGCGAAAAGAGCGAACCCTGCGGCAACTGCGACAACTGCCTGCACCCGCCGGCCGTGCAGGACGGCAGCGAACTCGCGCGCAAGCTGCTGAGCTGCATCTACCGCGTGCAGCAGGCCAGCGGCATCAGCTTCGGCGCCGGCCACATGATGGACATCCTGCGCGGCAAGCAGACCGAGAAGGTGGCCCAGTACGGCCACGAACAGCTGAGCACCTTCGGCATCGCCAGGGAGGCCAGCGAAAGCGAACTGCGGGCCGTGCTGCGCCAGCTGATCGCGATCGGCGCGGTGGCGGTGGACGGCGGCATGTTCAACACCCTGCGGCTGACCGATGGGTCCCGGGCCGTGCTCAAGGGGGACGTGAAGGTGCAGTTGCGCGAGTCGGTGGCAACGCCCTCCCCGAAGCGCAGCCGCCGTACCGGCGCCCTGGCACCGGCAGCGCAAGCGCTGGGGGTGGACGACCAGGTGCGCTACATCAACCTGAAGACTTGGCGCGCCGAGGTGGCGCGCGAGCACAACCTGCCGGCTTATGTGATCTTTCACGACGCCACGCTGGCGGAGATTGCGCGGCGCCGCCCGCAGACCCTGGAGGACCTGCAGGGCATCAGTGGCATCGGTGCCAAGAAGCTGGAAGCTTATGGCGCCGAGGTCTTGCGGGTGGTGGCAGACGGGGCTTGAAGGGCGGCCTGCCGGCGCCCTGGCTTTCCGCTCAGTGGCGGCGGAAATTGCTTTCGTAGGACATGGCCGCCGCCGACATGGTGTTCTGCAGGCGCTCGATGGCGCGACTGTGGCGCTGCATCTTGGAGCTGTCGCACAGCTGCTGGCGGTGGTGCTGCATGAGCTTGTCGAACTTGGTGCGGCAGGGCTCCAGCACACCGGCCAGATGCAGGGCGATGTAGGCCACATGGTCGGCCTGGGTCTGGCGGAACTCGTCGGTCCACTGCTTGAAAAGCTGCCACTTGTAAGTGCCTTTTTCCGGCACTTTGATGATGTCTTTGCGTAGAGTCGTCATAGCTGTCCTCTGCGGCGGGTCCAACGTCAGGGCTCTGGCACTTTGCCAGCCCGGCCGGCTTTCCCGGCATCCGCCATGAGCTTATGACGCCGCAGCCATGTAAACGGTTGACATAGACCCGGCGGACCCGACCAACTGGCTGTGTCCAGGGGTAACAAACCCACGAAATTCACAGGGTTATTGCATGAAGCCGACGCCCCGGCTTTCCCGCACTTCGGGCTTGACGCGGTGTTCGGCTTCCAGCTGTTCGAGGAACTCCAGCGGACCAAAACCCTCGCCCAGAATGCCCGCCTGTCGCTGCACTGCAGCAAAGTCGCCCAGACAGAGCTGGTCCAGCCGGTCCAGCCGCTGTTGCAGGCCGAGGTCGAGTTGCCCGGCCTGGCCGCCCAGGACTTCGGCCACGAACATGGCGCGGCGCTGTTCCTGCGTCAGCGCCTTGAAGCGGATCTTGAAGGTGAAGCGCCGCAAGGCCGCCTGGTCGATGCGGTCGAACAGATTGGTCGTGCAGATGAAAACCCCCTTGTGGCGCTCCATGCCCTGCAGCATCTCGTTGACCTCGGTCACCTCGTAGGTACGCTGGGCGCCGCGGCGGTCCTGCAGGAAGCTGTCGGCCTCGTCCAGTAGCAGCACGGCATTTTCGGCCTCGGCCTCGGCGAACATGGCGGCCATGTTCTGCTCGGTCTCGCCGATGAACTTGCTGACCAGGTCGCTGGCCTGGCGGATCATCAGCGGCCGACCCATCTGCTCGGCCAGGTGGGCGGCCAGCGCCGTCTTGCCGCTGCCCGGCGGCCCGTAAAAGCAGAGACTGCCGTGGCCACGCGTCTGCAGGGCCTGCACCATGCGCGGCAACTCGAAACGGCTCTCCACGTTCAGCAGGGCCAGGTCGTAACGCGTGTCCAGGGGCCGCGCCGGTGCGTTTTCGCGCCTGCTGCCCAGGGCCAGATCGGCGTTGCGCAGCTGCCGCTCGATCAGCGCCTCCAGCCCCCCCCGGGCGTTCGCCTCTTCCTGTGCCGGGACGACCAGGCCCGCAAAACGTACGGCTGTATGGATCTGGGCCGGCGTCAGCCCCTTGCGCGCCACGAGACGGGCGACGAAAGCATCGGACACGGCCACCCCCTCCAGGGCCCGGTGCACCAGCTGCTCGCGCGCACCGGGCGGCGGCGACTTCAACTCCAGGTGGTAGGCAAAACGGCGGCGGAAGGCCGGGTCGATCTGCTCGATGCGGTTGGTCACCCAGACGGTCGGCACGGCGTTGGACTCCAGGATCTGGTTGACCCAGGCCTTGCCGCTGACGCTGCTGGAGGCTGGCGCCCCGGTCTTCTCGGCGCGCACCAGCAGCTGGGCCGCCTCGCTGGAGATGGGCGGGAAGACGTCTTCCACCTCATCGAACAGCAGGGCCGACTGCGCGCTGCCCTTGAGGAAGACCTGGGCGATCTGCAGCGAGCGATACCGTTCGCGCCCGCTGAGCGAGTTGCCGTCGCGGTCGGCGTATTCCACCTCGAACAACTCCAAGCCGGCGGCCTGGGCCGCCACCTTGGCCAGCTCGGTCTTGCCGGTCCCCGGCGGGCCGTAGAGCAGCACGTTCACGCCCACCTCGCGCCGCGCCACGGCGTTGCGCAGCAGGGTCGCGAGCATCTGCGCCTCCTCGCCGACAAAGGCAAAGTCCTCCAGCACCAGGCCGCTCTTGCTCGCCGGCCGGGTGAAGACGGCCATCAGCTCGGCCTGGTCGCGGTAGGCGCGCATGAGCACCGGGGGCAATTTCTCGCTGACCTTCATCAGGTCGGCCAGATCGGTGATGTTGTGCTCGGAGATTAGGTTGTCCACCAGGCCGATGCGCTCCAGCCGCGAGCCGGTGCGCAGCGCCTCGCCCACCTCCTCGGCCTTGACGCCCGCCACCTCGGCAATCACGGCATAGGCCTCGGCGGCGTTGTTGACCTTGAACTCCACCAGCAGACTGCGCAACTCGCGCTGGTAGCGCGTGAGCGTGCCGTAGAGCAGCAGCGCGCGCTCGGCCTGGTTGAGCTGCAGCAGCTTGGCCAGGGCGTCGATGTTCTTCTGCACCAGCGTCGACTGCTTCTTCAGCGTCTGGCGCAGCCAGTCACCCGTGGCGCCCAGCACCGCGAGCAGGTCGCGCGGCTGGCTCTTGGCGTAATCGTCCAAGTAGAAGAACAGTGTGCCCTCCTCATAGGGCCCGCGCCAGTCGCCGTAACGCGCCAGGAAGCCCTCCATGTCCAGGGCTTCGTGACCAGACCAGTGTTCGTTGCCCGCGCAGCGCCAAGCCAAGTAGTCGCGCAGACGTTGCAGCACCGGCTGCGGCCAGACCAGATGCCGGCCGGCCAGTTCAACCACGCCGTGCAGGTCACGCCGCGCGTTGAAGGCCCCCCCCATGCGGCTGACCAGGGTCAGCACGAAATGCGAGCACATCAGATCCAGCACCGGCGCATCGCGCAGGCCAGGCGAGGCCAGCAAGGGCCCGCGTGCATTGTCGATCGTCAATCGCTTGACCATGCAATGCCCTCCATCAGGACCTGCTCCCTGGACGCATTCACGATAGCGCAGTCCACGGCCGCTGGGAAGCCCCGGCCCGCCATGCCCCCTGGCTGGCCGGTGCTTGACTTCTGCTGCGCTCCGGTACACGCTTGCCGGTTGCCTGCTCCTGGCGGTGCCGGGTTCGCCATGTAAAATGCGCGCTGTCGTTTATCCGTCTATTGAGGAAATACCATGTCCCACCAGCCGTCCCAGTCCGACGATCCCATCGAGAACATCGTGCATTCGGCACCGGTGGTCATCCCTGTGCTGGGTGGCCTGATGATTTTCCTGCTCGCCTTCATCGCCGTTTTCATGGCCTGAATGCCCCCGCCCGGCGCGCGGCGCTTCAGCCGCCCGTGCGCTGCGGCATGATGTGGATTCCCTGCCGGGGGATCTGCACCAGCAGTTTCCCGCCCACGTCCGATCCCAGTCGCCGCAATTGAGCGGTCGACAGATTGAGCGTCAGCTTTTCCGACGGCAACCCCTCGGGCACCAGCGTACACAGGCTGGTCTCACCCAGGGCCAGCACCTCCACCAGTTCGCAGCGCAGCAGGTTGTGTTTCTCGCCGGCCGGCTGCGCAGCATCCACCCGCAGCACGTCCACGTGCTCACCCGCCAGTACCCAGGTCACGGCCACACCGTCGTCCAGGCGGTGCTTGTCGATCACCTGCAGATCCAGCCCGGCATCGTTCCGGCCCTCCCAGCGCAGCACGCCCTGGTCGCCAGGTAAACGCCGGAAGCGGCCGCGGAAGTGGTTCTGAATCCCCACCAAGTCGGCCACGCGGGCATTGCGCGGGCTGGAGAACACGCGCTCGGGCGGCCCGCTTTGCAGCGTGGTGCCGGCATCGACGATCACAACACGATCGGCCAGACGGCGCGCTTCCGACAGATCGTGCGTGACCAGCACCATGGGCGTGGAGACCTGCTGGCGCAGGGCGGCAAGCTCGCGGTAGAGCGTCTGGCGTGTCGGCGCGTCCACCGCGGAGAAAGGCTCGTCGAGCAGCAGCACCCCGCCCTGTTCAACCGCACCATCCTGCGGCCGCAGGATGCGGCGCAGGGCCCGGGCCAGCGCCACGCGTTGCTGCTGGCCGCCCGAGAGCTGGGCCGGCCGCCGCTGCTCCAGCCCGGCCAGGCCCAGCCGCTCGAACAGGGCGCGCAGCGAGGCGTCCTGCCGGATGTCCAGGCTGGACGGGCAGGCCACGGCCACGTTTTCCAGCGCGCTGAGATGCGGAAACAGGGCGTAGTGCTGGAACACCAGCCCCACGCGGCGCTGCTGCGGCGTCAGGCGGATGTCACGTGCGCTGTCGAACCAGGGCTGATCCCCGACCTGGACCGTGCCCTGCAACTGGGGCGCACGCAGCAGTCCGGCCACCGCACGCAGCAGCGAGGTCTTGCCGCTGCCCGAGGGGCCGACCAGGGCGATCAGTTCACCCGCGGCACACTCGAACTCGGCCGCCAGCGGCATGGGCGCCTGGTTCTGCAGACGGACCTGGAGCCTGCCCATCAACGCTCCTGCAGACTGCGCGCCGCGGCCTGGCGGCGATCGGCGGCAAACACCAGCGCCAGCGCCAGCAGCGAGAACAGCACCAGCGCCAGCGCCATGCCGTGCGCGCCGCCCAGGTCGAAGGCCTGCACCCGGTCGTAGATGGCCACGCTCAGGGTGCGCGTCTCGCCCGGGATGCTGCCGCCCACCATCAACACCACGCCGAATTCGCCCAGGGTGTGCGCCACCGTCAAGGCCACACCGGCCAGCAGGCCGGGCCAGGCCAGCGGCAGCTCGATGCGCCAGAAGGTCTGCCACCCACTCAGGCCCGAGACCCAGGCTGCTTCGCGCAGGCTGTGCGGCAGGGCGGCAAAAGCGCGCTGGATGGGCTGCACCATGAAAGGCAGGTTGACCAGCACGCTGGCCAGCAGCAATCCCTCGAAACTGAAAACCAGGCGCAGGTTCAACGCCGAGCCCAGCCAGGCGCCGAGTACAGAACCCTGGCCGAAAACCAGCAGCAGGTAAAAACCGATCACCGTGGGGGGCAGCAGCAGCGGCAACATGAGCAGCGCCTCCACCAGCGGCTTACCGCGCCAGGCACTCAGCGCCAGCCAGCGCGCCAGCCACAGGCCCGGCGGCAGCAGCAGCAGCGCGGTGGCTGCGGCGAGCAACAGGGAAACGCGGGCGGCCTGGTAATCCATGCGCCGATTATGTCCGGCCGCTCCTCGGCTTCAGACCATGAAGCCATATCGCCGGAACACCGCCTGAGCCGACGGCGTCTGCAGGTAGGCATAGAGGCGCTCGGCTGCAGGGGGAGCGTCTTTCAGCAGCACCATGCGCTGGCGCATGGGCTGGTGCAAGCTTGCCGGAAGCAGGATGTGCCGCACCTGGCGCGCCACTTCCGGAGCCAGGGCCAGGGCCTGCGCGGTGATGCCGGCCTGGGCGGCGCCGGTCGTGACGAACTGGGTGGCCTGGGCGATGTTCTCGCCCAGTACCAGTTTTGTCCGGGCCAGGTTCCACACACCCAGCTTCTCCAGCGCTTGCTGGGCGGCCCGCCCATAGGGCGCATGCTCGGGGTTGGCGATGGCAAACTTGCCGACCTGGGACCATCCCGCCTGCAAGCCCTTGAGTTCCGGGTCCAGTTGCAACGTCGAGGCCGACGGCACGATCAGCGCAATCCGCCCCAGACCGTAGACCACGCCGCGATCCGGCAGCCCGTCCGGCAGCCGTCGCGTCAGACCGGCCTCGACCAGTTGCAAGACCCAGCCCTCGTCGGCCGACATGAAAAGATGTACCGGCAGGCCTTGCCGGATCTGGCGCGCGAAGTTGCCGGACGATCCAAAACTGGCCTCGACCCTGTGGCCGGTTTCCTTCTGAAAGGTCTCCAGCAGCTGAGCCAGTACAAACTTCAGATCGCTGGCCGCGGCGACGCGCAGCACGGACTGGCTGGCCCAGGCGGTCGGCATCATCAGGCCTAGAGCCAGCAGACCCAGACCATGTCGCCGCCGCAGGCCTGAGCCTGTTCTGGCCATCCGGTTTTGATGAGGCATAAAGTTATGCATGTTTTGCATGGATTTTGCTCGTAACCTGAATGTAACCCCGGATCCAGTTCATACAATGGCCCGCACACCGGTGCCAGCCGCCTCATGGGGCCATAGGCGCCAGGCATTTCCGGAAGCTGCGGGCCATGCCACGCGGGCCGGTTTCGAACAGATCACCATAACCAGGAGCCTAATCCATGAATTCTCCCGTGATGCAGGGCCTACACCTCAATGCCCCGAGCCATGTGAAACACGCCAGGCTGCTGGCCTGGGTGGCCGACATGGCCGCCCTGTGCAAACCCGACGCCATCTACTGGTGCGATGGCAGCGACGCCGAATACCAGCGCCTGTGCGACCAGCTGGTCTCCGCCGGCACCTTTACCAAACTCAACGAAGCCAAGCGCCCCAACAGCTACCTGTGCCGCTCCGACGCCAGCGACGTGGCGCGCGTGGAAGACCGCACCTTCATCTGCTCGGCCCGCAAGGACGATGCCGGCCCGACCAACAACTGGATCGACCCCACCGAAATGCGCGCGCTGATGCAGTACGGCAAGGCCGACGGCACGCCCGCCCTCTTCAACGGCTGCATGAAGGGCCGCACCATGTACGTGGTGCCGTTCTCGATGGGCCCGCTGGGCAGCGACATCGCCCACATCGGCGTCGAGCTCTCCGACAGCGCCTACGTGGCCGTCAACATGAAACTCATGACCCGCATGGGCAAGGCGGTCTATGAGGTGCTGGGCACCGACGGCGATTTCGTGCCGGCCATGCACACCGTGGGCGCCCCTCTGGCCGCAGGCCAGCAGGACAGCAGCTGGCCCTGCAACCAGACCAAGTACCTCGTCCCCTACCCCGAGACGCGCGAAATCTGGTCTTACGGTTCCGGCTATGGCGGCAACGCGCTGCTGGGCAAGAAATGTTTTGCGCTGCGCATCGCCTCGAACATGGGCCGCGACGAAGGCTGGCTGGCCGAGCACATGCTGATCCTGGGCGTGACCAATCCCAAGGGCAAGAAATACCACGTTGCGGCCGCCTTCCCCAGCGCCTGCGGCAAGACCAACTTCGCCATGCTGGTGCCGCCCAAGGGTTTCGAAGGCTGGAAGGTCACGACCATCGGCGACGACATTGCCTGGGTCAAGCCGGGCAAGGACGGCCGCATGTACGCCATCAACCCGGAGGCCGGCTACTTCGGCGTGGCCCCGGGCACCAACTACAAGACCAACCCGAACTGCATGGAGTCGCTCAAGAGCGATGTGATCTACACCAACGTGGCGCTGACCGACGACGGCGACGTCTGGTGGGAGGGCATGGACGGCGAGCCGCCGGCCCACGCCATCGACTGGCAGGGGAAGGACTGGACGCCGCAGATCGCCAGGGAAACCGGCGCCAAGGCCGCCCACCCGAACTCGCGCTTCACCGTGTCCGCCAGCAACAACCCGGCGCTGGACCCCGAGTGGGACAACCCCAAGGGCGTGGCGATCGACGCCTTCATCTTCGGCGGCCGCCGCTCCAACACCGTCCCGCTGGTGACCGAGGCCCGCAACTGGGTGGAGGGCGTCTACATGGCCGCCACCATGGGCTCTGAAACCACCGCCGCCATCATCGGCCAGCAGGGCGTGGTGCGCCGCGACCCGTTTGCCATGCTGCCCTTCACGGGCTACCACATGGGCGACTACTTCCAGCACTGGCTCAACCTGGGCGAGAAGGTTGCCGCACAGGGCGGTCGCCTGCCGTCCATCTTCACGACCAACTGGTTCCGCAAGGGTGAGGACGGCAAGTTCGTCTGGCCCGGTTACGGCGAAAACATGCGCGTGCTCAAGTGGATGATCGACCGCATCGAGGACGAGGTCCAGGGCAAGGAGCACTTCTACGGTCTGACGCCGAGCTACGACGAAGTCAACTGGAAGGGCCTGGACTTCACGCCCGAGCAGTTCCACGCCGTCACGAGCATCGACAAGCAGCAGTGGCTTGCCGAACTTAAGCTGCACGACACACTGTTCGAGCAGATCGACGCCCGCCTGCCCAAGGCCCTGCGTGACACCCGCCAGCGCATTGAAAAGCTGCTGACCGCCGGCTGATCCTGCTCTTGCGGACATGAAAAAAAGCCACCGCACGCGGTGGCTTTTTTGCTGGGCAGACCAGCCAGCGGCTGGCCTTCAGTTCTGCTCGGCGGGCGTCACGCTGACACCCCGGCTGGCGCGGATGTTGCCCGAGCTCTCCCGCAGCCTGAGCGCGACAGCCTCCGGCACCAGGCCAGCCGGCATCTGTATCTGGCCATCGGTCTTCAGGTAGCGGCCAACCCGCATCCGGAACTTGCCTTCGGCGCGTTGCCCTGTCGGGGGATACGTCCAGACCGTCGGGCGCCCCTCCAGGACCCCCTGCACCAGGAATTCCAGCGTCCCCTCATAAAGACGCCCCTCATTCGAAATCGCAAACTCATAACGCAGCAGGCCGGGGGCGGCGCTGTCACGGACGACCGTCAGAGCCTGGATGTCCAGGCCTTCTTCCTGACGCACAGCCATCACGTCCTGGTCCTGTCTGGCAGGTTCCGGGATCTCCGGCGCCTGCAGTGCCTGTTCGGGCTGGCTGGGCATTGCCTGGGCCGGCCGCTCCAGCCCCAGCCGGTAACGTTCGAAGTGCATGCCCGCGTAGAACAGCCCCGCGCACACCAGCGCCACACCCGTGACTCTGAAGCCGCTTTGCATGATGGCCTTCCAGCGTGGCAAGGGTTCGTTGATCACGATGCTTGGCGGCATCCGCGCAAACAAAGTCCGACCGATAAAAAAAGTCATGCCCATGTGTCTCTGAATCTTTGCTCCGCCGGCGAAACACCCGCAGCTGGATGTCCTGTGCATGATGCCATGCACGCCCTGATTGCAACTGTCGTCCGATTATCAACCGGGACTTGCACTCGCACATGTGAAAAAGCCACCGCTTGCGGTGGCTTTTTTCTGCGCGACGCTGGTGTCGCGGTCAGCCTAGCCCGGATTACTCGTTCCAGACACGCTGCGTCAGACGCGCAACGCGGGCAGCGGCAGCGTAATTCAGCGCCGGGGCGGCCGTCGTGCCAACCACGGCATCAGCGACTTCGGTGGCGTCGTTTTCAGCGCGGCTGGCGGCCGCCTGGATGTCCGCCATCACGCGGGAATCCTTGCGGGCCAGGTCCAGCAAACGCTCGTCGGCACGGCGACGGGCCACGCCTTGCGACCAGCCGTCCAGACCTTCCATGACGCGCCCCGCGACGTTACGGGCCGTCGGCGCCAGCAGGGCCAGCGCGCTGAAGCCGATCACCCACATCAGCACCCATGCCGCCAGCAGATGCCCGTCGGCCCAGGTATCCATGAGCTGATCGGCCACCACGACCAGGGTGGCCACCATGGCAGCCAGCAGCAAGGCAGCCAGACTGCGGGTCGGATTCAGGCCCTTGCGCAGGCTGTCGGCTGCGCTGATCACGCGCTCGAAACGGTCCACGCCCGGGTGGGTGGTGGAGTAATCAAGGTGAATGAAACTGTTGTTCATGGTGGACCTCCTGCTTGGTGAATTGACTGCAATGGAGCGATATTAGGGTTTTCACTACTGTGATTCAACTTTATCTTCATGATGCTTACTATTCACATTGGTGATATATGATGGCTTCGTGGCCGAACTCAACTTCCGCACCCTGGACCTGAACCTGTTGCGGGTCTTCAACGAGGTCATGACCGAGCGAAGCCTGACGAAGGCCGCCGGTAAGCTTGCGCTGACTCAGCCGGCCGTGAGCAATGCCCTGCGGCGGCTGCGCGAGACTCTGGGCGACGAACTGCTGCGCCGCAAAGGCCAAGGCCTGGAGCCCACGCCGCGCGCCCTGGCCCTGTGGCCCACGGTGCAGCAGGCCCTGCGCCAGCTGGAGGAAACGCTGGCGCCCGGGCGCTTCGTACCGGGACAGGCCACCACCACCTTCGTGCTGGCCATGGCCGATGCCACGGCCGCCGAACTGATCCCGGGGCTCATCAGGGTCATCGACCAGGACGCGCCGGGCGTGACCATCCGGGTCGTGCCGCTGACCACGCGCGACCCGCGCCGCCTGCTCGACGAGGAAGCCGCCGACCTGGCGATCGGCTACTTTCCGGCCGTGCTGGCCTCCCTCACCGCCCAGGCCCAGGCCGGCGAGACCGTGGCCTTCGAGCACCAGCGCCTCTACCTCAGCAACTACGTCTGCGTGATGCGGCGCGACCACCCCTTGGCCCGCGAAGAGCTGACGCTGGATCGGTACTGCGCGGCACGCCACCTGCTGGTCAGCTTCTCGGGCCGGCCCTACGGCTTCATCGACGAGGCCCTGGCCGGATTGGGCCGGCGGCGCCATATCGTGCTCACGGTCAACCAGTTCTTCACCGCCGGCCGCGTGGTGGCCACCTCCGACCTGCTCACCGTGCTGCCGCGCCACTTCGTCAGCGTCACCGGCATCGCCGACCAGCTGGTGCTGCGTGAACTGCCCTTCGTGGTGCCGGCGGTGCATGTGGATGCGCTGTGGCACCGGCGCCTGCAGCACAGCGGCGCACACACCTGGTTGCGTGAAGTGCTGGCACGCCTGCCGCAGCAGCGGGATAAGTAATACCCCTTCTTATTGACCCGGGTCAATCGGATCTACGATGCTGCCGATACACTCCGATTCACCGAAAAAAGAAAGGAACCCCCCATGAAAATTCTTCTGGCCGTTGATGGCAGCGAGTACACCAAGAAGATGCTAGCCTACCTGACCACCCATGAAGGGCTGTTCAGCGGCGACAACAGCTACACCATCTTCACCGTGCAGCCCGCCCTGCCGCCCCGCGCCCGCGCCGCCGTCGGCAAGGAAATCGTGGAAAAGTACTACAGCGAAGAAGCCGAGAAGGTGCTGGGCCCGGTCTCCAAGTTCCTGGCCCGCCATGGCATCGAGGCCAAGAGCAACTGGAAGGTCGGCCACGCCGGCGAAACCATCGCCAAGGTCGCCGATGCCGGCAAGTTCGACCTGCTGGTCATGGGCTCGCACGGTCACGGCGCCTTGGGCAATCTGGTCATGGGCTCGGTCGCCACCCAGGTGCTGGCCCACTGCGGCGTGCCGGTGCTGCTGGTCCGCTAAGCCACACGCTTTCTCACGCGCGCCGTCACCGCTGCCATGCGGCGGTTGACGGCGTTTTTGCGTCCGCCGGTCGGCCCTTCAGCGTTGCAGGGGCACTCCCTGCGGCTCGGCCACCACACCGGCCAGGGTCACGCCCATCCACTTCTGCAGATCGGTCCACATGCGCTGGATCTCCACATTGCGTGGCGTCAGCAGTGCGCTGGGCAGTTCGATCGTCACCACCGGCATGCCCTTGTGCACGCCGCCGTAGTTGCCCAGCGAGCCCGGGAAAATACCCACCTGGTCCAGGTACAGCCGCCCCAGGCGACGCGGTGGCTCGATCGGGCCGTCGAAGTCCAGCACGCCATAGGGCGCATGGATGCTGACGATCAGGTTGGGCTTGAAACGCTGCATCTCGTCGTGCAGGTAGCGGCTCTCGGGCTCGCTCAGCGGCGTCTTGCCGGGCCAGCGGCGCGGGTCCCTGCGGGTTCGTTTTTCCCAATAGAAGGCGGCGTCGCGCTCCCAGTTGGGCGTGGGGAAATTGCGGTTGAGGTCCACTCCGTTGGCATTCATCCGGCGCGCCGGCTTGTCGAACAGGCCGTCGGGGTTGAGCGCCGGGATGAAGCGCCAGTGGATCTGCTCGGGCGAGCCTTGCGCCAGCCGGATCCAGTGCAGCGCCACCGAGGCCGATGACAACTCGTCACCATGCATGCCGCCGATCACCAGCACGCGCAGGCGCGTCGTGGCCGGTAACACGTCACGCGTGTAGATCATCCGGCCCTTGACGCTGCGGCCCTCGCCGGGCTGCAGCTGCGCCGCTTGGCACAGGGCCCAACTCACGTTCGGCAAGCGCGCATAGAACTCGTCACAGGCACGTTCGTTGGCCTGCGCGCCCATGGCCAGCAGCAGCGGCACTGCGGCTGCCGCCATCCGTTTACAGAAACCCATGCAGGCATTTTAGGGCGCCCCCAATTTCAGGTAAATTGCACGTATGTCCGTTTCTTCCCCGGGACCGCACGCCCGCCCGCCGAGCTTCACCCAGGCCGAGTTCCGCGCAGCGCTGGGCATGTTCGCCACCGGTGTCACCATCGTCACCGCGCGCGCGGCCAACGGCAAGCTGGTGGGGCTGACCGCCAACTCCTTCAACTCGGTTTCCCTGAACCCACCACTGGTGCTCTGGAGCCTGGCGCGTGCAGCCGCATCGATGGCCGTGTTCAGCACCGGTTCGCATTACGCCATCAATGTGCTGGCCGCCGACCAGCAGGCCCTGGCCCAGCGCTTCGCCGCCAAGGGCGTGGACCGCTGGGCGGGCGTGGACCACGTCGATGGCCTGGCCGGTGCGCCGCTGCTGGCCGGCGCTGCGGCCAGCTTCGAATGCTTCAACCGCAGCCGCTATGAGGAAGGCGACCATGTGATCTTTGTCGGCGAGGTCGAACGCTGCACACACCGTGCCGATGCCTCGCCCCTGCTCTTCCACGGTGGCCGTTTTTACGCCGAGCATCCCCTCTGATGTTGCGCACCCCCAGGCTCCGCTCCCTTCGTTCGCTGCGCCACCCCCCTTGCAGGGGGCAACGCCAGTGGCCCAGCAGAGCCGGTTCCACGGCGTTTCCCGATCAAGCCCCGCCCTTCACGCACGCCTTCAGCAGTTGACAGAGATGACACGCAAGGACCATCTCGACGGCCTGGCCGCCGGCATCTTGCTGGCCTGCTGCATGTTCTGGGGTTTCCAGCAGGTGCTGGTAAAGGCCACCCTGCCGGAGCTGCCCCCCATCTTCCAGGCGGCCCTGCGCTTCGTCGGGGCCACGGCCTTGCTCATGCTCTGGTGCCGCTGGCGCCGCGTCCCCCTCTTCACGCATGACCAGACGCTGTGGCCCGGCCTGCTGGCCGGCGCCCTGTTTGCCGCCGAATTCGCCTGCCTCTACATCGGCCTGCAATACACCAGCGCCTCGCGGCTGACGGTCTTCCTCTACACCTCCCCCTTCTGGGTGGCGCTGGTGCTGCCGCTGCTGGTGCACGCCGAACGCCTGCGCGCCCTGCAGTGGGCCGGGCTGCTGCTGGCTTTCCTGGCCATGGTGTTTGCCCTGCGCGAAAGCTTCGTGGCGCCACAGTCCGAAGACCAGCTGCTGGGGGATGCGCTGGCGCTGGCGGGCGGCCTGGCCTGGGGCCTGACCACCGTGACGATCCGGGCCAGCCGGTTGGCCCGGGCCTCGGCCGAGAAACTGCTGTTCTACCAGGTGGCCGTGAGCGCGGCCGTCCTGCCGCTGCTCTCGCTGGCGCTCGGTGAGAACTGGACTTGGCAGTTCAGCCCCTTTGCCATCGGCTCGCTGCTGCTGCAGACGGTCGTGGGCGCCTTTGCCAGCTACCTGGCCTGGATGTGGATGCTGGGGCGCTACCCGGCCACGAAGATCTCGGCCTTCGCTTTTCTCACACCCCTGTTCGCGCTGCTCTTCGGCGCGCTCTGGCTGCAGGAGCCGCTCACGCCCAGCCTGCTGGCCGCCCTGGCCCTGGTGGCCGTGGGCATCGTGCTGGTGAACCGAAAGCAGGGCTGAACCGGCTTCGGTTCAGCCCCCCGCCGTTCAGATCTTGCCCGCCGCCTTGAGGCGGTCGATCGTGGCCTTCTCGGCCGCGAAGGTGCGCTCGGCGTAGGCCGTGTACTCGGCCGTGCTCATGTAGATCGCCGGCATGTAGAACTTGTCCAGGGTATCGATCACGCGCTGGTCCTCCAGCGTTCTGCGGAAAGCATCGTGCAGGACCTTGACCAGGGCCGGGTCCATGTTCTTCGGGCCGCCGATACCGAAAGGTGATTCGGTCACCGTGTCCCAGCCGCTTTCCTTGACCGTGGGCACATCGGGGAAGGCCTTGTTGCGCTTGCTGCCCAGCGTGGCCAGCAGGTTGAGCTTGCCGGCCACGACGTGCGGCGCGAACTCGGTGGTGCCACTCATGAGCGGAATATGCCCCCCCAGGATGGCCTGCAGGATCTCGGCCGAGCCCTTGTAGGGGATGTCCTGCAGGACGATGCCGGCCTTGGACGCGAACTCCTCGATGGCCAGATGCGGCGTGGTGCCGGTACCGGTGTGACCGTAGTTGACCTTGCCGGGATTGGCCTTGGCATACGCGACCATCTCCTTGAGCGTCTTGTAGGGCGCGTCGGGGCGCGCCGCCAGGCCGAAGGTGTAGCCAGTCAGGCAGACGATGTGCGTGATGTCCTTGACCGGGTCGAAGCTGGTCTTCTGCATGTGCGGAATGCGGTAGATGCCCAGCGGCAGCTGCGTGAGCGTGTAACCATCCGGCTTGGCGTTCACCATGGCGGCCGCACCCAGCGTGCCGCC
>CAUPQO010000030.1:0-21548 GCA_963513295.1 uncultured Hylemonella sp.
GGCGGAAAACAGTATCGAGTACGGCCTGGGAATTCTGCTTGGGGTTTACGCTCAGCGCGGCGCCATGCGCAGCGCGCCGTCCAGGCGGATCACTTCGCCGTTGAGGTGGCCGTTGGTGACGATGTGGCAGGCCAACTGGGCAAATTCCTCGGGGTGGCCCAGTCGTTTGGGGAAGGGGATGGAGGCGGCCAGGGTGGCCTGGACCTCCTCGGGCAGTTCCTTCATGAGCGGCGTGGCGAACAGGCCGGGCGCCACGGTGCAGACGCGGATGCCGTGCTGGGCCAGGTCGCGCGCCATGGGCAGGGTCATGCCGACCAGGCCGCCCTTGGAGGCGCTGTAGGCCTGCTGGCCGACCTGGCCATCAAAGGCGGCGACCGAGGCGGTGAACATCATGACGCCGCGTTCGCCGTCGTCCAGCGGCGGCAGCTTGACGCAATCGGCGGCAAACAGGCGGCTGATGTTGTAGCTGCCGACCAGGTTGACGTTGACGACGCGGGCGAAGTCTTCCAGCGGTGCGGGCGAGCCGTCGCGCCCGACGATGCGCTTGGCTGTGCCGATGCCGGCGATGTTCATGAGGATGCGCGCCGGGCCGTGGGCAGCAGTGGCCTTGGCCAGTGCGGCTGTGACGCTGTCGGTACTGGTGATGTCGCAGGCGCACGCCACGGCGCTGCCGTTTCCATATAACGCGCCGATCTCCGCTGCCACCTTCTCGGCCAGCGCGGCGTTCACGTCGAGCACGGCGACTTTGGCGCCCAGGCGGGCCAGTTCACGAGCCGTGGCTTCACCGAGACCGGAGGCGCCTCCGGTGACCAATGCTGCTTGTCCTTCTATCTTCATACAATCTTTCTCAGGCTTGTGGCAGAAGGATGCCGGGCGCACTGCCGTCGTGCAGGGCCTGCACCAGCGCATCCCGGTGCTTGAGCACGGCGCGCTGGTTGATCGAGCCCTTGTCGGTGACTTCGCCCTTGTCGATGGACGGCGGCTCGGCCAGCAGCAGGGCGCGTGCGATGCGGTTGGCGCTGCCGGTGGCCTGGCGGGCCAGTTCGTCGAGCACGGCCTGCATGCGCTGGCGCACCGGGGCGCTGGCCAGCACGTCGGCCCAGGGCGCATCGGCCGGCAGGCCGCTGACGCTGCGGCAGGCCGGTGAGGGGAAGATCAGTGCGCCGACTTCCTTCATATTCAGGCCGGTGAGCACCGCATCTTGAACATAGGGCGCGCCGGTGACGATGAGCTTGGCGCGCATGGGGCCCACGCTGACGAAGGTGCCCGTGGAAAGCTTGAAGTCTTCGGCAATACGACCGTCGAACTTCAGGCCGCGGTGGATGTCGTTCGGGTCGATCCACTGCACGGCGTCGCCGGTGCACAGATAACCTTCCTCGTCGAAGGCCTCGCGGGTGGCCTGCTCGGAGCGCCAGTAGCCCAGGGTGACGTTGGGGCCCTTGTAGCGGACCTCGGTCTTGCCATCGACGTCGACCAGCTTGAGGGTCATGCCGGGCACGGGGGTGCCGATGTCGCCGGCTTTCACATTGGGGCTGTTGGTGAACATCGCCGAGGGCGCCGACTCGGTCATGCCCAGGCCGGTCGCCATGACGATGCGCTCGCCCACCTCGGCTTCGGCGGTGGCGTGCAGGCTGTCCCACACGGGCTGGGCCAGGCCGGCGCCCGAGTAGAAGAACAGGCGCACGCGCGAGAGCAGCTTCTTGCGCAGCGCTTCGTCGGTCTTCATGGCCTGGGCAATCATCTCGAAACCCGTGGGCACGTTGAAGTACAGCGTGGGCGCGATCTCGCGCAGGTTGCGCAGGGTTTCGCCGATCAGCGCAGCGGTGGGCTTGCCGTCGTCGATGTAGAGCGTGCCACCGTGCATCAGCGTCAGGCCCACGTTGTGGTTGCCGCCGAAGGTGTGGTTCCACGGCAGCCAGTCCACGAAGATGGGTGGCGCCTCGGTGATGACCGGCATGGACAGTGTGATCTGCTGCAGGTTCGCGCACCACATGCGGTGCGTGTTGATCACCGGCTTGGGCATCTTGGTCGAGCCCGAGGTGAAGAGGAACTTGGCGATGGTGTCCGGGCGCACGGCGTGCATGGCGGCGTCCACGGCAGCTTTGGCCGTGGTGTGGCGCAAGGTCTCGAAAGGCGTGCTGCTGCGGCCTTCGATCTTGCCCTGGGCCAGCACCACTTCGACATCGCTGCCCACGGTGGCGGTGATGGCGCGGCCGTAGCGCGCGCCGTCGGCTGCAAACACCAGGCCCGGGGTCAGTGTGCTCAGCACATGCTTGAGCTTGTCGTAATCCTGGCTGATCGTGGCGTAGGCCGGCGAGACCGGGCAGTAGGGCACACCGGCATAGATGCAGCCCAGCGACATGAGCGCATGTTCCAGCGTGTTTTCGCTGAGGATCACCACGGGACGTTCGGCCGAGAGCCGGCGGTCCAGCAGGGCCTGGCCGATGCGGCGTGCGGCATCGAGTGCCTGGGCATAGCTGATGTGCTGCCACTCGCCGGTGCGGCCGTCGCCGAGTTGCTCGCGGCGGGCCATGAAGCTGCGCTCGGGCTCGGCCTCGGCCCAGTGCACCAGGAAGTCGCTCAGGCGGCGGGCATAGGCGCCCAGCGGCAGTTCGGCCTGCAGGTAACGCGTGCCGGGGGCGCCCTCGCGCACCGAAACGCGGGTCACGCCAAAGGGGACGGGGCGGTAGCGCGGGGTGTGGGTTGTGCTCATGGGTCGTTTCGTCTGCGCAGAGAGGTCAGCCCTTGCTGACCTTGGCGGCCTTGCCGTCGAGGAAGGCGCGCACGCGTTGTTTGGCCTCCGGGGCGCTCTGGGCGATGGCGGCCATCATGGCTTCGGTGAAGAAACCCTGGTCGGCCGGCTGTTCGGCGATACGCGGCAGCGCGTGGATCAGGGCGTAGTTGGTCAGCGGCGCGTTCTGCGCCACGCGCACGGCCAGTTCGTAAGCTTTGTCGAAAGCCGTGCCCTGCGGCACCAGGTACTGCGCCATGCCGATCTTTTCGCCATCCTGCGCGTTGTAGACCCGGCCGGTCAGCATCATGTCGGCCATGCGCGAGGCGCCGATCAGGCGCGGGATGCGTACCGCACCGCCGCCGCCCACGAAGATGCCGCGCGAGCCCTCGGGCAGGGCGTAGAAGGTCGACTCGTCGGCCACGCGGATATGGCAGGCACTGGCCAGTTCCAGGCCGCCGCCCACCACCGCGCCGTGCAGTGCGGCGATCACCGGCACCGGGCCGTACTGCACGCGCTCCAGTGCAGCGTGCCACATGCGCGAGTGGTACAGGCCCTCGCCGGCGTCGCGCTCCTTGAGCTCGCTCAGGTCCAGGCCGGCACAGAAGTGCTCGCCTTCGCCATCGATGACGGCCGCGCGCACGCCCTCGGGCATGTTTTCAAAAAGCTCGCGCAGGGCCAGAATGAGGGCGTCGTTGAGCGCATTGCGCTTGGCCGGGCGCGTCAGGCGGATGACGGCAACTTCCTGCTGCTCGCCGCGGCGCTCGAAATGGATGTGGGGCTTGCTCATATTGCGTTTCTTTCTGGAATCGATTATGGTTATGAAATATAACCAGTTCAAGCAAGCGTTACACGCTTTTCATCAGTATTTACCCTAGGTCAGGAGACCGCCATGGACCACAAGAACCTCGTCGCCATCGACGTCCACACGCACGCCGAAGTCAGCTGCTGGAATCCTTTCGACAACTACGGCGAAGAGTACGACCGCGCCGCCGACAAGTACTTCCGCTCCAACCGGCGCCCGACCATTGCCGAGACCATCGCCTATTACCGCGAGCGCAAGATCGGCCTGGTGATGTTCACGGTGGACAGCGAATCGCAGCTGGGGCGCCGGCGCATCCCCAACGAGGAGATCGCCGAGGCGGCCAAGGCCAACAGCGACATGATGATGGCCTTCGCCAGTATCGACCCGCACAAGGGCAAGATGGGTGCGCGCGAGGCACGCCGCCTGATCGAAGAGCACGGCATCAAGGGTTTCAAGTTCCACCCCACGGTGCAGGGTTACCACCCCTACGACAAGATGGCCTGGCCGATCTACGATGTGATTGCCGAGCACAAGATGCCGGCCATCTTCCACACCGGCCACAGCGGCATTGGTTCCGGCATGCGCTGCGGCGGCGGCCTGCGGCTGGAGTACAGCAACCCCATGCACCTGGATGACGTGGCGATTGCCTTCCCCGACATGCAGATCGTCATGGCCCACCCCAGCTTCCCCTGGCAGGACGAGGCGCTCAGCGTGGCCACGCACAAGCCCAATGTCTGGATCGACCTCTCGGGCTGGAGCCCCAAGTATTTCCCCAAGCAGCTAGTGCAGTACGCCAACACCCTGCTCAAGGACCGCATCCTGTTCGGCTCGGACTATCCGCTGATCACGCCCGAGCGCTGGATGAAGGACTTCGAGGAGGCCGGCTTCAAGCCCGAGGTGATGCCCGGCATCCTCAAGGGCAATGCGGTGCGCCTGCTGGGCCTTTCATAAAGGCGGGCCGGGCCTGCGGCCTTGTCAGGCCGCACGGGAACTGCTAAGGTCACTGGCAGTTCCCTGGAGACTTTCATGATCAGCAATTTCGAGCAGGTGCACAACTACTACGAACGCCTGGTGTTCGAGGAAGTCCTGCGCCGTGCCCCGCGCTGGGCCACCATGACGCCCGACATGCTGGCTGACGTGGCTTGCGTGGCCCTGAACCGTCTGCCGGCGCGTTATGTGCGGCATGACGTGGACCTGATGTTCTACCTGACCGAGCACGAGCGCCATGCCATCGAGCTCTCGCTGGAGGCGGCGCTGGACTTCGCCTACAACTTCGTCAAGGACCGCTCGGCCAAGGGCGGCGCATAAAAAAGGGCGGCACCTTGGCCGCCCTCGTTTCGGCATCGGCCTCTTTCAGGCCTTGCCCCAGACTTCCTGTGCAGTCTCCACCACCAGGCGCAGCTTGGCGCGCTGTTCCTCCACCGCGATGTCATTGCCGTGCACCGTGCTGGAGAAGCCGCACTGCGGTGACAGGCAGAGCTGGTCCATCGCGACGTACTTGGCGGCCTCGTCGATGCGGCGCTTGAGCTCGTCCTTGGTTTCCAGCTTGCCGAACTTGGTGGTCACCAGGCCCAGCACCACGATCTTGCCCGGCGCGAGATAGCGCAGGGGGCGGAAGTCGCCGCTGCGTTCGTCGTCGTATTCCAGGAAATAGGCGTCCAGGTTCATTTCCTTGAGCAGGGCCTCGGCCACTGGCTCGTAATTGCCGGCGGCAGCGTGCGTGCTCTTGAAATTGCCGCGGCACAGGTGCATGGCCAGGGTCATGCCGGCGGGTTTCTGCGCCACCACCTTGTTGATGAACTTGGCGTAGCGGTGCGGCAGTTCGTTGGGGTCGTCACCGCGCTGGCGGGCAGCCTCGCGCATCTTGTCGTCGCACAGGTAGGCCAGGTTGGTGTCGTCCATCTGCACGTAGGTACAGCCGGCCGCGGCCAGCGAGCGCAGCTCGTCGCCGTAGGCCTGGGCCACGTCGTCGTAGAACGCGGGTTCCAGCTCAGGGTAGTGCTCCTTGCTGATGCCGGCGCGGCCGCCGCGGAAGTGCAGCATGGTGGGCGAGGGAATGGTCACCTTGGCCACGCTGCCGCGGCCCGGGGCGATCTGGCTCTTGAGGTATTCGAAGTCGGCGCGCTGGATGTCCTTGAGATGGCGCACCTTGTCGATCACACGCATCACGGGCGGGGCCAGTTCCTTGACGCCATCGGGCCTGAGCACGGAGACCGGGATGTCGGTCTTGACGCCGCCGAGTTGCTCCAGGAAGTCGATATGGAAATAGGTGCGGCGGAACTCGCCGTCGGTGATGCTCTGCAGGCCCACGTCCTCCTGGAACTTCACGATTTCGGTGATGGCCTTGTCCTCCACCTCGCGCAGTTGCTCGGCGGTGATCTCCCCCTTGGCCTTTTGCTCGCGTGCCTCCAGCAGGTACTTGGGGCGCAGGAAACTGCCGACGTGGTCGGCACGAAACGGCGGGGTGGTGCGTAGTGTCATGGTGTACTCCTCGGTGGTGCGCTTGGTCTATGTGAGAATGCCGGCCGGTCATTCAGGATACGGATTATTCATCAGTTGTCATATGAATGAGGTGAAATTGCGTCACAAATTCACGACGTTTTTCAGCCAGACGGCCTGTGGCTGGAAAATTGCTTTATCTTGGCCGGGTTCGGATGCGACAAAAAGGAAGACAAATGATGCGACTACACAAAGCGGCAGCCAGGCGTGCTGCCGTCCTGCTGTTGGGCTTCACGGCGCTGCTGGGCGGCCTGTCGGGGGCCTGGGCCCAGGACATCGTGATCGGCCAGATCGGTCCTTTCTCGGGCCTGCCGGCGCCCGATGCGCCGCAGCTCAACCAGGGCGCCAAGGCCTACTTTACCCAGCTCAACAAGGCGGGCGGCATCAACGGGCGCAAGGTCGCCTTCTTCGAACTCGACGATACCTACAAGCCTGACGGCTTTGTGGCGCGTTTCGAGGAGGCCATGCAGCGCAAGCCGGTGGCGCTGATCTCTCCGGTCGGCTCGGCCTCGCTGCAGCGCATGTTCGCCGACAAGCTGCTCGACAAGCATGATGTCGTCATCATGAACGCCGTGCCGGGCGCGGAGCCCTTCCGCAGTCCCGGCCACCCGCGCCTGTTCCACGTGCGGGCCGGCGACAAGCAGCAGATCGAGAAGATCGTGAACCACGCCCGCACCCTGGGCATCGTCAAACTGGCAGTCCTGCACCAGGACATCCCGATGGGAACGGGGGGCGTCAAGGTGGTGGCCGACGAGGCGACCCGCCTCACGGGCATGGAGATCAAAGGCTACCAGTCTGTTTTCAAGCCGGAAGAGCAGGCCAAGGCGGCCGAGGAAGTCTTCAAGTACAACCCCCAGGGTGTCATCGTGATCGGTGCGCCGCCCTTTTCCGCAGGCGGCGTGGCGGCCTTGCGCAAGGCCGGGGTGACGCAATCCATCTTTATCCTGGCCGATACGGCACCTGGCATGCTGGCCAGGGTGGCGGGCGTCGACCTGGCGCGCGGTGTCGGCATTTCCCAGATCTATCCCAACCCCAATGGCCGGACCAAGACCCTGGTGCGTGAGTTCCAGTTGGCCATGCAGGCGGCCTACCCGGACGTGAAGAGTTACGCGGCTTTCCACATGGAGGGGTATCTCTCGGCGCGCATCCTGGGCGAGGGCTTGAAACGCGTCAAGGGCGAGATCACTTCGGCGGCGCTGGCCAAGAGCCTGCACGCCATGGGCGAGCTCGACTTCGACGGCTACCGCATCGATTTTTCCAAGGGCAATACGGGCAGCCTTTTTGTCGATATCGCCGTGATGGACCACGAAGGCCGGCTGCGTTATTGAGCTGTGCCGGGGCCTGCACACGCGTGCATGCCTGCCGCCGAGATATTTCAAACTGTTATATCTATCAGTCTGAAATTTGACTTGCGCATGATCTGATTTGAGGCGAAAGTAGTGCACCTTCACGGACATGGGTCGTGCCTGCGCGCAGCCGCACCGGGTGCGTGAAGTGATAACACCTATTAAGGAGTCTTTCATGAAAAAACGTGTGTTTCTGAGCGCATCCGTGCTGGCCATGGCCGCGGTTTCGTCCTCGGCCGTGCTGGCCCAGGACAACACCTTCAAGATCGGCCTGATCCTGCCCATGACCGGGCAGCAGGCTTCCACCGGCCGCCAGATCGAGGCGGCGGCCAGGCTCTACATGGCCCAGCACGGCGACACCGTCGGCGGCAAGAAGGTCCAGCTGATCGTCAAGGACGACACCAGCGTGCCCGACGTGACCAAGCGTCTGGCGCAGGAACTGGTGGTCAACGACAAGGTCAACGTGCTGGCCGGCTTCGGCATCACTCCCTCGGCCTTTGCGACGGCGCCCATCGCCACCCAGTCCAAGACCCCGATGGTGGTGATGGCCGCCGGTACGTCCAGCATCACCCAGTCCTCGCCCTACATCGTGCGCACCAGCTTCACGCTGGCACAGTCCTCGGTCGCCATGGCCGACTGGGCGGTTGCCAAGGGCGGCATCAAGAAGGTCGTGACCCTGGTCAGCGACTACGGCCCCGGCCACGATGCCGAGAAGTTCTTCAAGGACCGCTACCTCTTCAACGGCGGCACCGTCGTCGACACCCTGCGCGTGCCCATGCGCAACCCCGACTTCGCCCCCTTCCTGCAGAAGGTGCGTGACGCCAAGCCCGATGGCCTCTTCGTCTTCGTGCCCTCGGGCGCCGGTGCGGCCGTCATGAAACAGTTCCTGGAGCGCGGCATGGACAAGGCCGGCATCAAGCTGATCGGCCCCGGCGACATCACCGATGACGACCAGCTCAACGACATGGGCGACGGCGCCCTGGGTGTGGTCACTTCGCATTTCTATTCGGCCCACCATCCTTCGGCCACCAACAAGAAGTTCGTCGAAGCCTTCAAGAAGGCCAACAAGGGCATGCGCCCGAACTTCATGGCCGTCGGTGGTTATGACGGCATGCGCGTGATCTACGAAGCGCTCAAGGCCACCAAGGGCCAGGGCGGCGGCGATGCCCTGCTGACGGCCATGAAGGGCCAGGTCTGGGAAAGCCCGCGCGGCCCCATGTTCATCGACGCGCAGACCCGTGACGTCGTGCACAACATCTACCTGCGCAAGGTGGAGAAGGTGGGCGGCGAACTGCACAACGTGGAATTTGACGTGATCAAGGACGTCAAGGACCCGGGCAAGACGAAGTGATGCCCAGCCCGTGGACGCCTCCGGTCAGGGGGTGTCCATGGGTTTTTTTTTGTCCTGACCTGACCAGAGCCATTCATGCTGACGATTCTGTTTGACGGCATTGCCTACGGCATGCTGCTGTTTATCCTGGCGGTCGGCCTGTCCGTGACCATGGGTCTGATGAACTTCATCAACCTGGCCCACGGCGCCTTCGCCATGGTGGGAGGCTACGCCACCGTGCTGCTGATGCAGCGCTATGACGTGCCCTTCCTCGTGTGTCTGCCGGTGGCCTTCGTGGGCGTGGCCCTGCTGGGCGCCGTGCTGGAGCGCACGCTCTACCGCCCCATGTACAGCCGGCCGCACCTGGACCAGGTGCTGTTCTCCATCGGGCTGACCTTCATGGCCGTGGCGTCCATGGACTTCTTCATGACCTCCAGCCAGCAGATCATCCATCTGCCCGAGTGGCTCAAGGGGCGCACCGAGATCGGTGAGGGCTCCTGGATGCTGGGCATGGGGCACTACCGTCTTTTCATCATCGCCATCTGTGCGGCGCTGACCATCGGCCTGCAGTACATCCTGGCGAAAACCCGTTTCGGCAGCCGCCTGCGCGCCTCGGTCGATGACCAGCGCGTGGCCGCCGGCCTGGGCATCAACGTCAACATCGTGTTCCTGCTGACCTTCGCGGTCGGTTCCGGCCTGGCCGGCCTGGGTGGCGCACTGGGCGCCGAGGTGCTGGGCATGGACCCGACCTTCCCGCTCAAGAACATGATCTATTTCCTGATCGTCGTGGCGGTCGGCGGCACCTCGTCCATCACCGGACCGCTACTGGCGGCCCTGCTGCTGGGCATTGCCGACGTGGCCGGCAAGTACTACATCCCGCGCTTCGGCGCCTTCATCGTCTACTTCCTGATGATCGTCATCCTGATCTGGCGCCCGCAGGGCCTCTTTGTGCGCAAGGGGGGCAAGGCATGAGTCGCTGGGCCGCTCCCAAGACGACAACGAAGTTGCGGCGCAGACTCACAACTGCGCGTAGCGCTTGTGACGTCGAAGCCAATACCGCAGCGCACAGCGCGGAGGTCTCCGAATGAAAAACGCAATGCAGTCCCTCTTTGACCTGCAGCGCTGGAAGCCATGGGAGCCCGTCCTGTGGCTGCTGGCCCTGGCCTCGCCCTGGCTCTTGTCCACCCACGCCCTCATCATCAATGAGATCGCCATCGTCGCGCTGTTCGCTGTTTCCCTGGACCTGATCCTGGGCTACGCTGGCATCGTGTCGCTCGGCCATGCGGCCTTCTTCGGCATGGGCGCCTACGCTGCGGCCCTCTTCGCCAAGCTGGTCATACCCGATCCGCTGGTGGGCCTGCTCTTCGCCATCGCCGTTTCCACGCTGCTGGGCGCCGTGTGCTCGCTGACCATCATGCGTGGCACCGACCTCACGCGCCTCATGGTGACCATGGGTGTGGCCATGATCCTGATGGAGCTGGCCAACAAGCTGGACATCACCGGCGGCGCCGATGGCCTGCAAGGCGTGATCATGGGCCCGCTGCTCGGCCGCTTTGAATTCGACCTGCAGGGCCAGACGGCGGCCTGGTATTCGATCAGTGTGCTGCTGGTGCTGTTCGTGCTGGCACGCCGGCTGGTGCACTCGCCGCTGGGCGGCACACTCAAGGCCCTGCGTGACAACCGTTTGCGCGCCATGGCCATCGGCATTCCGGTGACCTCGCGCCTGGCCGTGATCTATACCATCGCCGCCGGCGTGGCCGGCGCGGCTGGTGGCCTGATGGCGCAGACCACGAGTTTTGCCTCCGTGGACCTGTTCGCTTTCGACCGCTCGGCCGACCTCATGCTGCTGGTGGTCATCGGCGGCACCGGCTGGCTGTATGGGGGCGTGGCCGGAGCCATCGTGTTCAAGGTCATGCAGGACTGGATTTCCTCCATCACCCCGCAGTACTGGACCTTCTGGATCGGCCTCTTCCTGGTGGTGCTGATGCTGGTCGGTCGTGATCGCCTGATCCGCCCCTGGAACTGGTTCGGGGGCAAAAAGCCATGAGTTCTTCAGAAGTCGTTCTCTCCGCCCAGGGCCTGGTCAAGCGTTTCGGTGGCATCACCGCCACCGGCAACGTCAGCCTGGACCTGCACAAGGGCGCACGCCATGCGCTGATCGGCCCCAACGGCGCCGGCAAGACCACGCTGATCAACCTGCTGACCGGCGTGCTCGAACCCACCGAGGGCCGCATCCTGCTCGAAGGGCAGGACATCACCGATCTGGCACCGCACCAGCGCGTGCGCCGCGGCATGGTGCGCACCTTCCAGATCAACCAGCTGTTCGACACGCTCACCCCGCTGGAAACGCTGGCGCTGACGGTCTCGCAGCACAGCGGCCTGGGCACCAAGTGGTGGCAACCCCTGGGGCGCAGCAAGCAGGTGGTCGAGCGCTGCGAGCGCCTGCTCGAGCAGTTCCACCTGACCGAGGTGATGAACCAGAAGACCAATGTGCTGGCCTACGGCAAGCGCCGCCTGCTGGAGATCGCCATTGCCCTGGCCTGCGAGCCGCGCGTGCTGCTGCTCGACGAGCCGGTGGCCGGCGTGCCCGCTGGCGAGCGCGAGGAACTGTTGCAGACCGTGGCAGCCCTGCCGGCCGATGTGTCGGTGCTCCTGATCGAACATGACATGGATCTCGTTTTCAGTTTTGCCAAGCGCATGACCGTGCTGGTCAACGGCACCGTGCTCACCGAGGGCGACCCCGACACCATCGCCAACGACCCGCAGGTCAAGGCCGTGTACCTGGGCCACGGCGAGGAGATGGCCCATGGCTGAACTCCTCAAGGTCGAGAACCTGAGCGCTGGTTACGGCGAGGCCGTGGTGCTGCACGACGTTTCGGTCGCGCTGCCCCAGGGCCAGACGCTGGCGCTGCTGGGCCGCAACGGCACCGGCAAGACCACCTTCATGAACACCCTGGCCGGCGCCACGCGCCAGCACGGCGGCAGCATCACCTTCGACGGCGTGGCCCTGCACAAGGTGCCGCTACACCTGCGGGCCAAGGCCGGCATCGGCTGGGTGCCGCAGGAACGCAACATCTTCAAGTCGCTCACGGTGGACGAGACCCTCACCGCCGAGGCACGCCCGGGCCCGTGGACGCCGGCGCGCGCCTACGAGATGTTCCCGCGCCTGGCCGAACGCAAGACCAACCTGGGCACCCAGCTCTCGGGCGGCGAGCAGCAGATGCTGGCCGTGGCGCGTGCCCTGGTGCTCAATCCCAAGCTGCTGCTGCTGGATGAGCCGCTCGAAGGCCTGGCGCCCATCATCGTGCAAGAGTTGCTGCGCGCCATCCGTCGCATCACGCGCGAAGAGGGCCTGTCGGCCATCATCGTCGAGCAGCATCCGCAGGCCATCCTGGCCATCTCGGACGTGGCGGCCGTGTTGGACCGCGGCACCGTGGTGCACTCGGGCACGGCGCAATCGCTGCTGGATCATCCTGAGTTGCTCGATCGTCTGCTGGGCGTGGCGCGCTGACCACCCCCGCTTTTTTTCGTCACAAGGAGATCACCCATGAACCTGCTGAATCGCCGTGCCCTCGTGGCCGTGCTGGCTGCCACCCTGGCTAGCGCTGGCTGGGCCCAGTCCTTCCCGAGCAAGCCCCTCAAAATCATCGTCCCCTTCGGTCCCGGTGGTGTGGCCGACCTGACCGCCCGCACCGTAGGCCAGAAGCTGAGCCAGACCCTGGGCCAGCCGGTCGTGATCGAGAACAAGCCGGGCGCCGGCGGGGTGGGCGCTGCCGACACCGTGGCCAAGTCGGTACCGGATGGCTATACGCTCTTGCTGATGTCCAACGCCAGCGCCGTCACCGCCACGCTGTTCAACAAGCTGCCCTATGACACGGTGAAGGACTTCACGCCCGTCAGCACCCTGGGTTTCTTTGACATCGCGGTTGTGACCGCCACCGAATCCAAGTTCAAGACCCTGGGTGAAGTGCTGGCCTATGCCAAGGCCAATCCCGGCAAGCTGAACGTGGGCAGCATCAACATCGGCAGCACCCAGAACCTGGCGGCCGAACTGTTCAAGTCCAATTCAGGCATGGACATGCAGATCGTGCCTTTCAACGGCACGCCGGCCGTCGTCAATGCCCTGCGCGCCGGCCAGATTGACGTGGCCGTCGAGATCGTCTCGCCCATCATGGGCCAGATCAAGGGCGGCGCCCTGCGTGCCCTGGCCATTACCGACACCACGCGTTCGGCCCTGCTGCCCGATGTTCCAACCACCAAGGAAGCCGGCCTGCCCAACTACCAGGCCTCGTCCTGGAATGCGCTGGCTGTTCCCGCGGGCACCCCGAAGGACGTGGTGGCCCGCCTGCACCGCGAGATCGCTGCCGCGATCAACGACCCCGAGGTCAGCAAGAAGCTGCGCGACCTGAACATCGAGCCGCGTTCCAGCACGCCCGAGCAGACCCAGGCTTTCCTGCAGAGCGAAATCAAGCGCTGGGGTGATGTGATCGTCAAGGCGAACATTCCGCGCCAGTAAGCCTCAAGACCGCGGCGCCGTTCGGTGGCCGACGGTCGGGCGCCTGAAGCGCCAAGGACTGCGCAGCCCCAAACATCAGGGCCCGTACTCGCGATCTTCCGATCGCAGGTACGGGCCCTGATGCGTCACGAGCCGGCGTGCCGGCTCCACGTCATTCAGAAACTGAACTTCTCGCCAGGCTGCAGCGGCACCACCTGGGTGTTTGTCTGACCCAGGGCCTGCATGTACTGCTCAGGCGTTCCGCGGTTCAGCGGATTGGTGCCGTAGTGCATGGGGATGGCAAAACGCGGCTTGAGGAACTCCCGCGTGGCGTAGGCGGCATCAACCGGCGCGGTGGTGAAGTTGCCGCCGATGGGGATCAGCAGCACGTCGGGCTTGTAGTACTCGCCGATGAACTTCATGTCGCCGAACAGGCCCGTGTCGCCCATGTGGTAGATCTTCTGGCCGTTCTCCAGCTCGATGATGAAACCCACCGGCTCGCCACCGTAGTGCGACTCGATCTTGCCGGTCTGCGGGTTTTTCCAGGCAAAGAGCGAGGAGTGCTCGGCCTTGACCATGGTGATCTTCAGTCCCGGTACGTCGGGGAAGGGCACGATCGTGCCGCTCTTGTTCATGCGTGGCGTCAGTTCGGGCGGCAGCACGCCCAGGGTGTTGAGCACCATGTTCAGGTCGCCCGGGGCGATGACGCGTGCCTTGTTCATCAGGGCCAGGTCCGGGGCGTCGGCGATGTGGTCGCCGTGGCCATGGGTGACGAGGATCAGGTCCACCTTGCCCAGCTTGGCCAGATCCTTGTATTCGGCCGGTGTCTTGGGGTTGGGGCGCAGCCAGGGGTCGGTCACGATGACCTTGCCGCTGGGGGTGGTGATGCGGAAGGTGGACTGGCCCAGCCAGAGCAGTTCAGCCTTGGCCAGGGCCGCACCAGGGGCGGGCGGCGACTGGGTGAGGGCACAGGCGGCCAGCAGCAGGCTGGTCAGCACGATAAACAGACGGGGCAGGAGGGTGCGCATGGTTTGCCTTTCGGGTTGTTGAAGCGTCGCGACTGAGGTTAGGCGCGATGACCATGCGGGGCAACTAGGGCGAACGATGGAATCCCTTGCGCCCTCGCGATGGGCCCATCACAAATTGTGATGCTTAGAGCGTGGCTTCGATCATGCGCCGCAGTTCCGGCGTCAGCTCGGGCGTGACCCCGAACCAGCGCTGGAAGGCCGGGCGCGCCTGGTTCAGCAGCATGCCCAGGCCGTTGACGGTGGCGTTGCCGCGCGCGCGCGCGTCGGCCAGCAGCGGTGTTTCCAGCGGGATATAGATGGCGTCGCACACCAGGGCGTGTTTCGGCAGCCGGTCGAGCGAAATCTCCAGCGCATCCTGCCCCTTCATGCCCAGGCTGGTGCTGTTGACCAGCAGGGCGCAGCCGTCCAGGGCGTCTTCGCGCTGGTCCCAGGGCAGGGCCCGGATGGGGGCGCCGAACTCGGCGGCCAGGGCCTGCGCCTTGTCCAGGCTGCGGTTGCACAGGCGGATCTCCCTGGCGCCGCGTTCGGCCAGCGCCACCAGGATGGCGCGCGCCGCGCCGCCCGCGCCCAGCACGGTCACGGGGCCGGCATCGGCGCGCCAGTCCGGTTGCGCGTCCAGCAGGCTCTGGATGAAACCATAGGCGTCATTGTTGTAGCCGGTCAGCGTGCCGTCGGCTTCGACGACGATGGTGTTGATGGCGCCGATGCGTGCGGCCAGCGGGTCGATGCGATCCATCAGTGCCATGGCCGCCACCTTGTGCGGGATGGTGACGTTGCAGCCGGCAAAGCCCAGGGCGCGCAGCCCGCGCACGGCGTCGACCAGGCGGTCCGGCTGGACGGGCAGCAGCACGTAGCTGCCGTTGAGGCCATGCTGGCGGATCCAGTGGTTGTGGATGGCGGGTGAGCGCGAATGCGCCACCGGCCAGCCCATCACGCCGGCCAGTGTGTAGTGCTTGTCAGTTGCCATGGGTAGGTATTTTCATGCGGGTGTGGCGATCGCACCAAAGACCTCGCCGGCCACCTGCTGGATCAGCTCCAGCATGGCCTGCTGTGTCATGGTCGTGGTGCGGCCGGCGGCCGTGGCCAGTGCCAGGCGGCTGGCCAGACGGGGTTTTTCGATGGGGCGCGCCTGGTAGGCCTCGGGCCGCTGCGTGGTGGCCAGCGCGTACTTGGGCAGCACGGCATAACCGGCACCGTCGGCCACCAGGTCCAGGATGGCGGCCACACCGTCGATCTCCAGGCTGATGTCGGGCTTGCAGCCGATGCCGGCCATCTCGGTCTCCACCACCATGCGGATGGCGTTGGGCCGGCTGGGAATGACCAGGGGCAGGTCGCTGACTTCCTTGAGGCTGATGGGCTGCGTCGTGGCCTTGCTGCGGGGCGCTCGCGGCCCGATGAGGAACAGCTCCTCGTCCATCAGCGGCCGGGTGTTGAGCTCCGGGCTGGCCGGCGGGTTGTAGAGCAGGGCGATGTCCAGGCGTCCGGTCAGCAGGCCTTCCTGCATGGAGATCGTCAGGCCCTCGCTGATGGACAGCGCGGCACTGGGCAGGCGTTTGCGGAAGGCGCGCGTGAGTGGCACCGTCATCATGCGGGCGATGCTGGGCGGCAGGCCCAGGGCCACGCGCCCGGCCAGGGCGCCGCGCACGCGGCCCAGGTCTTCGCGGGCGCGCTCCACCTGGTGCAGGATACCGCGGCCGTGTTCCAGCAGCAGCTTGCCGGCCTCGGTGGTGGTGACGCCGCGGCCATTGCGCAGCAGCAGGTTCTGCCGCAGCTCCACCTCCAGCAGCCGCACCTGGCGGCTGAGCGCCGGCTGGGCGATGTTCAGCACCCCGGCGGCACGTGTGAAGCTGCCCAGTTCGGCCACGCGCACGAAATATTCGAGTTGTTTCAGGTCCATGGTTTGCGGGATAGCTTCGCCTTCATTATGCCGAAATGCGATACCTGCTAGAAACCGCTCCGCCTTGGCACAGAGGGGAAGGGTGGCCACAATCGCTGTTTACTCTTATCAATTTCCGGTCCCTCTCTTATGAGCGTTCCCATCCTGGGCATTTCCTCCATGGCCACCCGCCAGGTGCTGGCCGAGCTGGTGGACGCCTACCAGCAGCACTCGGGCCAGAGCGTGGCCATCGAATCGGTGGGCGGGGTGGATGCGGCCAAACGTGTGCAGGCCGGCGAGGCCTTTGATGTCGTGATCCTCGCCGCCGACGCGATCGACAAGCTCATCGCCTCCGGCCATGTACTGGCCGGCAGCAAGGTGGACCTGGTGCGTTCGGCCGTGGCCGTGGCAGTGTGCAAGGGTGCCCCACAACCCGACATCTCCAGCGAAGACGCGGTACGCCAGGCCATCCTGGCGGCGCGCAACATCAGCTATTCCACCGGCCCCAGTGGTGTGGCCCTGGCGAAATTGTTCGAGCGCTGGGGCATCGCTGAAACCATCAAGGACCGCATCGTGACCCCCCCGCCGGGCATCCCCGTAGGCAGCCTGGTCGCCCGTGGCGAAGTGGCACTGGGTTTCCAGCAGCTCAGCGAAATGCTGAACCTCGAAGGCCTCAGCGTGCTGGGCCCGCTGCCGCCGGCCATCCAGATCATCACCACCTTTTCCGCCGGTGTCTGCGCGACCAGCACGCAGGCCGAGGCCGTGCGCGCCATGCTGGCCTTCATGGCCTCGCCCGCTGCGGCCGAGGCCAAGCGTCGCCAGGGCATGGACCCGGCCTGAACGAATTTGAACCCCAGGAGACCGATATGAAAAAACCCATGATCATCGACATCCACGGCCACTACACCACCGCCCCCAAGGCGCTGGAGAACTGGCGCAACCAGCAGATCGCCGGCATCAAGGATCCGGCCCTGATGCCCAAGGTGGCCGACCTCAAGATCAGCGACGACGAGCTGCGCGAGTCCATCGAGAGCAACCAGCTCAAGCTGATGAAGGAGCGCGGCTCCGACCTCACCATCTTCAGCCCGCGCGCCAGCTTCATGGCCCACCACATCGGCGACTTCAACGTCTCGTCCACCTGGGCCGCTATCTGCAACGAGCTCTGCTACCGCGTCAGCCAGCTGTTCCCCGAGCACTTCGTGCCGGCCGCCATGCTGCCGCAGTCGCCCGGTGTCGACCCCAGGACCTGCATCCCCGAGCTGGAGAAGTGCGTCAAGCAATACGGCAACGTCGGCATCAACCTGAACCCGGACCCGAGCGGCGGTCACTGGACCAGCCCGCCGCTGACCGACAAGCAGTGGTATCCCATCTACGAAAAGATGGTCGAGTACGACATCCCGGCCATGATCCACGTCTCCACCAGCTGCAACGCCTGCTTTCACACCACCGGCGCGCACTACCTGAACGCCGACACCACCGCTGTCATGCAGCTGATCCAGGGCGATCTGTTCAAGGACTTCCCCACGCTGAAGTTCATCATCCCGCACGGCGGCGGCGCTGCGCCTTACCACTGGGGCCGTTTCCGCGGCCTGGCGCAGGAGATGAAAAAACCGCTGCTGAGCGAGCACCTGCTCAAGAACATCTATTTCGACACCTGCGTCTACCACCAGCCCGGCATCGATCTCTTGACCCGTGTGATCCCGGTGGACAACATCCTGTTCGCCTCCGAGATGATCGGCGCCGTGCGCGGCATCGACCCCGAGACCGGCGCCTACTACGACGACACCAAGCGTTACGTGCAGGCCACACCGCACCTCAATGACGAGCAGCGTTACAAGGTCTACGAGGGCAACGCCCGGCGCGTGTTCTCGCGCCTGGACGCCCAGCTGAAGGCCAAGGGCAAATAAGCATCGAACCCCAGATACAGAAAGAGGAGACACCATGAGCGTCAACGCACCCCTGGGCATCGTCAATCGCAACATCGTGCGCGCCGATGCCGCCGCTGTCGAAAAAATGGGCCAGTACGGTGTGGCCACCGTGCACGAGGCCCAGGGCCGCATCGGCCTGATGCAGACCTATATGCGCCCCATCTATTCCGGCGCCCGGATCGCCGGCCCCGCTGTCACCGTGCTGCTGCACCCCGGTGACAACTGGATGCTGCACGTGGTGGCCGAGCAGATCAAACCCGGCGACATCGTCGTCGCGGCGCTCTCCTCGCCCAACACCGATGGCTTCTTCGGCGACCTGCTGGCGACTTCCTTCAAGGCGCGCGGCGCACGCGGCCTGATCATCGACGGCGGCTGCCGCGACATCGCCGAGCTCAAGTCCATGGACTTCCCGGTCTGGAGCCGCGCCATCAGCGCCAAGGGCACCATCAAGGCCACCCTAGGCTCGGTGAACATCCCCGTGGTCTGCGCGGGCATGATCGTGAACCCGGGTGACGCCATCGTGGCCGACGACGACGGCGTGGTCGTCGTCAACGCCGCCGATGCACAGAAGGTGGCCGATGCCGCCGCGGCCCGCGAGTCCTTCGAGGGCGAGAAGCGCGCCAAGCTGGCGTCTGGCGTGCTGGGCCTGGACATGTACAAGTTCCGCGAGCCGCTGGAAAAGCTGGGCCTGAAGTACATCGACTAAGCTCATCGTCCGTTCTTCATCACCTGAGAGGGGATCCGCCATGAACATGATGCGCAGAAGCAGCTTCCTGGGCCTTCTGGCCGCCGTCACGCTGCTGGTCGGCTGTGCCGTGACGCCGACCCCGGCGCCCCCGCCGACCCCGCAGGCGCGCGCCGCGCTGGCCCCCGACGGCAAGCTGCGCGTCGGTGTCTACTCGGGCAGCCCGACCTCGATGGTGACGGACAAGAACGGCAAGCTCACGGGTGTGGCCTACGAGCTGGGGCGCGAACTCGCGCGCTGGCTGAACGTGCCGCTGGAGCTGGTGGAATACAAACGCATCGCCGAGGTGCTCGAGGCCATGAAAAACGGCGAGGTGGACTTCACCTTCACCAACGCTACCGAGGCGCGCGCGCGTGACATGAACTTCACCCTGCCCCTGGTCAGCCTGGAGCTGGGCTACCTGGTGCCGGCCGGCAGCCCGCTGCGCAGCGCCAGCGAGATAGATCGCGCCGGCATCAAGGTCGGTGTCAGCCAGGGCAGCACCTCCCAGGGGGTGCTAACGCGCACCTACAAGCAGGCCCAGGTGGTGCCCGTGCCCACGCTCAAGGCTGCCTCCGAGCAGCTGGCCGCGCGCAAGTTCGATGCCTTCGCTACCAACAAGGGCATCCTGTACGAGATGGCCGACGGCCTGCCCGGTGCGCGCGTGCTGGAGGGCCGCTGGGGCCTGGAGAACCTGGCCATTGCCATTCCCAAGGGGCGCGAGGCAGGGCTGTCTTACCTGAGCAGTTTCGCCTTGACCGTGCGCCGTGACGGCACCCTGCAATCGGCCATCGATCGTGCCGGCCTGCGCGGCACGGCCGAACCGGCCATGCGTTGACAACAAAAAAACATCCGAGAGAACCATGAGCAAACCCACCACGGGCCCCTTCGAAAAAACCGCCGGCTGGATGGACTGGTACACCGGTCCGAGCAAGCCGCGCTTCCAGCTGCCTGCGGGCGCGGTGGACGCGCACTGCCACGTCTTCGGCCCCGGTGCTGAATTTCCTTATGCGCCCGAGCGCAAGTACACACCTTGCGACGCCAGCAAGGCCCAGCTCTTTGCCCTGCGCGACCACCTGGGTTTTGCGCGCAACGTCATTGTGCAGGCCACCTGCCACGGCGCCGACAACCGTGCCCTGGTCGACGCCTGCCTGTCCAGCCAGGGCAAGGCGCGCGGTGTGGCCACGGTCAGGCGCAGCGTGACGGACGAGGAGCTGCACAAGCTGCACGCCGCCGGCGTGCGCGGTGTGCGCTTCAACTTCGTCAAGCGCCTGGTGGACTTCACGCCCAAGGACGAGCTGCTGGAGATCGCCGGGCGCATCGCCAAACTGGGCTGGCACGTGGTGATCTATTTCGAAGCCGTGGACCTGCCCGAGCTGTGGGACTTCTTCACCGCCCTGCCCACCACCGTGGTGGTGGACCACATGGGCCGCCCCGACGTGAGCAAGCCCGTGGACGGACCCGAGTTCGCGCTGTTCCTGAAGTACATGCGTGAGCACAAGAACGTGTGGAGCAAGGTCAGCTGCCCCGAGCGCCTCTCGGTGACCGGCCCCAAGGCACTCAATGGCGAGCAGGCCGCCTACCAGGACGTGGTGCCTTTTGCCAAGCGCATCGTGCAGGAGTTCCCGGACCGCGTACTCTGGGGCACCGACTGGCCGCACCCCAACCTGAAGGACCACATGCCTGACGACGGCCTGCTGGTGGACTTCATTCCCCACATTGCCCCCACCGCCGAACTGCAGAGAAAACTGCTGGTGGACAATCCCATGCGCCTGTACTGGCCGGAGGAGAAATAAATGTCACTTGAAAAACCCTACCTGGACGTGCCCGGCACGACCATCTTCGATGCCGAGCAGAGCCGCAAGGGCTACTGGCTCAACCAGTTCTGCATGAGCCTGATGAAGGCCGAGAACCGCGAACGCTTCAAGGCCGACCAGCGCAAATACCTGGACGAGTGGCCGATGACGGAAGAGCAGAAGCAGGCCGTGCTGGCCGCCGACCTCAACCGTGCCATCTCCCTGGGCGGCAACATCTACTTCCTGGCCAAGCTGGGCGCCACGCACGGCAAGAGCTTCCAGCAGATGGCGGGCTCCATGACCGGCATGACCGAGGAAGAGTACCGCGACATGATGATCAAGGGAGGCCGCTCCGCCGAAGGCAACCGCTACACCGGTGAAAACGGCACGGCCCAGCCGCAGAACCAGCCGCAGGGCCACGGCACTGGCACGCTTCTTTAATCCAAACGGGTCGGATCACGAATTTGCGCCGCAAATTGTGCTCTGACCCCTCTGTTCAGGACAAAAAATATGGCCAAGATCACCGCATCCGTCTACACCTCGCATGTGCCTGCCATCGGCGCAGCCATCGACCTGGGCAAGACCACCGAGCCCTACTGGCAGCCCCTGTTCAAGGGCTACGAGCCTACCAAGCAGTGGTTCAAGGATCACAAGCCCGACGTCATCTTCCTCGTCTACAACGACCACGCCACGGCCTTCAGCCTGGAGATGATTCCCACCTTCGCCATCGGTACGGCAGCGCAGTTCACGCCGGCCGACGAGGGCTGGGGCCCGCGCCCGGTGCCCGTGGTCCAGGGCCATCCGGATCTGGCCGCGCACATCGCGCAGTCCGTGATCCAGCAGGACTTCGACCTTACCATCGTCAACAAGATGGACGTGGACCACGGCCTGACCGTGCCGCTGTCCCTGGTCTGCGGCACGCCCGACAAGGCCAACTTCGAGTGGCCCTGCCCGGTGATCCCCTTCGCCGTCAACGTGGTGCAGTACCCC
>CAUPQO010000031.1:0-21520 GCA_963513295.1 uncultured Hylemonella sp.
CCTGCAAGCACAAGAGAAATGTCAGCTTCAGTGAGCCCGTACATGTACCTCGCGTATTCCGCAGTAGCCCTAGCTGTAATTTGTAGATCACCGCCATGCGCCTGTTCGTCGCTGTGGTGTTGCCATTCGGCGAGCGCCGCGCACTTTCGGCACCTTATCAAGGTCCACTCATTCCATGAAGGATCGAGCGGGTTCGGACGTTGACCGAGGATTTGCTGCTCTTCGACTTTGCAGGTGTGACGAAACACAATATGCGGCCTAACGCTGGCAATGAGCGGACGGCCGATTAGGCCGGTCCGATCGATTAACTAGTTGGGCAGCACGGGAGAGGCGATGATTGA
The DNA here is from genome assembly GCA_963513295.1 of uncultured Hylemonella sp. Classification (GTDB taxonomy): domain Bacteria; phylum Pseudomonadota; class Gammaproteobacteria; order Burkholderiales; family Burkholderiaceae_C; genus Hylemonella. Next base: position 342 of record CAUPQO010000031.1, read on the forward strand.
TTTTCTGAGAGAGGCGTGGGCGCTGGCGAAGAAGAAACGCGCCGAGCGCCGAGACTGCGACGAGAAGGCCGCGATAGCAAAGGTGTTCAACGACCGCTACACCTACCGGCACGAATACCGGAAGGATTGCGGACGGTTTGAGAACTTCGCACGGCGTGGCTATGCGTGGATGTGCCCTGAGTGCAACGCCATTCACGCACCAACGGACTGCTCCGGACTGACGGGTTTGCAGTACCAGCGATGTTGCGGAACTGGCGAAGGGCACCGACTTCATGAGGGCATTAGGACGTGATGCCCAACGTGAAGGTGTGCGGGGCTCGCGCAGCGAGCATCCGTCACTATCGTCATGTTCCGTTTCGGCCAACAACATCTCTTGGCGCTTCGGTGTTCGATTCATACAGACCCCCCCTTTTTTTGTAGCCACTCACGTAGCTGTGTCACTGCGTCCGTACCAAGAGCTCGCTCTTGTCCGCGCGCTGTGGCGCAGCTACGCAAGCTATCAGAAAAACGGCGTTTTATAAATCCCCGTCAGCGGTGTTAGCGCCACTGTTTTAGCCGTAAATCGGAACTTGATATAGACGTCAAACCTGTCTGTATAACAAGGCCGTAGCTCATCAAGTTTCCTCCCGTGATTTGTTCTAAGTGCCTGATTTATATCAGCCTTTCCCATCTCGGCCTACCTGGCCGAACTATGAACAAAGTCCACAAACCCAGCAAACCTGTCTGTATAACAAGGTCGACTGACGGATAACATGTTTGGCCATCTGGCCTGGAGGCCTTGATTTCTCTGGCTTTGCCCATGATACTGTATGCATGAACAGTTATAAAATGGACAACAAACCCAGCAGGCGCGCCACCTGCCCACCCCTGCAGTCCAAGCGACTGTTGGACCAGGTGCGGGAGCGCCTGCGGTATTTGCACTACAGCCTGAACACTGAGCAGACCTATGTGTACTGGGTGCGCTGGTTTGTCCGTTTCCATGGTGTTCGGCACCCCAAGGAGATGGGAGCACCCGAGGTCGAGGCATTTCTGACAATGTTGGCAACGGAGCGCAAGGTTTCACCTTCCACGCATCGCCAGGCGTTGAGTGCTCTTCTGTTTCTGTACAAGGAGGTGTTGGGTCAGGATCTGCCCTGGATGCAGGACATAGGCCGCCCGATTCCTCGCAAACATATCCCTGTGGTTCTGACCCGTGAGGAGGTTCAGGCGGTCCTGGATCTGATGGAGGGTGTGGTGGGCTTGCTGGCCCGGCTGCTCTACGGGACGGGGATGCGACACAACGAAGGTTTGAATCTTCGGGTCAAGGATGTGGATTTTGACCGGCTGTTGATCGTGGTGCGAGAGGGCAAGGGAGGCAAGGACCGGGTGGTGATGTTGCCGCGGGCCCTGGTGCAGCCTTTGCGAGAACAGCTGTCGGTCTCCCATGCGCTTTGGACGGCAGATCGGGCGGTTCAGAGACCAGGTGTCTATATGCCTTACGCCCTGGATGCCAAGTATCCGCGGGCGGGCCAGACTTGGGCCTGGCACTGGGTGTTTCCCTCACCAGTGATTTCGACTGACCCCCGAAGCGGGATTGAGCGTCGGCATCATTTGTATGAGCAGCGACTATCCCGGGCGCTCAAGCAGGCACTGAGTCAGGCGGGTATCCACAAGCATGCGACGGTACATACGCTGCGGCACAGCTTTGCGACGCACCTCTTGCAAGGTGGGACCGATATCCGGACGGTTCAGGAGCTGTTGGGGCACAGTGATGTGAGCACGACGATGATTTACACGCATGTGCTCAAGGTGGCATCAGGTCAGACGGTCAGTCCGCTGGATTCGATGGCGGGGGGAATGCCTGCTTTGCGGTGACGCGGGCGTACGACCGCTTGTGGCGGCTGCAGACATTGGCGCAGCGAAAACGAGGGACCGCAACCAGCCTGAAGCAGCTGTACGGTCGAAAGACGCGCGCGGCTGCTTCAGGCCGCAATCAAGCCATCAAGGATTCCCGAGGTAATCCCTCTTCCCGATCTCCACCCCGTTGTGCCGCAGGATGGCATAAGCCGTGGTGACGTGGAAGTAGAAGTTGGGCACGGCGTGGCCCAGCAGGAACTGCTGGCCGGTGTAGCGTGTTTCCTTGTCGCCGCGCTTGATGACGATCTCCTTGTCTTCCGTGCCGTCGATCTGCGCGGGCTGGAAGGTCTGCAGGTAGGCCACGGTCTTGGCGATGCGGACCTTGAGCTCCGCCAGGGTCTTCTCCGTGTCTTCGTAGACCGGGATGTCCACGCCGGCCAGGCGTGCGGCCAGGCCCTTGGCGGTGTCGGTGACGATCATGACCTGGCGGGCCATGGGCAGCATGTCGGGGTAGAGACGGAAGCCGGTGAGCGCGGTCTCGTCCAGCTTCTTCGCATCCACATGGGCCTGCGTCTTGTCCAGGATGGCCGAGAGGTTGCCCAGGGTGTTGATGAAACGCGGCACGCTGGCCTGGTACATGGAAAGGGGCATGAAAATCTCCGGGGTGATGGCAATGAAGCAGCGCGCATTGTGGTGCCGCTGCGCCGCAGCTGCTGGCGCAGGGGCTTTGCCACTCCGTCCTGTCAGCGTGCCGGTTCGCGCAGCGCCAGGTTGAGCTGGTCCACCAGTTCGGCCCAGTCGGCGTCTTCCTGCAGGTTCTCGCGCAGCAGCGCGGCCTGCTGCGGCGTCCAGAAGGGTGCCTCTTCCAGCCGGGTGGCGGGGGGCAACGGTGTATGGCTCTGGATGAAGGCGGCGATGCTGGGCACGTCAGCGGGCAGGCCCAGCTGGGCGAACAGTTCGCAGAACCGGTGGTAGTGGGGAGACATGGCAAGCTTCCTTTCCGGCCAGGCCCGGCGGTGCCGGGGGCACAAGCGGTATTGAACCCGCATCTGGCGCGGCGCACAATGGCTGCAGTGGAATGACCCACCGCAGCACGGGAGCATCATCATGTCCCTCAGCACACCCCCTCCCCCTACACGCACGGAGCGCGACAGCTTCGGCCCCATCGAGGTGCCCGCCGAGCGGTTCTGGGGCGCGCAGACGCAGCGCTCGCTGGCCTTCTTCGCCATCTCCACCGAACGCATGCCGCTGGAGATCGTGCAGGCGCTGGCCATGGTCAAGCTGGCCTGCGCCCGCGTGAACCTGGAGCTGGCCCTGCTGGCGCCCGAGAAGGCCATGGCCATCGCCAGCGCGGCCGAAGAGGTGCTGGACGGCGAGCACAACGCCGAGTTCCCGCTCTCGGTCTGGCAGACCGGCTCGGGCACGCAGAGCAATTTGACTCTCAACGAGGTGCTGGCCAACCGGGCCTCCGAGCTGCTGGGCGGCCCGCGCGGCGCCGGCCGTGTGGTGCACCCGAACGACGACGTGAACCTGGGCCAGTCGTCCAACGATGTCTTCCCCACGGCCATGCACCTGGCCGCAGCGCACAGCATCACCGTGGCGCTGCTGCCGGCGCTGACGGGCCTGCATGAGACGATGGTGGCCAAGGCCGCCGCGTTTGCCGGCATCGTGAAGATAGGCCGCACCCATCTGCAGGACGCCACGCCGCTGACGCTGGGCGACGAATTTTCGGGCTATGCGGCGCAGCTGGCGCAGGCCAGGGCCCACATCAGCGCCACGCTGGCCGCACTCTACCCGCTGGCCATCGGCGGTACGGCCGTGGGCACGGGCCTGAACACGCACCCCGAGTTCGGCGCGCGGGTGGCGGCCGAACTGGCGCGCGGTGCGCAGCTGCCTTTCACCAGCGCGCCAAACAAGTTCGCGGCGCTGGCCGCGCACGACGGCCTGGTGGCCATGCACGGTGCCCTCAAGACACTGGCGGTGGCGCTGATGAAGATGGCCAACGACGTGCGCGGGCTGGCCTCGGGCCCGCGCGCGGGCCTGGGCGAGATCAGCATCCCGGAAAACGAGCCGGGCAGCTCCATCATGCCGGGCAAGGTGAACCCCACGCAGTGCGAGGCGCTCACCATGCTGTGCTGCCAGGTCATGGGCAATGACGTGGCCATCACCCTGGGCGGGGCCTCGGGCAACTTCGAGCTCAACGTGTACAAGCCGCTGATCGCCCACAACCTGCTGCAGAGCATCCGCCTGCTGGCCGACGGCATGGCCAGCTTCGACGCGTTCTGCGTGCAAGGCATCGAAGCCCGGCGTGAGCGCATCCAGGCCCTGCTGGACAGCTCGCTGATGCTGGTGACGGCCCTGGCCCCGCACATCGGCTACGACCGCGCCGCGGCCATCGCCAAGCGCGCGCACCAGGACGGTTGCACGCTGCGCGAGGCGGCGCTGGCGCTGGGCGAGGTGAGCGCAGAGGACTTCGACCGCTGGGTGCGGGCCGAGGACATGCTGCGACCAGGCGCCTGACACCCTGGCAAGTGCTGTTCCCCATGCTCAAGGCCGGGGGCAATGCTTTTGTTTTGTGGTGAACCCCATCTCAATGATGCGGCACGAGCACACCGACCACGGCGAGGCCCTGGAGCGCCTGGCCGCCCTGACCCACGACGCCACGCCTCCGGCCGGCGCCTGCAACACCTGGCGCGCGCTCTACGCCGGCATCGCCCAGCTCAGCGAAGACCTGATCAACCACATCCACCTGGAGAGCAACGTGCTGTTCCCGCAGTTCGAGACGCCGCAGCCGGCGCAGGGCTGCGCCACGGCTTGCGGCTGCAGCTGAAACCCGCTCCGCGCCCCGCCGCTGGCGCAGGGCGCGCACATGGGTTAACCTTGCTCCCAGCAAGACGACCCATGTCCATCCAGTTCCTGATCTTCGGCCAGCATCTGGCGCGCAGCACGCGCGGGCGGCCCTGCGCGCCTCCGGCCGCCGCACGCTGACGCCTGCGCGCGCACCGGCTGCGGTGCGCCCCCGATCATTTTCTGGAGACCTCTCATGGCTGATCTGTTCGACAACCCCATGGGCCTGTGCGGCTTCGAGTTCGTGGAATTCGCCTCGCCTGCCCCCAACACGCTGGAGCCCCTGTTCGAGAAGATGGGCTTCTCGCTGGTGGCGCGCCACCGCAGCAAGGACGTGCTGCTCTACCGCCAGGGCCACATCAACTTCATCGTCAACCGCGAGCCGCGCAGCCTGGCCGGCTACTTTGCCGCCGAGCACGGGCCCAGCGCCTGCGCCATGGCCTTTCGCGTGCGCGATTCCCATAAGGCCTACGCCCGCGCGCTGGAGCTGGGCGCGCAGCCGGTGGAGGTGCCCACCGGCCCCATGGAACTGCGCCTGCCGGCCATCAAGGGCATCGGCGGGGCGCCGCTGTACCTGATCGACCGTTTCGAGGACGGCAAGAGCATCTACGACATCGACTTCGAGTTCATCGAGGGTGTGGACCGGCACCCGCGCGGCCACGGTTTCAAGGTGATCGACCACCTGACGCACAACGTCTACCGCGGCCGCATGGCCTTCTGGGGCGCCTTCTACGAGCGTATCTTCAACTTCCGCGAGATCCGCTACTTCGACATCCAGGGGGAATACACGGGCCTGACCAGCCGCGCCATGACGGCGCCCGACGGGCTGATCCGCATCCCGCTGAACGAGGAGTCGGGCCGGGGCACGGGGCAGATCGAGGAGTACCTGATGAAGTTCAGCGGCGAGGGCATCCAGCACATCGCCCTGCTGACGGACAACCTGCTGGAAAGCGTGGACGCGCTGCAACTGGCCGGCATTCCGCTGATGACCGCGCCCAACGACATCTACTACGACATGCTGGCCGAGCGCCTGCCCAGCCACGGCGAGCCGGTGCCTGAACTGCAGGCGCGCGGCATCCTGCTCGATGGCTCCACCAGGGACGGTAAACCACGCCTGCTGCTGCAGATCTTCTCCGAGACGCTGCTGGGCCCGGTGTTCTTCGAATTCATCCAGCGCAAGGAAGACGAGGGTTTTGGCGAGGGCAACTTCAAGGCCCTGTTCGAGAGCCTGGAGCGCGACCAGATCCGGCGCGGCGCGCTGAAGGTGGGCGACTGAGACGGCCCTCCCCCCGCTACGCCTCAATGCACCAGCACGAAGTCGATGAAACCGCGCTCCACCGAAGTCGAGACCAGCTTCACGCGCAGGGGCTGACCCACCCGCAGTTCGGGCAGGTCGCCGGTGAGGCGGCCTTCGGCCGGCGGCTCGAGGATGCGCACCCAGGTGCCGCTCGGACTGATGCCGGTGACCAGGGCATTGAAACGCTGGCCGATGCGGTCGTGCAGCAGCAAGGCCGCTTCGGACTTGCGCACCTGCCGCTCCACCTTCTGCGCGGCGTCTTCCTGCGCGGTGCAGTGCGCGGCCAGCTCGGCCAGCTCCTCGTTGGAGTAAGGCGGCCGCTCGTCGGCCAGTGCGGCCTTGAGCAGGCGCTGGGTGATGAGGTCCGGGTAACGGCGGTTGGGCGCGGTGGAGTGCATGTAGTCCTGCACGGCCAGGCCGAAGTGCCCGATGGGCGGCCCCTGCGGGCGCTCCACCACGTATTCACCCGAGCCCATGAGCTTGACGATGACGAGTGACAGGTCCGGAAAGCGCAGCGGGTCCAGCTTGTGCTGCCGGGCCAGGAAGGCCTCCAGCGCCTTGGCATCGGGTTCGTGGGGCAGTGTCGTGCCGTAGCCCTGCGCCACTTCGACGATGCGCAGCCAGCGCTCGGGCGAGCGCACCACGCGCCGCAGCGAGGCCGCGCCCTGCGCCGCCAGGTAGCGCGCGGTGCAGCCGTTGGTGGCGATCATGAATTCCTCGATCAGCTGGCGCGCGCGGTTCTGCGGCTGCAGGCGGATGTCGGTGATGCGCTCGCCGTCGAACAGGGCGCGCGGCTGGAAGGTCTCGAACTCCAGCGAGCCCTCGGCGCGGCGCAGCACCCGCAGCTTCTGCGCCAGCGCGTCCTGGTGGTGCAGCTGCGCATCCAGGCCGGCGATGCGGCGGGCCGCCGCGGGCAGTTCGCCCTGGTCCTCGATCCAGTCGGACACGTCATCGTAGGCCAGCTGGGCCTGGTTGCGCACGCGGGCACGGTAGATGACCGAGGCGGTCAGGATGCCGTCGTCGCTGAATTCCATCTCGCAGACCACGGCCAGGCGGTCCTGCTCGGGGTTGAGCGAGGTGAGGTCATGGCTCAGCCGCTCGGGCAGCATGGGGAAGACGCGCGCCGAGGTGTAGACCGAGGTGGTGTTGATGCGCGCATGCTCGTCAACGGGCGAGCCCTTCTTGACCAGTGCGTCCACGTCGGCCACGGCGACGAACAGGCGCATACGGCCGTGCGGCAGGGACTCGCACACGGTGAGCTGGTCGAGGTCGCGCGAGTCGTCGTTGTCGATGGAGCACCAGGGCAGCGCGGTGAGGTCGCGGATACGGCTGTCCGGCTCCTGCGCCGGGCCCTTGAGCCGGGCCAGCTGCTGCTGCACTGCCGGCGGGAACTCGGGCTGCAGGCCGCGGCTGAACATGGCCCAGCTGGCGATGGTCGACAGATCGGTGCGGTGATGGATCAAGGCGTGGCGCATCGGAACCCCTGGACTGGTACGGCGTGATGGTGCGCCGGCAACACCGAGCTCAGCCCTGCTGCGCCAGCCAGTCCTGCAGCGGCACCGGCCGCGCGTACAGGTAACCCTGCAGGCTGGGACAGCCGCTGTTGAGCAGGTAGTCGGCCTGGGCCCGGGTTTCCACGCCTTCGGCCACCACGTGCAATGAGAAGTTGCGTGCGATGGACAGCACCGTCTCGACGATGCCACGGGCGTGTCCGTCATCGGGCAGGCCCTGCACGAAGCTGCGGTCGATCTTGAGTTCGTACAGCGGCATGCGGTTCAGGTAGGCCAGGCTGGAGTAGCCGGTGCCGAAGTCGTCGATGGAGAAACGGATGCCCAGCGCCGAGATCTCGCGCATGCGCGCCAGTATGGTCTCGACGTTTTCCACCAGATGGCCTTCGGTCACCTCGAAGATCAGCCGGTTGGCCGGGGCGCCGGTATCGGCGAGCACACGGCGCACCTGCCCCACGAAATCGGCCTCGCGCAGCTGGCGCGGGCTGATATTGATGGACAGAGGCATGGTGTGCCCGGCCTGCGTCAGCGTGACCAGCATGCGGCAGCCCTGCACCAGCACCCAGTGCCCCAGCTCCAGGATGAGGCCGGTGGACTCGGCCAGGGGAATGAACTGCGCCGGTGACACGAAACCGCGCACCGGGTGCTTCCAGCGCAGCAGCAGCTCGGCGCCGCAGGGCCGGCCGGCCGCATCGACCTGGGTCTGCAGGTGCAGGGCGAGCTGGTCCAGGGCGATGGCATGCTTGAGGTCGAATTCCAGCGCCAGCCGCTCCTGCACCTCGGCATGCATGGCCGGTTCGTAAAAGGCGATGGCATTGCGGCCCGCGGCCTTGGCGCGGTACATGGCCGTATCGGCCTCGCGCAGCAGGTCGTCGACCGAGCGGCTCAGCGGCGTGAGCAGGGTCACGCCGATGCTGCAGCCCGAGGCATAGACCTGGCGCTCCAGCTCCACCGGTTGCTGCAGGGCCTTGCGGATCTTCTCGGCCACGCCCAGCGCCACCAGGCCGGCCTCATGGGTGTCGTTGCCCACATGGGGCAGCAGGATGACGAATTCGTCGCCGCCGATACGTGCCACCGTGTCCTGCTCGCGCAGCAGGCTGCGCAGGCGTTCGGCCACCCGCTGCAGCAGGGCATCGCCCACGGCGTGGCCGCTGGCGTCGTTGACGTTCTTGAAGTGGTCCAGGTCCAGGAACAGCACGGCGGTGCAGGCGCCCGAGCGCTGCGCGGTGTGCAGGGCCACGGCCAGCCGGTCCATCAGCAGGCGCCGGTTGGGCAGGTCCGTCATGGGATCGTAGAAAGCCAGGCGGTGGATGCGCGCCTCGTTCTCGCGGCGCTCGGTGATGTCGACGAAGCTGACCCGCAGCTGCCGGCGCCGGTCCGAGGGCATCTGCAGCAGGTTCATCTCGCACAGCACGTCGGCGCCGCCCGCGACGGGCCGCACACGGCACTCCTGCACCACGTGCTGCCCGGGCGACAGGCTGGCCAGCGTCTGATCGAGGAAACGCCCGATCGACAGCCCCTCGGGCTGGACCGCATCCGGCGCGAAGAAACGCATGAGGTCGGAGCGCAGGATGTCCGTACGCGGGCAGGCAAACAGCAGTTCCGCCTTGCGGTTGGCGTCCACGCACAGGCCCAAGTCCAGGTCGTACACGACGATGGCCTCGGGCGCATTCTCCACCAGCATCTTGACGCTGGCCTCGCTCATCCGGGCCTGCTGCTCGGCCAGGCGGCGGCGGCGGTTCTGCAGGGTCAGGGTCACCACCATGCCCGAGAGCACGAGCAGTGCGGCGCCGGTGCCCAGCACCAGGATGCGGTGTTCCTCGTACAGGCCGGGCGGGCGGTGGATGATGACGCTGTCGGGCGGCAGGGCCGAGGTGTCGGCGCCCCAGCGCTGCAACTGCGCCCAGTCGAACATGGGCACGCTGCGGCTGGGCAGCGGGGTGACGGCCTCCTGAAGCTGCAGCCGACCCAACACGATGTCATGGCCCAGGCGCGCGGCGCGCTCGCCCTCGGTGCCGATGGCGTACATCATGCCGCCCACGCTGGACTCGACGCCGAACTTGGTGTCGAACAGGTAGAAGGTGGGCGCGCTGGTCACGCGCGAGAACGCCACGCCGACATCGGCCGAGCTGAAGGTCTGGCCGGCGGCGTCGCGGTTGAAGGTGGTGCGCAGCACGATGGTGCCGGCCGGGAGCTGGGCCAGGCGCTGCAGGATCTGCTCGTAGCTCAGTTCATTGGTGTAGTCGAACTGCAGCCGCCCCTGCCAGCGCGGCGCCAGGGCTTCAAGCTCGCGCCGCGCCGCCAGGTCCGGCACGCCGGTGCCGCCCAGCACCAGCACCTTGTGGGTGGCCGGGAAAAGCTTGAGGGCGATGTCCAGGGTGCCGGCGTAGTCGAAGCTGACGTCCTGGCGCAGGAAGCGCCGCCCGCTCTGGCTGGCCTTCTCGGCACTGATGGAGGCGTTGGAGGCGATCACCGGCGCCGCCGGGCTCAGGGTCTGCAGATCTTCGAGCAGGAAATTGAGCGGTGTCTGCTGGAAGGTGACGATCAGGTCCAGCGAGCGGTTCGCGTACTTGTGCAGCAGCAGTTCACGGCTTAGTTTGCGGTAGGCCGGATCCGGGTTGCGCGCCAGGTCCAGGTACTCCACGTAGACCTTTTCGATCGGCATGCCCAGTTGGCGCCAGGTGGCCACGAAGCTGGCGACGTAGGCATCCACGCCGGGCCGGCCATAACCGGGCTGCAGGAGCAGCAGCACCTGCTTGCCGGCATCCGCTGCGGGCCCGGGCGCCTGGGACTGCGCCTGGCCGGCGGCGCAACCCAGCAGCCAGGCCAGCAACAGGCTGCGGCGCAAGGCCGGACTGGCACACCGGCGTAAGAAGCGGACGATACCCATGGTGGCAATGGTACATGGGGCGCCCGAGCCCGTCTGCCTCCCCCCGGAACGCTGGCGGCACCGGCCAAGCGGGAGCGGCGACTACACCCAGTCGCACGCAGTTCAGGCCGCCGTCAGCACCCGGTTGCGGCCCTGGTCCTTGGCGAGATACAAGGCCACGTCGGCCTCTTTCAGCAGGGCCTCGGCCTGCTCGGCGCGCTGCACCAGGCCGGAAGCCACGCCGATGCTGACGGTGACCACGGGTGCCACCGGTGAATGCTCGTGCGGCATGCCCTGGGCCTGGACGGCGGTGCGAATGCGCTCGGCAACGGCCCGCGCCTCGGCCGCCGAGGCGCCGGGCAGCACGAGCACGAACTCCTCGCCACCGTAACGCGCCACCAGCTCGCCGGAACGGCGCACCTCGGCCGCCAGGATGGCCGCCACCTGGCGCAGGCAGACGTCCCCCGCCTGGTGGCCATAGTGGTCGTTGTAGGCCTTGAAGTGGTCCACGTCGATCAGGGCCAGGGCCAGCGGCAGGCCCATGCGGGCCGCGCGCTGCCATTCGGCCGCCCAGACCTCGTCGAAGCGGCGCCGGTTGGCCAGGCCGGTCAGGGCGTCGGTGCTGCTGAGTGCGGCCAGCTGTTCGTTGGCGGCCTGCAGCTCGGCGGTGCGCTCACGCACACTGGCCTCCAGCTGCTCGTTGGCGGTTTCGATGGTCTGCTGCAGGCGGGCCTGCTCGGCCACTTCGCTGCGCAGGCGGCGCGAGAACATCAGGCCCACCCAGACCAGCAGGCCCAGCGCAGCCAGGCGCAGGCCATAGGTCAGCTGGCGCATCTGCTCCAGCCGGCGGGCGCGCTCGGCCAGCTCGTCGGTGAGCGCGCTGATGACGGATTCGGTGGTGATCTCGTAGATCTTCTTGGCCAGCACGTAGTCTTCCTCGAAGAGCACGGCTCGCGCCCGGCGCCAGTTGCCCGCGCGCATGTGGCGCAGGGAGCGCGCCTCGGTGGCGCGCAGGCCCTGCTGCAGTTCGAGCAGCACGGAGATGTCGCCCGAGAGCTCCAGCTCGCGGCCGAGTTCGGCCACGGCACCGACCGTGGTGGTGAGCTGTTCGTCCACGCTGTCGTAGCGGCTCACGCGCAGCAGCTTCTCTTCCAGCACGGCACCGCTGAGCAGGCTGGTGAGTTCCTGCTCCAGCCGCACGATGCGTTCCAGGCGCGTGCTGATGCCCAGGTGGCGCACGTGCATGTCCTCGTTGCGCACGTCGACATACAGCCCCAACACAAAGGTCAGGACCAGGATGGCCACGGCGATGTAGGTACTGCCCAGGTATCTCATGTTCGAGTTCTTGTGAGACGCCTCCCTGGAAGCGCCGGAGCCATTTTGCAGGCCCGGGCGGCGGCGGCAAAAAATTTATCGGCACAATTCCACAATACCGCGTACAATCCGCACGTTGCTGCAATTTGCTTACCTTTGCAGCAGCTGTTGTCTGACTTGGTTCGCGGCACCTACAAGCCGCCCGCCTCACCCTCTGGCCGCTCTCACCGGCCCCGGTCGTCAAACTCCCCTTCTCTGCGGCGAGCCCTATCCCCGGTCTGTCTTTCTATCCCTGGACCGGACACCCGAGCGGCGTGTGCCGCAACGTCCAGCCCCTGGGCTGACGGTTGACCCTGATCCTTGTACGCGCGACGATACGCGCGCCTTTTTAGTTTTGATGAATACCACCCTAGAAAAAGCATTCTCGGTGGGCAAGTACCTTGTCTCACCCCTTACCCGCACCACTGAGTCGGGCCAATACACGGCTTCCGTGTCCATCCGTAGCGGCAGCGGCCGCGGCACCTCAGACCGCGTGTATCGTTTCGTCCCGGAATTCGACACCCGCGAAGGTGCCCTGCAGTACGCCGTGGCCGAAGGCCACAGCTGGCTGCAACAGCGCCAGTGCGCCGCCTGACCCCACATCACTGTCACATACCACGAGGAAAACCCCATGGCCAAGGAAGAACTGATCGAAATGGAAGGCAAGGTTGATGAAGTCCTGCCCGATTCGCGCTTTCGCGTGACGCTGGACAACGGCCACAGCCTGATCGCCTACACCGGCGGCAAGATGCGCAAGCACCACATCCGCATCCTGGCAGGCGACAAGGTGTCGCTCGAGCTCTCGCCCTACGACCTGGGCAAGGGCCGCATCACCTTCCGCCACCTCCCTCCCCGCACCGGCGGCGCTCCTGCGCCTGCACGGCGCACGTTTCGTTGACCATCCATCCGGACGGTCATTCCCCTGCGTCACAAGTTGCATTGCGACCCACGGCGCGTTTTTAGAAAGGCTCAATCATGAGCAGCAAACTTTATGTCGGTAACCTCTCCTACTCGGTGCGGGACGACGATCTTCAACAAAAATTCGGTGAGTTTGGTTCGGTTCAATCCGCCAAGGTCATGATGGACCGCGACAGCGGCCGCTCCAAGGGCTTCGGCTTCGTGGAAATGTCCAGCCCGGCAGAAGCCGAGGCTGCCATCCGCGGCATGAACGGCCAGAACGTTGACGGCCGCGACATGGTCGTGAACGTCGCCCGTCCGATGGAACCCCGCACCGGTGGCGGCGGCGGCGGCTTCGGCGGCGGTGGCGGTGGCCGTCGTGAAGGCGGCGGCGGCGGCGGTGGTGGTGGTTACGGCGCTGGCCGCACCAACCGCTACTGAAGTCTCCCCACTTCAATGAAAACCGGCCCCAGGGCCGGTTTTTTCATGCCCGCTGCACTTCCAGCCGGACGGGTAAGATCACGCCCTCAATCTTGGAGAGTTGGCAATGATCAGGTTCAGTGACGAACACGTGTGGGTGCGGGTGGAAGGCGAGACGGGCGTGGTGGGCATCACCGTGCACGCGCAGGACACGCTGGGCGACATTGTCTTCGTGGAACTGCCCGCCGTGGGCAAGGTGCTGGCGGCCGGCGAGATCGCCGGCGTGGTGGAGTCGGTCAAGGCCGCGGCCGATGTCTATGCCCCGGTCAGCGGCACCGTCACCGAGGTCAACGAGACCCTGCGCGGCGACCCGGCCCTGGCCAACAGCGAACCCCTGGGCGCGGGCTGGTTCTACAAGCTCAAGCTGACGCATCCGCAGGAACTCGACGCGCTGATGGACGAAACGGCCTACGCCGGCTTCAGCGCCAAGGCCTGAAGTCCCCCTGTCCGGCCTGCCAGCCGGCCGGACTGTCTTCATCCTGTCATCTTGCTGCCTTAAAAACCGGGGCAGGCCCGGTCGCTTGACCGGCGTTTTTTCATTTCACCCCGGTACAGCAGGATCATGGCCAAAGACTTTTCCAGCATGGAGAACAGCAACTGTTCTTCCAACCCCGACATCCACACGATTTCCGCATTGAGCCGGCGCACGGTGCTGCAAGGCGGCCTGGGCGCGGCGGTCAGCCAGTTGCTGGCCCCGCTGGCCGGCGCCTCGGCCCTGGCCGGCTGCGCCAGCATGGGCAGCGGGCCCCTGCTGGGTTTCAAGAGCGTGCCGGTCTCGACCGCCGACACGGTCACCGTGCCCGAGGGTTACAGCGCGCAGGTGATCGCGCCCTGGGGTGAGCCGGTCGGCCTGTCGGGCGAGAACCCGGCTTTCCGCGACGACGCCTCCAACAGCGCCGCCCAGCAGGCCGCGCAGATGGGCATGCACCACGACGGCATCCACTACTACCCGATCGAGGGATCGTCGCACGGACTGCTGGTGATGAACCACGAATACACCGACGAAGGCCTGCTCTTCCCGGACGGTTTCCAGAACTGGTCGGCCGAGAAGGTGCGCAAGGCCCAGGCCGCGCACGGCGTGTCCGTCATCGAGGTGGAAAACAAGAACGGCCAGTGGCAGATGGTGAAGCCCTCGCCCTGGGCGCGCCGAATCACGGCCAGCACGCCGATGAGCGTGAGCGGGCCGGCCGCCGGCCACGCGCTGATGCAGACCGCCGCCGACCCCAGCGGGCGTCGGGTGCTGGGCACCATCAACAACTGCGGCAGCGGCATCACGCCCTGGGGCACCTACCTCACCTGCGAAGAGAACTTCATCAACTACTTCAGCGGGGGCGACACGCCCAGCGCGCACGAGAAGCGCTGGGGCCTGCGCAAGGGCGGCAGCGGCTACCGCTGGCACGAACACGATGCGCGCTTCGACGCCACCAAGGAACCCAACGAGCCCAACCGCTTCGGCTGGGTGGTCGAGATCGACCCGATGAACCCGAGCTCCACCCCGGTCAAACGAACTGCCCTGGGACGTGCCGTGCACGAGGGCGCCACGGTGGCCGTCACGAAAGACGGCCGCGCCGTGATCTACATGGGCGAGGATGCGCGCTTCGAATACATCTACAAGTTCGTCAGCCGCGACCGCATCCAGCCCGGCGGCGCCCGCGCCAACGCCGAGCTGCTGGACCACGGCACGCTCTACGTGGCCAGGTTCAACGCCGACGGCAGCGGCCAGTGGCTGCCGCTCACGCACGGCCAGGGCCCGCTGACGGCGGCCAACGGCTTTGCCGACCAGGGCGAGGTGCTGATCAAGAGCCGCCAGGCCAGCGACCTGCTGGGCGCGACCAAGATGGACCGCCCCGAGTGGATCGACGTGGACAAGAACGGCTGGGTCTACTGCACGCTGACCAACAACAGCCGCCGCGGCGCCGACAAGCAGCCGGGCGTGGACGCGGCCAACCCGCGCGCCAACAACAGCATGGGCAACATCATCCGCTGGAAGGAAGACGGCGACTTCCACGGCACGACCCTGAAGTGGAACCACTTCGTGCTGGCGGGTGACCCGGCCAACACACGCGCCGAGGCCCGCGGCAATGTGAAGGGTGACCTGTTCGCCTGCCCGGACGGCCTGTGGACCGACGCGCGTGGTGTGCTCTGGATCCAGACCGACATGTCGACCTCGGCCATGGGCAAGGGCGACCTGGTCCGCACGGGCAACAACATGATGCTGGCGGCCGACCCGGCCACGGGCGAGATCCGCCGTTTCCTGACCGGCCCGCGCGGCTGCGAGGTCACGGGCGCCACGGCCACGCCCGATGGTCGCACGATGTTTGTCAACATCCAGCACCCCGGCGAGAACCCGGCCGGTCGCAACGATCCGGCCGACCCCGGCAAGTTCTCGACCTGGCCCTCGGACAAGGTCGGCGCGCGCCCGCGCTCGGCCACGGTGGTGATCCGCAAGCTGGACGGTGGTCTGATCGGGACCTGAGAACCCGGCTGAACTGCTGAACCCTGCCCGGGCTACTTCCAGTAGCCCGGGTCAGGCAGCTCGTTGAAGACCTTGCGCAACTGCTCGCCCCAGCGCTCGCGCAGCGAGGCGAAATAGGGATCCTTGCCGTCGATCAGGGTGCGGCGCTGCACGCGCATGCTATCTTTTTCATAGCAAAGCAGATCCAGCGGCAGGCCGACCGAGAGGTTGGACTTCATGGTCGAATCCATGGAGATCAGGCAGCACTTGGCCACCTCGTCCAGCGAGAGCTGGCTGCCAACGACACGGTCCAGGATAGGCTTGCCGTACTTGGACTCGCCGATCTGGAAATACGGGGTCTCGGGCGTGGCCTCGATGAAGTTGCCGGCGGAGTAGATGTTGAAAAGGCGCGGCTCCTCGCCCTTGATCTGCCCGCCGAAGATCAGGCTGACGTTGAACTCGATGCCGAAGGCCTTGAGCGATTCGGCGTCACGCGAGTGCACCTTGCGCACGGCGTCACCCACCAGCTTGGCGGCGGAGAACATATTGGGCGCCGAGGCCAGGCTCTTCTCGCCGTGGTTTTCCATCTGCACCCGCAGGCCGCTGGCCACCGACTGGCTGACGGACAGGTTGCCCGCAGTCAGCAGCACCATGACCCGTTCGCCCGGCACCTCGTAGACGTGCATCTTGCGGAAGGTGTTGATCTGGTCCACCCCGGCGTTGGTGCGCGAGTCGGACAGGAAGACCAGCCCGTTTTCACGGCGGACGGCGACACAGTAGGTCATGGAGATTCACTCGTGGGATGGAGGCAGCCGCCATCTTAGCGGCCGCCCCGGCATGTCGGACGCCTGGCTCAGGCGATCTCGGGCATCAAAAAATCACGGCTGATGCGCGCGCCGATGTCGTTCACGCGGTCCAGGAACTGGGTCAGGAAGGCATGCAGGCCGGTGGCGAGGATCTCGTCGATGCGGCCATATTGCAGCTCGGCGCGCAGCTTGCCAGCATGGCGCAGGGTTTCGCTGTCGCTGTCGCTGCCCACCAGGAGCAGGTTGCTCACCACCTCGTTCATGCTGGCGTGCAGGGAACGCGGCATGTCGGGCCGCAGGATCAGCAGTTCGGCCACGCGCTCGGGGCGGATCACGTCGCGGTAGACCTTGCGGTAGATCTCGAAGCCGCTCACGCTGCGCAGGATGGCGCTCCAGTGGTAGAAGTCGTACTCCTGGTCCTTCTGCTTGCCGTTGCCGAAGAAGTCGCTCTGCACCGCATGGAACTTCACGTCCACCAGGCGCGCGGTGTTGTCGGCGCGCTCAAGGAAGGTGCCCAGGCGCATGAAGTGCAGCGATTCGTCCATCAGCATGGTGCCCACGGCGACACCGCGCGAGAGGTGGGAACGGAACTTCACCCATTCGAAGAACTGGCCGGGGTCGCGCTCGAACTCGCCGTTCTTGAGCATCTGGTTGATCGAGAGCCAGGTCTGGTTCTGGGTCTCCCATACTTCGGTGGTCAGGGTGCCGCGCACGGCGCGCGCATTCTCGCGCGCGGCGCGCAGGCAGGAGAAGATGGAGGAAGGGTTGTCCTGGTCGCTGACCATGAACTCCATGACCCCCTTGGCCGTGATCTCGCCGTACAGCGCGGTATAGGACGGCAACAGCTCGCTGATGGACAGCAGGCCCTGCCAGCCAACCTGGGCCACGGCCGCCGACTGCGGCAGCAGCGAGGTCTCGTAGTTCACGTTGAGCATGCGCGCGGTGTTCTCCGCACGCTCGGTATAGCGGTTCATCCAGTAGAGGTGATCGGCGGTGCGGCTCAGCATGTTGGTCTCCGATTCAGACTTCAGATTTCCAGGATCCAGGTGTCCTTGGTGCCCCCGCCCTGCGAGGAGTTGACGACCAGCGACCCTTCCTTGAGCGCCACGCGCGTCAGGCCGCCTGGCACCATCTGCACCTCCTTGCCCGAGAGCACGAAGGGCCGCAGGTCGATGTGGCGCGGGGCGATGCCCTGCTCGACGTAGGTAGGGCAGGTGGACAGGCTCAGCGTGGGCTGGGCGATGTAGTTGCTCGGGTTGGCCAGCACGGCCTTGCCGAAGTCCTCGATCTCGGCCTTGGTCGAGGCCGGGCCGACCAGCATGCCGTAGCCCCCGGCGCCGTGCACCTCCTTGACCACCAGGTCCTTGAGGTTGGCCATCACGTACTTCAGGTCCTCGGCGTTGCGGCACATGTAGGTGGGCACGTTGTTGAGGATGGGCTTCTCGCCCAGATAGAACTCGATCATCTTCGGCACGTAGGGGTAGATGGACTTGTCGTCTGCCACGCCCGTGCCCACGGCATTGCAGATGGCCACGTGGCCGGCGCGGTAGGCATCCATCAGGCCCGGGCAGCCCAGGGTGGAGCTGGGGCGGAAGACCTTGGGGTCGAGAAAGTCGTCGTCGACCCGACGGTAGATCACGTCCACCCGGCGCGGGCCGCGGGTGGTGCGCATGTAGACGAAGTTGTCCTTCACGAACAGGTCCTGCCCCTCGACCAGCTCCACGCCCATCTGCTGGGCCAGGAAGGCGTGTTCGAAGTAGGCGCTGTTGTACATGCCGGGCGTGAGCACCACCACGGTGGGCTCGGCCGAAGTGCCCGGGCTGGAAGCGCGCAGGGTTTCCAGCAGCAGGTCGGGGTAGTGCGCCACCGGCGCCACGCGGTGGGCGCTGAACAGCTCGGGGAAAAGCCGCATCATCATCTTGCGGTCTTCGAGCATGTAGCTCACACCGCTGGGCACACGCAGGTTGTCTTCGAGCACGTAGTACTCGCCCTCGCCCTGCGCATTGGGCGCACGCACGATGTCGACCCCGCTGATGTGCGAGTAGACCTGGTTGGGCACGTCCACGCCCATCATCTCCGGGCGGAACTGCGCGTTGTTCAGGATCTGCTCGGCCGGGATGAGGCCGGCCTTGATGATCTCCTGCCCGTGGTAGACGTCGTGGATGAAACGGTTGAGCGCGTTCACGCGCTGCACCAGGCCTTGTTCCATGCTGGCCCACTCGCGCGCGGGGATGATGCGCGGGATCAGGTCGAAGGGGATCAGCCGCTCGGTGCCGGCGCCGTCCTCGTCCTTGGCGCCGTAGACCGCGAAGGTGATGCCCACGCGGCGGAAGATCATCTCGGCCTCTTCGCGCCGGGCCTTCATGAGCTCGGCACTCTGGCGCGCCAGCCACTGGGCGTAGGTGCGGTAGTGTTCCCGCGCCTCTGCTGCGGACGCCCCCCCCTGCGATTGCGAAGCGCCCTGCCCGCCGCCCTGGCTCTGGCTTTGCCCGGCAGCTGCCGGCGTGGTGTACATCTCGTCGAATTTCTGCATGGCACCTTCTCCTGCAGGAAATACAGCAATTTCCGGGCCTGGCGCGGTTCTTGCGGTCCTGGTAGCAGGGCCTGCGCTGCCGCGGCGGCCCCCACCCGACCGAGCCCTCGCCATGTCCATCCACGTCGCCCTGAACCACGTCACGCATTACAAGTACGACCGCCTGGTGAACCTGGGGCCCCAGGTCGTCCGCCTGCGCCCGGCCCCGCACTGCCGCAGCAAGGTGATCTCGTATTCCCTGAAGGTCGAACCGGCTACCCATTTCATCAACTGGCAGCAGGACCCCTTTGCCAACTACCAGGCCCGTCTGGTCTTCCCGGACAAGACCCGCGAATTCAAGGTCACGGTCGATCTGGTGGTGGAGATGGCGGTCTACAACCCCTTCGACTTCTTCCTGGAGCCCGAGGCCGAGCAGTTCCCCTTCAGCTACAGCGCGCTCACCCGCGAGGAACTGGCGCCCTACCTGGCCGTACCACCGCTTACGCCGCACCTGAAGGTGTACATGGCGCGGATCGACCGCACGAAGATGCGCACGATCGACTTCCTGGTCAAGCTCAACCAGCAGTTGCAAAGCGACATCAAGTACCTGATCCGCATGGAACCCGGCGTGCAGACGCCCGAGCAGACCTTGGGGCTGGGCAGCGGCTCCTGCCGCGACTCGGGCTGGCTCATGGTGCAGCTGTTGCGCCACTGCGGGCTGGCGGCGCGTTTTGTCTCGGGTTACCTGATCCAGCTCAAGCCCGATGTGAAATCGCTGGACGGCCCCAGCGGCACCGAGGTCGACTTCACCGACCTGCACGCCTGGTGCGAGGTCTACCTGCCCGGCGCCGGCTGGATCGGCCTGGACCCGACCTCGGGCCTGATGGCCGGCGAAGGCCACATCCCCCTGGCCTGCACGCCCCAGCCCTCGGGCGCGGCCCCGGTCGAAGGCGGCGTGGACGAGAGCGAGGTCGAGTTCGCCCACCACATGCAGGTCACGCGCATCTACGAATCGCCGCGCGTCACGAAACCCTATACCGACGCGCAGTGGGCCCAAGTCATGCACCTGGGCGAGGCGGTGGAGGGCCGCCTGCAGGCGGGGGACGTGCGCCTGACCTTGGGCGGCGAGCCGACCTATGTGGCCGCCAGCGACCGCGATGCACCAGAATGGAACACAGACGCCCTGGGCCCGACCAAACGGGCTTATGCCACCGAATTGGTGCACAAGTTGCGCACCGAATACGGGCAAGGTGGATTCCTGCACTTTGGCCAGGGCAAGTGGTACCCGGGGGAACAGCTGCCGCGCTGGGCCCTGTCGATCTACTGGCGCCAGGACGGGCGGGCACTGTGGCACAAGCCGGAACTGTTTGCCGACGAGCGCGTGCCCGCGGCCTACACCAGCGAGGATGCGCGCCGTTTCACCCACACCCTGGCGCAGAAGCTGGGCATGACGGACCAGTACATCCAGCCGGGTTACGAGGACGTCTTCTATTACCTCTGGCGCGAACGCAAACTGCCCGTGAACGTGGACCCGTTTGATTCGAAGCTCGACGACGAGATGGAACGCATCCGCCTGCGCCGGGTCTTCGGTCAGAAGCTGGACGCCGTGGTGGGTTATGTGCTGCCCCTGCAGGCCAATGACACCACGCTGGCGGGCGCCAGTTGGTCCACCGGGCCCTGGTTCTTCCGCGACGACCGCATGTACCTGCTGCCCGGGGACTCGCCCATGGGTTACCGCCTGCCGCTGGAATCCCTGCCCTGGGTCAAGCCCGGTGACTACCCCTACCTGATCGAGCAGGACCCCTACGCGCCGCGCGCACCGCTGCCGCAGGCCGCCCAGTTACGCGCGCAGGTCGCGCCGCACCAGCGCAGCGGCGCGGCGGGCAAGGGCGGCACGGCTGGCACAGCCGGCACGGGACAGACGGCGGGCACGGGCCCCGCCGGTGCAACGCAGGCACAAGAACCGAAACGTTTCGAATCCGCGCACTGGATCACGCGCACCGCCCTGTGCGTGGAGGCGCGCGACCCCATGCGCGCCAACGGCCCCAAGGCCGAGCAGGCGCACGGCGGCAAATCCAGCCTGCTCTATGTCTTCATGCCGCCGCTGGCGCGCCTGGAAGACTACCTGGACCTGCTGGCCGCCGTGGAAGCCACGGCCGATGAGCTGGGCATGAAGATCATTCTGGAAGGCTACCCGCCGCCGCGTGATGCGCGCCTCAAGCTGCTGCAGGTCACGCCCGACCCGGGGGTGATCGAAGTCAACATCCACCCCGCGCACAACTGGGGTGAGCTGGTGCAGCACACCGAGTTCCTCTACGA
>CAUPQO010000032.1:0-21469 GCA_963513295.1 uncultured Hylemonella sp.
GCTGTTTCTCGGGGAATTGTTCGGCCAGGTACTCGGCGATGGCCAGGGTGTCCCAGATCACCAATGCGTCGTCCTGCAGCACCGGCACCTTGCCCGTGGGCGTGAGGCCCGCCAGGGCCTGCTTGAACTGCGAGCCGGCGTCGAAGGCGTCGAAGCGCACCAGCTTTTCCTCGAAGGGGATGCCGGCCTGGCGCAGCAGCACCCAGGGCCGCATGGACCAGGACGAATAGTTCTTGTTGCCGATGGTGAGCTTGAGCATGGCCTCTCCTGTCTGAAGAGGCCATGTTAGCGCGAGGCTAGCGGCGCCGGAACTGGCTGCGCAGCTGCAGCAGCCGGTCAGCCGGGCCGAGGTAGCCCGGTGCCACGGCGGCGGGCCCGGTGGGCGTGATGCCCAGCGCGGCGAAACCCGGCACCCGGCCCGTGGCCACGTTGTCGATGCGCATGGAGTCCAGGTTGTCGCGGCTCATCAGGGGCTGGCCCGGGGCCAGTTCCATCAGAAGCGCCTGCAGCCGGCCGATGGCCATGGGCAGGGGGATCACCGGGCGACCGCGGCCCCGGCGGATGCCGGCGGCGCGGCCGGCCAGCTGCACCAGTTCCTTGAGCGTGTGGACGCTGGGCCCGCAGAGTTCATAGGTCAACCCGACGGTGTGTGTGTCCTGCAGGCAGTGCACGACCGCTTGCGCCACGTCCTCGACCCAGACCGGCTGGAAACGGGTGCTGGCACCGGCCAGGGGCATCACGGGGAAGACGCGTTGCAGTGCGGCGAAGAGATTGAGGAAGCGGTCGTCGGCGCCGAAGATCACGCTGGGTCGCAGCACGGTGAGTTGCAGGCCCTGGGCCGCGGCGGCCCGCAGTGCGGCTTCGCCGCGCGACTTGCTGCGCAGGTAGCGCGAGGGCGCGGTGTCGGCGGCGGCCGGCTCGGCCCCCAGGGCGCCGATGTGCACCAGGCGCTTGACGCCCATGGTCAGGCAGGCGCGTGCCAGTTTTTCCGGCAGTTCGACATGGTTGCGCTGGAAGGCGGCCTCATCTCCGTGCAGGATGGCCACCAGGTTGATGACGACGTCATGGCCGACGAGCAGCCGGCGCAGCGTGGCCTCGTCGTGCACATCGGCTTCGAGCACCGTGAGGCGCGGCAGGTGTTGCACCGCGCTGGCGTTGGCCGCGCGGCGCGTGGGCACGGTCATGGGCCAGTGCAGGCGCGCCAGGTGCTCGCAGATGTGGCGGCCGACGAAACCCGTGCCGCCCAGCAGGAGCACACGCTTCATGGCAGCTCTTCGGCGGGTTCTGGTTTGTCCACGCCCAGCGGGCCGACAAAACCCAGGCGGGCCTTGAGTGACTGGGGCTCGCCGCTGAGCACGGCGGCGTAATTCACCGTGTTGGACAGTACTTTCTTGACGTAGTCGCGTGTCTCGCCGAAGGGGATGTTCTCGGCCCAGATGGCGGCTTCCAGCACCGGGTCGCCGGTCTGGCCGCGCCAGACCTTGGAGCGGCTGGGGCCGGCGTTGTAGGCCGCTGCGGCCAGGGGCATGGAGCCGTCGAAGGCCTCCAGCACCAGCTTGAGGTAACCCGTGCCGATGGCGATGTTGGTGTCGCGTTCGGTGATCTGCTTGGGCTTGAAGTTGTTCATGCCGATGCGCCGCGCCGTCCAGCGCGCGGAGGCGGGCATGACCTGCATGAGGCCGGCCGCGCCCACACCGGACTTGGCTTCCAGGATGAAACGGCTTTCTTGGCGGATCAGGCCGTAGACGAAGGCCGGCTCCAGGCCGGTAAGTTCGGCGCGCTGCTGCACCTCCTGGCGGAAGGGGGTGGGGAAGCGCTGCGCGTAATCCATGATGCTGCGGGTGCGTTCGCTGGCGTTGATGCAGCGGTCCCACACCTGCTGCTCGCAGGCCAGCGCGGCCGCGGCCAGCAGCTCGCGGTCGCTCATGCCGCCGCGCTGGTGCAGATTGGTGCTGTAGTTCCACTCGCGCACGCCTTCCGAGCGCAGGCCGATGCTGATGGCGTGCAGTGCGCGCTGCAGGCCTTCGTTGTCGCGTGCGGCCTGCAGCTCCTCCTCGCTCAGCGCGGCCGGGGCAGCGGGCGCGCTGATGCGCTGGCCCAGTTCCTCCATGGCCAGCTGCTCGTAGAAACCGCGCGGCGAGGCGATGGACTGCAACAGGGTGCGGGAGCGCAACTCGGCATTGGGAGCCTGCAGGGCCAGCAGGGCGCGGGCGCGCCAGTAGATCCAGGTCGGGTCGCGCAGCTGAGTTTCGCTCAGGGCGGCAATGCCATCGTGCACCTGTTGCCAGTCGTTGGCGCGCAACGCGGCGCGCACTTTCCACGCCAGGTGGTCGCTGTGCATGTGGCGATCTTCGCCCTGCGCGTAGTAGCCCAGGGCCTTGTCCGAGAGGGTGCGCGCGGCGCGCTTGCCGATCACGCCCCAGACCCAGCTGCGTTCTTCCTGCGTGAGCTGGGCGCGCCAGCGCAGCTTGTTGACTTCTTCGGCGGCGGCTTCCGGGTCGCTGGAGGCCAGGCGGATCATGGCCAAGGTGACCCATTCGCGGGTCTTGGGACGGAAGGCGGTGAGCTTTTCGTCCAGGTAGCGCTTGGGATTGGCGTACAGCGTGTTGAGGCCATTCGCCCAGTCCGGGTTGAGCAGGCCGATGGCCTGCTGGGCGATGCGCGGCTTGTCGAACTCGAAACCCAGGCGGGCGCGGCGCCAGGCCACCATGGGGTCCAGCTTCTCGTCCTTGATCAGGCGTTCGGCCGCAGCGGCGCAGCCCTCATCCGGATCGCGCTGGGCCAGCCAGAGCTCCTGCACCTGGGCGGCTACATCTTCGTTCTGGGTGCTGTAGGCCGCATGCAGGGCATGGCAGCGGACTTCCGCGTCGTCACCCATGCGGTAGCGGGGCAGTTCGGCCGTGAAGCGGGCCCAGTTGCGCTGCTTGCCCAGCAGCAGCAGCCAGTCGTTGCGCAGGCGGTCTTCCGCGTAGGTGCCGGCATAACGGCTCAGGAAGGCCTCGATCTCGGCCGGTTTGGCGTTTTCCAGGCGGGCGCTGAGCTCCCAGTAGGCTGCCCAGGACTCCAGCACATGGCCCTGGACCTGGGGCAGGAGCGCGGCCAGCCGCTTCTGGTCGAGCTTCTTGTAGGCTTCGGCCATGTCGGTGATCAGGGCATCCTGGGAGGGCTTGGCACGTGCCTTGGCCTTGGCCGGTGCGCCCGTGGCGGGCAGGGCCAGACCCAGGGTCAAGGCGATAGCTGTCAGAATGACTTGAAACTGCATGTGGAAATTATGGACACTTCCGAGGCAAAAAGGGCGCTAGAGAAGAAAAACCTGCGCCAGCGGCTCATTACTGAACGTCTGAACCTGCCCGATCGCCTACAGCGTGCGGCACTTTTGCAACAGGTCATGCGCATCTGGCTGGTGGGCCGGCCGGACGCCGTGATCGGCGCCTACTGGCCCATCAAGGGCGAATTCGATCCCCTGCCGGCCCTGCACCGCTGGAAAGAGGACGGCGAACTGCTGGATCAGCCGCAACCACGGCGCATCGGCCTGCCCGTGATCGACAAGGTGCACAAGACCCTGACCTTCCACGCCTGGTACCCCGGCTGTCCGATGGAGGAAGACGCCTACGGCATTCCGAAGCCGAAGGACACGGAAGTCATCGTGCCGACCCTGCTTTTTGTGCCCTGCGTGGGTTACGGGCCGGGCGGCTACCGCCTGGGTTACGGCGGCGGTTTCTACGACCGCACCCTGGCCACGCTGCAACCCAAGCCCTACACCGTGGGCCTGGGCTTCACCCAGGGTTACCTGGACGATTTCGAGCCCGAGCCGCATGACATACCGCTGGAGGCCATCCTCAACGACAACGGCGTGGTGTGGCCGGTGGGCGGCATGGGCTGATTACGGTATCCGTAAGTAATTTCTCCTAAGTAAAATCGGCGCTTTCGCCTCGCGGCGTGTCCCCCGGAGTTCCCATGAGCAAAGCCTTTGCCTCGCAAGCCGATCTGACCGACAAGAAAACCACCTTCGAGCAGCTCAGCAAACATTGCTGGGCCTACACCACCGAGGGGGACCCGAACTCGGGTGTCATCATCGGCGATCGTTTCATCATGGTCAGCGATGCCACCGCGACCCCGGCCATGGCGCGCGACCTGATCGCCAAGATCCGCACGGTGAGCGACCTGCCCATCAAGTATGTGCTGCTCACGCATTACCACGCGGTGCGCGTGCTGGGCGCCTAGGCCTATGCCGCCGAGGGCGCCACCGAGATCATCGCCAGCCAGGGCACGCTGGAGCTGATCCGCGAGCGCGGCGCGCAAGACATGAAAAGCGAGATGGAGCGTTTCCCGCGCCTGTTCCGCAACGCCGAGACCGTGCCCGGCCTGACCTGGCCCACCATGGTGATCGGCGGCGGCAACCCGGTGAAGGGCGAAGTGCCGGGCAAACTCAGCATCAACCTGGGCGGCGTGGTGGTGCAGATCTGGAGTCCCGGCCCCGGCCACACCCGCGGCGACACCATCGCCTGGGTGGAGGAAGAGAAGGTGCTGTATTCGGGCGACCTGGTCGAGTACGAGGCCGGCGTCTACACGGGTGACGCGCAGCTGGCCGAATGGCCCGCCACCCTGGAAGCCCTGCGTGCGCTGAAAGCCGAGTACCTGGTGCCCGGCCGCGGCGAGGCCATGAAGGGCAGCGCCAACGTCAACAAGGCGCTGGATTACACGAAACGCTGGGTCCAGACGCTGTTCCAGGCAGGCAAGGAAGCCGTGGCGCAAGGGCTGGACCTGAAAGCCGCCATGGCGCACGCGCGCAAGAGCATGGACCCGGTGTTCGGCCACGTCTTCATCTACGAACACTGCCTGCCCTTCGACGTGAGCCGTGCCTTTGACGAGGCCAGCGGCATCAAGAACCCGCGCATCTGGACGGCCGAGCGCGACAAGGCGATGTGGGAGGCGCTGCAGGGCTGAGAACTTGTGAATAAATCTACTGCGCAACCCGATCGCGGCGTTGGGCGGTGTTGGCTTCGGCCGCTGCGCTTAACTTTCGCAAGCCAAAGTTAGCCTGCGCCGCAACTTCGTTGTCGCCATCCTCACGTACCTGAAGTACGTTCCGGTGGCTGCGCTCCGTCCGCCTTGCGCTCGGGCCGCTCGCTACGATTTCTTCACAAGTTCGGAGCCACCAGCCTTTTATTGGCAGGACGCTGCCAGGCCCTTCATCTGCTGCTCGCACGGCGCACGCGCTGACGCGGGCAGGCTGGCGCAGCCGGCCAGCATCTTGGCCGGGTCCATCTGCTTGCACATGGGGCTGTTCTTGTCGAATTGCATCATGGACTCGCCCTTGCAAGCGCCGGTGTGGGTGTAGCGGACCTTGAAGCTGCGCTGCTTGCCGTCCTTGCTGACGGTGCTGTCCATCAGGTAACTCTTCTCGTTCTCGCGGGTCATGAGCATGCGGGAACTCCCGCCGTCCTTGCAGCTGACCTCGATCTCGGCCTGGCTGTCGGTGTTGCGCAGGACCTTGGGCGTGCACCTGGGGTCTTCAGCCGGCGTGTTTTTGGACATCTGCCTGGCCGCGTCCATGCACAGGCCGGTCTGTCCCATGGCCGCTGCGCCGCGGGCCATCTGCGGGTCGTCGCTGGAGATCAGTTCCATGCGCCACAGGCCCTGGCCCATGGGGGCGGACTTGAACAGCTTGAGTTCGGACAGTGGCGCGGCCGCCTGGCCCGTGCCGGCCAGCAACAGGGCGGCCAGCAGGCCGAGGCGCAGAAGCTTGTGTGTGCAGGGGCGCATGACGGATCCTCCTTGGGGGTGGGCGTCGCCCATTCTCGCAGAGGGCCCGGGCACAGCCAGCGTTTCAGCGCCAGGTGATCAGGGCCTGCAGATCGGCCTCGTAGCCCCGTAGCTTCTCGCCCAGCCGACGCCGCTGCGCCTCGCTGGCGCTGTTGTGCAGGGCCGCGATGCTCTGGCAGCCCTCATGCAGCATGCGTTCGAACTGGGCCCGCGCTGCTGGCTCGGGTGGTGTCAGGCTGCGTTGCACCAGGGCCAGCATCTCGGCCTTGACGTGCGCCGGCCGCTCGCCGTTGCGGTGTTCCTGCAGCACCCGCAGCATGTCCTGCTGGCGGCGCAGGCGTTCGGCCCAGGCCAGGCGGGCATCGAAGCTGGAGGCCGTGAGGCGCTGGCGCAGCAGGGTCTTCTGGGCCTCGCTCAGGCCCCCATAGAAGTCCTCGTAGCGCTCGACGGTGCGTTCCAGGCGGCGCTCCAGCAGTTCGGCGGAGCTGCCGTCGAGCCACTCCGCGCGCCATTTCTGGTTGTGTTTCTCGAACTGCCGGGCCAGGTGGCGCAACTGTTCGGGCTGCACGCTGGGGGCCAGCCGGGCCAGGCCCTCTGCGCTTTGCTCCCCCAGGCGCTGCAGGTGCGCGCGGACCTGGGTCAGGTGGCTGCAGACCTCCTCGGGCGTGACCGTGGCCCCGGCCTGCTGCTGCAGGCGGCCCAGCCATTCGGCATAGGCCGGCAGTTCCTGGCGGCGATGCCAGGCGTGCAGCGCGTCCAGGCTCTCGCGCACCGGACGGGCCTGGGCATCCTCGAAGTCGATGTACCCGTCCAGCCACCAGTAGAGCAGGGCGGGGGCATTGTTGTAGCCGGTCTGGACGGCGCTGCAGCCGGCCAGCAGGACCAGCAGCAGCGCGCTGATAATGCGGGGCAGGAAACTCAACATCACGGTAGGCAGGCGCATGAAGCAGAACGGACAGGCAGTGGATGTGGTCATCATGGCGGCGGGCAAGGGCACGCGCATGAAAAGCCGCTTGCCCAAAGTGTTGCACCGATTGGCCGGTCGTGCATTGTTGCAGCATGTGGTGGACACTGCCGTGGGGTTGAATGCCCGCCGGGTGGTGGTCATCACGGGCCATGGCGCGGCCGAAGTCGAAGCCGGCGTGCGCCGCGCCGGTGAGGGGCCGGCGCTGCAGTTCGTGCGCCAGGAGCCGCAGCTGGGCACCGGCCACGCCGTGCAGCAGGCCGTGCCGGCGCTGCCGAACGACGGCATCGTGGTGGTGCTCTCGGGGGACGTTCCCCTGACCCAGGCGGACACCTTGCGCGCGCTGATCGCGGCCTGCGGCGGCGACAAGCTGGCCCTGCTGACCATCGCTTTCGACGACCCGACGGGCTACGGCCGCATCGTGCGTTCTGCGGGGGGCGAGGTGCAGGCCATCGTGGAGCACAAGGATGCCAGCGAGGTCCAGCGCGCCATCCAGGAGATCTACAGCGGCATCATGGCCGTGCCGGCCCGGCTGCTCAAGCCCTGGCTCGGCCAGCTGGACAACAAAAACGCCCAGGGCGAGTACTACCTGACCGACGTGGTGAAGTTCGCGGTGGCCCAGGGTGTGCCCGTGGTGGTACACAAGATCAGCGATGCGCTGCAGGTGGCCGGCATCAACAGCCCGGTGCAGCTGGCTGAACTGGAGCGTGCGCACCAGCAGCGCGTGGCGCGCGGCTTCATGGAGCAGGGTGTGCGCCTGGCCGACCCGGCGCGGTTTGATGTGCGCGGTGAACTGCTGTGCGGGCAGGACGTGGAGATCGACATCAACTGCATCTTCGCCGGCCGCGTGGAGCTGGGCGAGGGCGTGAAGGTCAGCGCGCACTGCACGATCAGCAACGCGCGCATCGCTGCCGGCGCGGTGATCCACCCCTATACCCACATCGAAGGCGGTGCCAGCGAGAAGGATTGCATCGAGGTTGGTGCCGGCGCCCTGATCGGTCCTTATGCCCGCCTGCGCCCCGGCGCCAAGCTGGGCGAGGAAGTGCACATCGGCAACTTCGTCGAGATCAAGGCCTCGACCCTGGCCAGGGGCGCCAAGGCCAACCACCTGGCCTACATCGGCGACTCGAAGGTGGGCGAGCGCGTGAACTATGGCGCCGGCAGCATCACCGCCAACTCCGACGGCGCCAACAAGCACACCACGGTGATCGAGGCTGACGTGCACATCGGCAGCAATTGCGTGCTGATCGCCCCCGTCACCATAGGCGCCGGCGGCACGGTGGGCGGCGGCTCCACCATCACCAAGGACACGGCCCCGGGCGCGCTGACGGTGGCGCGCGCCAAGCAGGTCAGCCTGAGCAACTGGAAGCGGCCCGAGAAGAAAAAATGAGCGAGAGCGAACCCGCGCCCGAGCAGGAGATTGCGCGGCTGCAAGCCGAGCTGCACGACGCGCGCGCCGCGCTCGGCGACTTTGCCTACGCGGTATCGCACGACCTGCGCGCCAGCCTGCGCCACATCATGTCCTACGCCGCCCTGCTGCGCGAGGAGGCCGGTCCCGTGCTGCCGGGGGATGCGCTGAGCTACCTGGAGACGGTCCACGGCGCGGCCCGCACACTGGGCCAGCAGATCGACGGCCTGATGAACTGGTCGCAGCTGGACCGGGTCGAGCTGCAGGTGCGGGAGTGGGAGGTCGGCACCCTGGTGGCCGAGGCGCAGGCTCAGCTGGCCGAGCTGTGTGCCGGCCGCCAGATCGAATGGCAGGTGCAGGAGGGTTTGCCCGTGCTCATCGGGGACGGCGCGCTGCTGCGCCAGCTGCTGGTGCACCTGCTGTCCAACGCGCTCAAGTTCACGCGCCCACGCGAGACGGCCGTGATCGGGATTGTTGCCGAGGTAACGCCTGAAGGGCTGGCCACGATCCATTTGCGTGACAACGGCGTGGGCTTCGACCCGGTGCGCCAGTTCAAGCTCTTCCACGTCTTCCAGCGCCTGCACGGGGCCAGCCAGTTCGAAGGCCTGGGCCTGGGGCTGGCGCTCGCGCGCAAGATCGTCGAGCGCCATGGCGGCAGCATTCACGCCGAAGGCGCGCTGGAGGGGGGCTGCACCGTCAGCTTCACGCTGCCCTGTGCCATGGGCGCGCCCGTCTGAGCCGAGAGAGTCCCTAGGTCTTCGCTGGCAGTGGCACACGCGTGCCGAACTTGCTGCGTTTCACGCTGAAAAAGGCCTTGACGTTGCGCACATTGGCGTCGCTGGTGAACAGGCGCTGCGCCAGCGCCAGGTAGTCCGGCATGTCGCGCGCGTGCACCATCAGCACGAAGTCCGGTCCCGGCGAAACGCGGTAGCACTGCTGCACGGCCTCATCGGCCGCCACGCGCAACTCGAAGGCAGCCTGTGCTTCTTCGCCCTGGCGCTCCAGCGTGATCTCCACAATGGCCTGCAGGCCATGGCCCAGCAGGGGCGCGAGCTTGTCCGTGCTGAGGATGGCGACCTGCTTCTCGATCAGGCCGCCATCGACCAGGCGCTTGACGCGCCGCAGGCAGGTCGGCGGCGAGATGTGGGCCAGCGCGGCCAGGGCCTGGTTGCTTAGACTGGCATCTTTCTGCAGGGCGTCGAGCAGGAGCAGATCGGTAGCATCTATGGTGATTGATTCCATCTGGTGATTATTTTTGAAATATTTGGTCTTGTCATCAGTTTTATGAAATTTAAGTTCATAAAACATCAAAAAACAATCAGCTATTTCTCATCCATCCTTCTAACATCGCTCCATCGTTTCAGGAGATAGCTCTCATGTGTGGCATCGTCGGCGCCGTTTCCAATCACAACATCGTCCCCGTGCTGGTGCCGGGCCTGCAGCGGCTGGAGTACCGCGGTTATGACTCCTGCGGCGTGGCCGTGCATGCGGCCGGTGGCCTGCAGCGCGCGCGCAGCACCTCGCGTGTGGCCGAACTGGCCGAACAGGTGGCCCGGGATGCGGTGACGGGTTACACCGGCATCGCCCATACCCGCTGGGCCACGCACGGCGCCCCTGCCGTGCACAACGCCCATCCGCACTTCAGCCACGGTCCGGGCGCCGACGCGGCGCAGCGCAGCGCCCGCGTGGCCCTGGTGCACAACGGCATCATCGAGAACCACGACGAACTGCGCGCCGCCCTGCAAAAGCGTGGTTACGTCTTCGTCAGTCAGACCGACACCGAGGTCATTGCCCACCTGATCGATTCCATCTACGAAGGTGACCTGTTCGAGGCCGTGAAGGCCGCGACCAAACAGCTGCACGGCGCCTACGCCATTGCCGTCTTCCACAAGGACGAGCCGCACCGTGTGATCGGCGCACGCGCCGGCTCACCGCTGATCCTGGGCGTGGGCAGCGATGGTTCGCATTACCTGGCCAGCGACGCCATGGCCCTGGCCGGCGTGACCGACCAGATCGTCTACCTGGAAGAGGGCGACGTGGTAGACCTGCAGCTGGGCAAATTCTGGGTGGTGGGGCGCGACCACAAACCCGCGCAGCGTGTCGTCAAGACCGTGCAGGCGCACAGCGGCGCGGCCGAACTCGGCCCCTACCGCCACTACATGCAGAAGGAAATCTTCGAACAGCCGCGCGCCATTGCCGACACGCTGGAGGGCGTGGAAGGCATCGTGCCCGAGCCTTTTGGTGACGGCGCCTACCGTGTCTTCAAGGACATCGACAACGTGCTCATCCTGGCCTGCGGCACCAGCTACTACAGCGGCTGCACTGCCAAGTACTGGCTGGAGAGCATTGCCAAGATCCCTACGCAGGTGGAAGTGGCCAGCGAATACCGCTACCGCGATTCCGTGCCGAACCCGCGCACGCTGGTAGTCACCATCAGCCAGTCGGGCGAAACCGCCGACACCCTGGCCGCGCTGCGCCACGCGCAAAGCCTGGGCATGGCGCAGACCCTGACCATCTGCAACGTGGCGACCAGTGCCATGGTGCGCGAGTGCAAGCTGGCCTACATCACACGCGCCGGCGTCGAGATCGGCGTGGCGTCCACCAAGGCCTTCACCACGCAGCTGGCCGGGCTCTTCCTGCTCACGCTGGCGCTGGCCCAGGTGCGTGGCCATCTGAGTGATGCCGACGAGGCGCAACACCTCAAGGCCATGCGCCACCTGCCCGTGGCCCTGCAGGCCGTGCTGGCGCTGGAGCCCCAGGTCATGAGCTGGGCCGAGGACTTCGCGCGCATGGAAAACGCGCTCTTCCTGGGCCGTGGCCTGCACTACCCCATTGCCCTGGAAGGCGCGCTCAAGCTCAAGGAAATCAGCTACATCCACGCCGAGGCCTACCCCGCCGGTGAACTCAAGCACGGCCACCTGGACCTGGTGACCAGCGCCATGCCCGTGGTCACGGTGGCGCCCAACGACGCGCTGCTGGAAAAACTCAAGAGCAATCTGCACGAGGTGCGCGCCCGCGGCGGCGTGCTCTACGTGCTGGCCGATGCCGACACCCGCATCGACAGCGGCGAAGGCCTGCACGTCATCCGCATGCCCGAACACTACGGCGCCCTCTCGCCGCTGCTGCACGTGGTGCCGCTGCAGCTGCTGGCCTATCACACCGCCTGCGCCCGCGGGACCGATGTGGACAAACCACGAAACCTCGCCAAGAGTGTTACGGTCGAATGACCGTGACACTCTTGCGGCGCATAGCGCCGGCCCGTAGGGCGCGAGTTTCGTGGTTTGCGGCGCAGGCTCACTTCGCGCAGCAAAGTTAAGGCCCTCTGGGCCGGCCGTAGCCACAAGCCCTTTCCCACATTTCGCCAAGAGCGTCACCGTCGAATGACGGAGACGCCCTCGGCGAGGGCGCCCGGGAGTGCATGTCCCGAGCCCGAGAGAACGCTGCGCACATCGGCGGATACGGGTTTACCCGGGCGCTCAGCCATCGCAGGATGATATGGAATGGGACGTAATCGGCATTGGACCCGGAGCGTTCCTGTTTCTAAACTGCTGTGTCGCGCAGCAGAGAACCCCCTATCACGAACAATGGCAACAGATCACAAACAGGCATGGGTCGACGTAGCACGCCCGCTGCCATGTAGCACGTGACGACGAGCCACCCCAGCAACATGCCCGACGTCTCCGCTCCCCAGCCCCGCGGTTTTGTGGTCGACCGCAAGGACGGCCGCCCGCAACTGCCCGGCAGCCTGCACAGCAACCGCCGCCTCTCGCAGTGGCTGGGTTTTGATGAGCCGGGCAGGGTGCACGTGTACACCGGCAAGGTCGAGTTGGGGCAGGGCATCCTCACCGCCTTGCTGCTCATCGTGGCCGAAGAGCTGGACGTTCCGCTGGAGAGCGTGCGCATCCGCAGTGCCAGCACCGCGATGGGCCCCGATGAAGGCGTGACCTCCGGCAGCCTGTCGGTGCAGGACAGCGGTGGCGCCTTGCGCCAGGTCTGCGCCGAGGTGCGCGCCATGGCCCAGCAACGCGCGGCAACGCTGGCCGGCCAGAGCGCCGACACGATAGAAGTGCACGCCGGGCGCTTCCGCACCGCGCAGGGGCAGGATCTCGGCGACTACACGACCTTGCTCAAAGGTGTTGAGATCGACATCGAATGCGCGGGCACGGCGCGGCCCAAGACGGCAGCGCAGCGCAGCCTGCTGGGGCAGGCCCGCCCCGAGCGCATCGACCTGGCCGACAAGGTGTTTGGCCGCGCCCGCTTCATCCAGGACCTGCGCCTGCCCGGCATGCTGCATGGCCGCGTGCTGCGCCCGCCCACGCTGGACGCCACCCTGGCCCACTGGCCGGCGCAAGATGTCGCGGTGCTGCCGCCCGGTGTGCGCTGCTGGGCCGACGGACGTTTCATCGCGGTCGTCGCAAGCTCCGAGCGCGAGGCCGAGACGGCAGCCACCCGCCTGGCGGGCAAGATCAAGTGGCAGGCCGGTGCGCCCCTGCCCGAGGCGCATGCGCTGGACGCTTTCCTCACGTCGGCCCCGCACGAGACTACGAAAACGGCCGAGCGCGGTGAAGCGGCCTGGCCCAGCGATGGCCTGCAGCACCACGCGGTCTACCTCAAGCCCTATCTGGCCCACGCCTCCATCGGCACCTCCTGTGCGCTGGCGCTGTGGGACGGCCGGCGGCTGGAGGTCTGGACGCACAGCCAGGGCATCCACAACCTGCGCGACGATCTGGTCAAGGCCCTGGCCCGCGAGGCCACGCCGGTGGCCAGGGACGACATCGTGGTCCACCACGTCGAGGGCTCGGGCTGTTACGGCCACAACGGCGCCGACGACGTGGCCTTCGATGCCGTGCTCATGGCCCTGCGCTGCCCCGGCCAGCCCGTGCGCGTGCTGTGGTCGCGTGCGGATGAGCTCACGCACAGCCCGCTGGGAGCCGCGCACCGCGTGGCGCTGCGGGCGCGGCTCGACAGCACCGGGCGCCTGAGCCACTGGCAGCACGAACTCTGGGCCAACGGCTACAGCTCACGCCCGGGCCGTGCGCCGGTGCCGGCGCTGCTGGCCGCCAGCGAACGCGCCGACGCCACGGCCCTGCCCCTGCCCATCAATCCGCCGCTGGCCGCTGGCGGTGGTGCCGAGCGCAATGCCGTGCCGGCTTATGTGCTGCCCAACCTCCAGGTGATCCACCACCGCCTGACCGTCATGCCCTTGCGCACCTCGGCCATGCGCGCCCTGGGTGCCTACGCCAATGTGTTTGCGATCGAGTCCTTCGTCGACGAACTCGCGCTGCAGGCCGGTGAAGAACCGCTGGCCTTCCGCCAGCGCCACCTCGAAGATCCGCGTGCGCTGGCCGTGCTGCAGGAAGTGGTGCAGCGCTCCGGCTGGTGGGGCCAACGCGCGCAGGAGCCCGAAGGCATAGGCCACGGCCTGGCCTGGGCGCGCTACAAGAACACCGGCGCCTGGTGCGCCGTCATTGCGCGCGTGCGGGTGGACGAGCAGGTGCGCGTGCTCAACCTCGACCTGGCGGTCGATGTGGGTATGGTGGTGGACCTCGATGGGGTGATCAACCAGATTGAAGGCGGTGCGGTCCAGAGCGTGAGCTGGACCACCAAGGAGCAGGTCACCTTTGATCGCGAAGCCATCACCAGCAACGAGTGGCTGACCTACCCGGTGCTGCGTTTCAGCGAGGTGCCCGAAGTGCGCGTGCACGTGATCGACCGGCCCGACGAACCCCCGCTGGGCGCCGGCGAGGCTGCCCAAGGCCCGGTGGCCGCGGCATTGGCCAATGCCGTGTTTGACGCCCTGGGTGTGCGCGTGCGCGAACTGCCATTGACCCCCGACACACTGCTGCGCGCTGTGCATGCCACGGAGGCCGCATGAGCGAAAAGAAGCAAACCATGTTACAGGTCAACCAGCAGCCTTTGCAGTTTGGCTGCGATGAGAAGGCCACGCTGCTTTCGGTTCTGCGTGAGGAATTGAGTTTGAGCGGCCCCAAGTTCGGCTGCGGCCAGGGCGAGTGCGGCGCCTGCATGGTGCTGGTGGACGGTCAGCCCCAGACCTCCTGCAACCTGCCGGTCTGGTCCATTGAGGGCCGGCAGGTGACCACACTCGAAGGCCTGGGCACCCCGGCCCACCCGCACCCGGTGCAGACCGCTTTCATCGAAGAGCGCGCCGCCCAGTGCTGCTACTGCGTGGCCGGCATCATCACCTCGGCCTGCGCGCTGCTGGCGCGCAAGCCCCAGCCCAGCCGCGACGACATCGTGCAGGGCCTGGAAAAGCACCTGTGCCGTTGCGGCGCCCAGACGCGCATGCTGCGCGCCATCGAGCGGGCCGCCGCCCATCTGAATTCAAAAACCTGAAATCCTCCATGATCAAGAACTGGCTCTCCCCCAAAACCCACGCCCAGGGCTGCGACGGCTTCTGGTTCTGCAGCTGCGCGGGCCTGCCCATCGTGCCCGGCGGGGGTGGTGGCAGCACCACCGCCACGGGCCGCGCACCGGTGATCATCCGCGGCAAGCGCGCACGCACGGTGGACGCGCACGCGCACTGCTACTTCCAGGCCGGCCTGGACCTGATGGGCGCCGAAGCCAAGGGCGTGCTGCCGCCCGTCAAGGGCGTGCCCGAGCATTTCCTGCAGATGGACCAGCAGCTGGCCGCGCGCTTCGAGGCCATGGACACCATGGGCATCGACCTGCAGGTGCTGAGCATCAATCCGTTCTGGTACAAAAAAGATCGCGAGACCGCCGAGGCGATCTGCCGTGTCCACAACGAGAGCTTTGCCGAACTCTGCGCAAACCACCCCAAGCGCTTGGCTGCCTTCGCCTCGCTGCCCATGCAGTTCCCCGAACTCGCTGTGCAGATGCTGGACGAGGCGGTCAGGAAATACGGCCTCAAGGGCGCCGCCATCGGCGGCAGCGTGGCCGGGGATGACTTCGCCAACCCGCAATACCACCCCGTGCTGGCCAAGGCGCAGGAGCTGGGCGTGATGCTCTTCATCCACCCGCAGAGCACGCCCGAGCTGGCGGCCCGCCTCAAGGGCAATGGCTGGTTGTCCAACGTCATCGGCAATCCGCTGGACACTACCATCGCGCTGCAGAAGCTGATCTTCGAAGGTGTGTTCGACAAATACCCCGAACTCAAGGTGCTGGGCGCCCACGGCGGCGGTTTCCTCGGCTCCTACGCGCCGCGCATGGACCGCAGCTGTTTTGTCTCGCCGCAGAACTGCAACCCCGACATCGTGCTCAAGAAAAAGCCCACCGAATACATCCGCCAGATCTACTTCGACTCGCTGGTCTTCACCGGCGAAGCCCTGCGCCACCTCGCGGCCGAGGTCGGCGCCGGCCAGATCATGATCGGCACCGACCACCCCATCCCCTGGGTGGAGGACCCGGTGGGCCACGTGATGGCCACCCCCGGACTCAGCGACGAGGACCGCCTCGCCATCCTGGGCGAGAACGCCATTCGCGTGCTGGGGCTCACGGTTTGAGGGCCGGCCGCCCAACCCGTTTACACAACCAAGAAGGAGACACCATGAAACAATTTTCCACCTGCACCCGACGCCTCGCGCTCACGCTGGCGGCTGCAGCCGGCCTGGCCCTGGTCGCCCCGGTCCAGGCCCAGAGCGGCTATCCCAACAAACCCATCCGCATGATCGTGCCGCTGGGCGCGGGCAGCGCGGTCGACGTGGCGGCACGGCTGCTGGCGCAGAAGATGTCGGAGAACATGGGCCAGGCCATCGTGGTCGAGAACATCACCGGGGCCTCGGGCATCATCGGTGCCGACCGCCTGGCCAAGGCCGCACCGGACGGCTACACCATCGGCGGCTTCAACGACAGCGTGCTGACCATGGTGCCCAACCTGAACTCGAAGACGCCGTTCAACCCGGTGACCGACTTCGCCCACATCTCGCAGGTCGCCACCATCGAGTTCAGCGTGGCCGTGCCCGCCGATTCCAAGTACAAGACCGCCGCCGAACTGGTGGCCGCTGCCAAGGCTGCGCCGGGCCAGATCACCTACGCCTCGGGCGGCAACGGCAGCCCGCAGCACCTGGGTGGCGCGCTGTTCGCGGCGCACACCGGCATCGACATCAAGCACGTGCCCTACCGCGACGCCAGCCAGGCGGCCCAGGGTGTGGCCGGCAAC
Organism: uncultured Hylemonella sp.; assembly: GCA_963513295.1. GTDB lineage: Bacteria > Pseudomonadota > Gammaproteobacteria > Burkholderiales > Burkholderiaceae_C > Hylemonella. Next base: position 16,276 of record CAUPQO010000032.1, read on the forward strand.
CAGGTCGACATGACCGTGCAGGGCATCGCCACCGTGGCCGCCCTGGCCAAGGGCGGCAAGTTGCGCCTGGTGGGCGTGATGGCCGATGCGCGCCAGCCCGAGTATCCGGACACCATGACGCTCAAGGAGCAGGGTATCCAGGGTTTTGACTTCAGCACCTGGTTTGCGCTGACCGCGCCCAAGGGCACGCCCAAGGAAATCCTCGACCGCCTGCAGCGTGAAGTGGTCAAGGCCCTGGCCGACCCCATGGTCAAGGAGCGCTACGCCGGCCTGGGCCTCAAGCCCAACGGCACCACCCCGGAGCAGCTGACCGCGCTCGTGGGCAACCAGCTGGCCCGCTACGGCAAAGCCATCCGCGACAACAACATCAAGGCCGAGTAAAACGCCGCCACAACATGCGCCGTGCAGGCGCATGTTGTGGCCAGGCCTGCAAAAACTGACGGCGTCCGGCCGTCAGGGTTACTACGCAAGAGGAACTCCCTAGTAAAACTACGTACGCGCTGACCTAAGATGCGGGCTTCGTTGGGTTAGTTGATTCGTATAAAAATGTTCAGTGCTGCGACCAGATTCCTCTCCACCATGCAGGAGAGGCTCAATCCTTTGCGCGACGACACCGTCGCTGCCGCCTTCCATATCGACGACATACGCCAGGCCATGCTCAAGTGCCTGGACGCAGAGATCACCGAGCGCTTTCCGCATGTCGAGCGGCGCATCCTCATGGCGTCCAATGTGCCGGCCCTGTGGTTCCTGCGGCCTGAACTGCTGATGGCGGTGGCGACACGCTGCGGCGAGCAGGCCGCCCATCAGGTGGTCGACGAGATCTCGGTCATGTTCGATGGCCTGCTGCCCAAGAGCCTGAACTCCAGGCCGAGCCGGCTGCAGCGCTGAAGAACAGCTGGCATTCAGTATCCATTTTTGCCGACAGCGCCGCTGAGGCGATTGCTGTGCAGATGGGTCTTCACAGATTCGTAGTTCACTGATTGCGCAATCGGTTGGCTGTCAGTTTGCCGTCACCTTTGTAAGGGTATGTGAGCCCCATAGCTTTGCGCATGCAGGGTCATAGGGAATGACCGGATGAACCCCCCGTTTGGGGGATAGGCAAGCCCGATGTAAATCGATACAGTCCGCGCTAACAAAACAAGCCATTCGACATGGATGGTCTGACAGGGAGTGAGCGCGTGACATCGAGTGCAGGAGTGCTTGCCGCAGGCGAGCCCAAATCTGGCGGTGAGTTGGATGCGGGTGCGTCCCCAGTGGCTCATCCCGTAGCGGCCGACCGGCCGCCGCAGGCGGCAGCGTCAACAGCGGGGCTGGCAACTTTGGCGGCGCTGTGTGCCATTGCCCGCCTGCACCAGGTGGCGGCCGATGCGGCCACGCTGGCCCACCAGCTGGGCTTCTCCGGCAATGAGCCATTCCAGCTGGACGATCTGTTGCAGGCCGCCCAGCATCTGGGGCTGAAGGCCAAACGATCAAAAACAAGCATCGAGCGCCTGGCACTCACGCCCCTGCCGGCCCTGGCCCTGATGCGCACCGACGATGGCAGCTTGCGGGTGCTCATCCTGGCGCAATGCGACGGCCAGCGTGTCCTCCTGCAAGACCCGGGCGCCAGCAACGGCAACAACCGCCCCACCATCGAACCGCTGGACGTCTTTGCCAGCCAGTGGACGGGTGAGCTCATCCTCATCACCAGCCGCGCCAGCATGGCCGGCGATCTGGCCAAGTTCGACTTCTCCTGGTTCATCCCCAGCCTGGTCAAACATCGCAAGCTGCTGGGCGAGGTGCTGCTCATCTCCTTCATGCTGCAGCTGTTTGCGCTGGTCAGCCCGCTGTTCTTCCAGGTGGTGATGGACAAGGTGCTGGTGCACCGCGGCCTGACCACGCTGGACGTGCTGGTCATCGGCCTGGTGGGGGTGGTCATCTTCGAGAGCGTGCTCAACGCCCTGCGCGCCTACGTCTTTAGCCACACCACCAGCCGCATCGACGTGGAGCTGGGCGCACGCCTGTTCCGTCACCTCATGGCGCTGCCGCTGGCCTATTTCCAGGCGCGCCGTGTGGGGGATTCGGTGGCCCGCGTGCGCGAGCTGGAGAACATCCGCAGCTTCCTGACCGGCAACGCGCTCACCGTGGTGCTGGATGTGTTCTTCTCCGTGGTCTTCATCGCCGTCATGCTGTTCTACAGCGTGCCGCTCACCCTCATCGTGCTGGTCAGCCTGCCGCTGTACTTCGGGCTCAGCCTGGCCGTGGTGCCGGTGCTGCGCAAGCGGTTGGACAACAAATTCGCGCGCAGCTCCTAGAACCAGGCCATGCTGGTGGAAACCGTCACCGGCATCCAGACCGTGAAGGCCACCGCGCTGGAGCCGGCCTTTGCCCGCCGCTGGGACAAGCAGCTGGCGGCCTATGTTTCGGCCAGCTTCAAGACGCAGAACCTGGCCAGCGTGGCGCACGAAGGCGTCAACCTCATCGGCAAGCTCGTCAACGCCGCCACGCTCTGGTACGGCGCCCATCTGGTCATGGACAACCAGCTCACCGTGGGCCAGTTCGTGGCCTTCAATATGTTTGCGGGCCGCGTCAGCCAGCCCATCATGCGCATGGCCCAGCTGTGGACGGACTTCCAGCAGACTGGCATCTCCGTGGCGCGTCTGGGCGACATCCTCAACACCCGCACCGAAGTACCGCCCACCAGCGCGGCCCAGCTGCCGCCCGTGAAAGGGCGCATCACGCTGGACAACGTCACCTTCCGCTACCGGCCCGAGGCCGCGCCCGTACTCAACGGCATCAGCCTGGACATCAAACCCGGCGAGGTGATCGGCATTGTCGGCCGCTCGGGCTCCGGCAAAAGCACCTTGACCAAGCTGGTGCAGCGCCTCTACGTGCCCGAGCAGGGCCGGCTGATGGTGGACGGCATCGACATCAGCCTCATCGACGCGGCCCAGCTGCGCCGCCAGGTGGGCGTGGTGCTGCAGGAGAACCTGCTCTTCAACCGCAGCGTGCGCGAGAACATTGCCATCACCGACCCGGCCGCCCCCATCGAGGCCGTGGTGCGCGTGGCCCAGCTGGCCGGCGCGCACGACTTCATCAGCGAATTGCCTGAAGGCTACGACACCCTGGTGGGCGAGCAGGGTGGTTCCTTGAGCGGCGGCCAGCGTCAACGCGTTGCCATTGCGCGCGCCCTGTTCGCCAACCCGCGCATCCTGATTTTCGACGAAGCCACCAGCGCGCTGGACTACGAGTCTGAGGCCATCATCCAGCGCAATATGGCCAGCATCTGCCAGGGCCGCACCGTGCTCATCATTGCGCACCGCCTGAGCGCCGTGCGCCACGCCAACCGCATCATCGTGCTGGAAAAAGGCAAGATCGTGGAGGCCGGCCCGCACGACACGCTGATCAACAAGCCACAGGGCCTGTATGCGCATCTGTGGAAGATGCAGGGCGGGCAGGCTGTGCCCGGAGGTGCCGCATGAACTGTCGCGGGGTTTATTGCAGGTTCAGCAGGGCCTCAGGCGTGCGCACAGCCACACGCAGCAGGGTTTGCGCTGCGCCCGTGGGTTTCTTGCGCCCTTGTTCCCACTCCTGCAGAGTACGCACCGACACACCCAGCAGCTTGGCAAATTGGGATTGCGACAGCGCCATGCGCGCCCGTGCCTGCAAGGCATCGGTGGGTGTCACTTCTGTCTTGCGCGCAAACTTGCCGGCCTTGTATTCGCGCACGGACTGCAGCAAATCAGCCTGGAATTTTTCCATCTCGGGATCGGCTTTTGCTTTAGGCATCTTCAAACTCCTTCTTCAACTGCAAGAGAAAGGCCGGTGGCAGATTGTCGAACTTGGCCTTGGTGTAGACCATCAGCAGGGCAATCACGCCATCGGCCAGCTGGTTGAAATAAATCACTCGCGCTCCTCCGCGCTTGCCCATGCCAGGGCGTGCCCAGCGCACCTTGCGCAAGCTGCCCGCCCCCGGTATCACATCCCCTGCCAGCGGGTTGGCCGCCAGCCACAGCTTGAACTCCATCAACTCGGCTTCGCTCCAGATTTCGGCCGCCAGGCTCACGAAGGTGGGCGTTTCCACGAGGGTGTACATACTAGGAATTATACGTCTTTGGCGTATAGATGCAAAAGGACGATTGCATGAGCACGAACACTGCCGCACCGCTGCCACGCCATCCCCTCATTGAACTGTGGGCGCGCTACAAGGCAGTCTTCAAGGCTGCCTGGGAACATCGTGTCGAATTGGCCGGCCCGCAGCGACTGTCGGATGAAACCGCCTTTCTGCCCGCGGCCCTGAGCCTGCAGGAAACGCCTGTGCACCCCGCCCCGCGCCGCCTAGCCTGGACCATCATGGTTCTCTTTGTGCTGGTCCTGGTCTGGTCCATCTTCGGCCAGGTGGACATCGTGGCCGTGGCGCCGGGGCGCATCATCGTGAGCGACCGCACCAAGATCATCCAGCCGCTGGAAGACAGCGTGGTCAAGCGTGTGCTGGTGAGAGATGGCGACAGGGTCCAGGCCGGCCAGCTGCTCATCGAGCTCGACCCCACCATGGCCAGCGCCGACAAGGCCAGCGTGCAGGAACAGCTCAAGGCCGCCGTCAGCGAAGAGCAGCGCACCGGCGCCCTGCTGGCCGGCTTGGCCACAGGGCAGGTGCCCAGGATGGGAAAAAGCAGCGACGCGGCCACACGCACCCAGCTGGAAAGCGAATGGCAGGACATCCAGGCCAAGCTCGCCAAGCTCGACGCTGAGATCGCACGCCGCCAGGCCGAGATGGCCACGGTGAAGGAGGCCGTCGCCAAGCTGGAAGAAACCGTGCCCCTGGCCCGCGCACGGGAGGCAGACTTCAAGCGCTTGGTAGACCAGGGTTACATCTCCGGCCACGCCACGCAGGACAAGACCCGCGAGCGCATCGAGCTGGAGCGTGACCTGGCCACGCAGCGCGCCCGGCTGATGGAGTCGCAAGCCATGCTGCGCGAATCCGAGCAGGCCCGTGCGGCTTTCCGCGCCGAGACCACACGCCAGCTCACCGACCGCAACGCCCAGGCCGCCACACGCCACCAGCAGTTCAGCGCCGACCACAGCAAGGCCAGCCAGCGTGAGCGCCTGACGCAACTCACGGCGCCAGTGGACGGCGTGGTGCAGCAACTGGCCATGCACACCACGGGCGGCGTGGTCACCACGGCCCAGCCTTTGATGATCGTGGTGCCTGACA
>CAUPQO010000033.1:0-21299 GCA_963513295.1 uncultured Hylemonella sp.
GCCGAAACCTCGCTCACCGTGCCCGGCATCCGCTACGTGATCGACGCCGGCACGGCCCGCGTCAAGCGCTACAGTTTTCGTAGCAAGGTGGAGCAGCTGATGGTCGAGCCGGTCAGCCAGGCCGCCGCCAACCAGCGCGCCGGCCGCTGCGGCCGGGTGGCCAACGGCATCTGCATCCGCCTCTACGACGAGAAAGACTTTGCCGGGCGCGAGCGTTTCACCACGCCCGAAATCCTGCGCAGCTCGCTGGCCGGCGTCATCCTGCGCATGAAGTCCCTGCACCTGGGTGTGGTGGAGGATTTCCCCTTCCTGGAAATGCCCTCGGGCCGCGCCATTGCCGACGGTTACCAGCTGCTGGCCGAACTCGGCGCCGTGGACGAGGCCAACGAACTCACGCCCATGGGCCGCGAGCTGGCCAAGCTGCCGCTGGACCCGCGCGTGGGCCGCATGATCCTGGAGGCCAAGGCCCGCGGTGCGCTGGAGGAGGTGCTGATCATCGCCTCGGCGCTTTCCGTGCAGGACGTGCGCGACCGTCCCATGGAGATGCAGACCCAGGCCGACCAGGCCCACGCCAAGTTCGACGACGAGAAAAGCGAGTTCACGGGTTACCTCAAGCTCTGGAAGTGGATCAATGACGCGCGTGGCGGCCATGGGGAGCACAAGCTAAGCAACCGCCAGTACGAACAATTGCTGCGCCAGAACTTCGTCAACATCCGCCGCGTGCGCGAGTGGCGCGACATCCACAGCCAGCTGCTGACGGTGGTCACCGAACACAAGTGGCAGATCAACACGGCACCGGCCGGCTACGAACAGCTGCACCTGTCCATGCTTGCCGGCCTCTTGGGCAACGTGGGCTGCAAGCTGGAAGAAGAGGCCAGCGCCGGTGAATACCTGGGGGCGCGCGGCATCAAGTTCCACCGCCATCCGGGCGCCCACCTGAGCAAACGGCCTGGCCGCTGGATCGTGGTGGCCGAACTCGTGGAGACCACGCGCCTCTTCGGCCGCGGCATCGCCAACATCGAGCCCGGCTGGATCGAGCAGGTGGCGGGCCACCTGCTCAAGAAACAGCTGCTGGACCCGCACTGGGAAAAGAAGGCCGCCGAGGTGGTGGCGCTGGAGCGCGCCACGCTCTACGGCATCGTGGTCTACAGCGGGCGCCGGGTGAACTACGGCAAGGTGGACCCGCAGGCCGCGCGCGAAATCTTCATCCGCGAAGGCATCGTGGGCGGCGAGTGGGAGACCAAGCTGCCTTTCATTGCCGCGAACGAGAAGCTGATCCGCCAGGTCGAGGAGCTGGAGCACAAATCACGCCGGCAGGACGTGCTGGTGGACGACGAACTCATCTACGCCTATTACGACCAGCAGCTGCCGGCCCACATCTGCAGCGGTTTCGAGTGCGAGCGCTGGTACCGCGAAGAAAGCAAAAAGAACCCGGACCTGCTGCGCCTCACGCGCGAAGAGCTCATGCGCCACGAGGCTGCGGGCATCACCAGCAACGCCTTCCCCAAGACCCTGCGCCTGGGTGGGGTGGACTGCGCCGTCAGCTACCTGCACGAACCCGGTGACCCGCGCGACGGCCTCACCGTCAGCGTGCCGCTCTTCGTGCTGAACCAGGTCAACGAGGACCGTTGCGAATGGCTGGTGCCCGGCATGTTGAAAGACAAGATCCAGGCCCTGCTGAAAAGCCTGCCGCAGCGTTCGCGCGGCCGTTTCGTGCCCCTGCCGGAATCGGCGGCCAAGCTCGCCGAGACCCTGGGCACGCCCGAGGCCTTCGGCCGCGGCGGCCTGACCGACGCGCTGCTCAAGCAGGTGCGCGACATCACCAGCCTGGACGTCAAGCGCGCCGACTTCAAGCTCGACATGCTGAGCCCCCACCTCTTCATGAACTTCCGGGTGGTGGACGAACACGGCCGCCAGATGGGCACGGGCCGCAACCTGGGTGCGCTCAAGGCCGAGCTGGGTGCGCAGGCGCGCGGCGCCTTCCAGGCCCTGGCCGGGCTCAAGCTGGCCGCGCAACCGGCGCCGGCCGCAGCGGCCAGTGCATCGGCGACCGCACCGGGCCAGCCCAGGGCTGGTGAGAAGGGCAACAAACCCGCTGCGCCCACCGTGCCCGCGGACCAGCGCTACACCGCCTGGACTTTCGGCGAACTGCCCGAGCTCATGGAGATCCGCAAGGGCGGGCAGACCCTGATCGGCTTCCCGGCCCTGATCGACCTGGGCGAGGCCGTGGGCATCGAGGTCTTCGACGAGCCCGAGGTGGCAGCCGCCAAACACCGCGGCGGCCTGCGCCGCCTGTTTGCCCTGCAGATCAAGGACGCGCTCAAGTACCTGGAAAAGAACATCCCCGAGCTGCAGAAGATGGCCGTGGCCTATATGCCGCTGGGCACCATGGAAGAGCTGCGCGCCCAGATCATCGACGTGGCGCTGGAACGCGCGTTTCTGCTGGACCCGCTGCCGGCCGACGAATTCGATTTCAAGAAGCGGCTGGAGGAGGGCCGGGGCCGCCTGACCCTGATCGCCAACGAAGTGGCGCGCCTGGCCGGTGTGATCCTCATCGAATACGCCGCCGCCGCGCGCAAGATCAAGGACACGAAAAACGCACCCGACGCGACGGCCGACTGCGCGCAGCAGCTGCAGCGCCTGTGCCCCAAGCGTTTCATCATCCAGACGCCCTGGCCGCAGCTGCAACACTTTGCGCGTTACCTCAAGGCCATCACGGCGCGCCTGGACAAGTACCGCGCCGACCCGGCCCGCGACGCCAGCCGCCTGGCCGAACTGCGCCCGCAGGATCAGCGTTACTGGCGCCTGGTGGCCGAACGCAAGGGCGTGATGGACGACCGCCTGCAGGAGTTCCGCTGGCTGCTGGAGGAACTGCGGGTGAGCTTCTTCGCGCAGGAACTGCGCACGCCGCAGCCGGTGAGTGTGAAGAGACTGGACAAGGCATGGTCTCAACTCACGAGTTGAGACCATGCCTTGCGGCGCAGGGTCACATCTGCCCGCAGGGCATGTGAGCCGGAGCCACAAGGCGTGGGTCGGCCGTCAGGCCGACGCCGGGCGACAGCCCGGCTGCAGTTGAACAGCTGATGCCCGTCCCGGGCGCGACCGCAGAAAGTAAGCCCACGTACTAAACTGCCCTCATGCGCGTCAAGGGGCAACACAAACTCAAACCACATCGCAGCCCCTGGCGGCGGCGCATGGACCTGACGCGGCACCGCGCGGGCCGGCTGGACCCCACGGTGCAGGGCCTGCTCTGGTCCGTGGCGGCCGGTCTGTGCTTCGTGCTGCTCAACACCATGACGCGTTACCTCACCACGCAGATCCCGCCGCTGCAGTCGCAGTTCCTGCGTTACCTCTGCGGTGTCATCGTGCTGCTGCCCCTGGTGCTGCGCAGCGGCATGGCGGCCTGGATGCCCCAGAACATCCGCGGGCAGTTCGTGCGCGGTCTGGTTCACACCGCGGGCCTGGGCATCTGGTTCACGGCCATCCCGCACATCTCCCTGTCCGACACCACGGCCATGGGTTTCACCACCCCCATCTTCATCATGCTCGGTGCCTGGCTCTTCCTGCGCGAGCCCATGCACTGGGAGCGCTGGCTGGCGGCGGGCCTCGGCTTTGCGGGGGTGCTCATCGTCGTGGGGCCCAACCTGAGCGGCCAGGGCGGCTGGTGGAACCTGGTCATGCTGTCCTCGGCGCCCATGTTCGCGGCGTCCTTCCTGATCAGCAAGGCGCTCACGCGCTACGAGTCGGCGGGGGTCATCGTGCTCTGGCAGTCCATCACCGTCACCCTGTTGAGCCTGCCGCTGGCCCTGCTCAACTGGCAGCCCGTCACGGCGGTGCAATGGGCGGGCTACATGCTCTGCGGTGTGCTGGGCAGCGGCGCGCACTACCTGCTCATGCGCTCCTACGTCGTGGCTGATATCTCGGCCACCCAGTCCGTCAAGTTTCTGGACCTGCTCTGGGCCGCGCTGATGGGCTGGCTGGTGTTTGCCGACGTGCCCACCAGCCACTCGCTGATCGGCGGCGTCATCATCGCCGGCGCCACGCTGTGGATTGCGCGGCGTGAAGCGCGCCGGGGTACCTGAGCGCTTGACAGGGGAAGGCGGCCCCAGATAAATTGGGCCGCATCCGGCCATCCCGCCGGTCGCTGCCCAAGGAGCGCCCATGGACCGTCGCCAGTTCGTCGAGACCTGTTCCACCAGCGTGGCCTGCCTGACGGCAGCCGTGGCCCTGCCGGCCTTCGGCGCCGACGCCAAGCCCAAGGCCTATGCCCGCGTGCTGCTCACCGATGAGTTCGGCGACCCTGTCAAGGCCAGCCAGCTCAAGCCCCAGACCAACTACGTCTTCCACTACCCCTTCGAGGCCACGCCGGTTTTCCTGCTGAACCTGGGCAAACCGGCCGCACCCCAGCCGCTGAGTACGAAGACGAAAGACAGCTACGTCTGGCCCGGTGGCGTGGGGCCGCAACGCAACCTCGTGGCCTTCAGCGCCATCTGCGCGCACCAGCTGGTCTACCCCACGCAGCAGGTGAGTTTCATCAGCTTTCGCAAGAGCAAGGCCAAGAAGGGCGTGGCCGACAACCTGATCCACTGCTGCGCCGAACACAGCCAGTACGACCCGGCCCAGGGCGCGCGCGTGCTCAATGGCCCGGCCGAACAACCCCTGTGCGCCGTGCTACTGGAACACGACCCCAAGGCCGACACCCTCACGGCCTACGCCACGCTGGGCGGCGAGCTGTTCGACGACTTCTTCCGCAAGTACGAGTTCAAGCTGAGCCTGGACGTGGGGCCCAAGGCGAAGAACGCGGTGGCCGGCAAGTCGGCGGTGCGGGAGCTGGAGAAGTTCTGCCGCAACCCGATCCAGTGCTGACCCGCGGCGCGGCCGCCTTATGCCGCCCCGCGCTGTTGCAGCTTGCGCCGCGAGCCTCCCTGCCCGCGACCGGCCTTGATGTCGGTGGCCAGTGCCTGGTTCAGTTCCTGCGCCTTGGCCTTCAGGCGCTCGATGGCCGTCGCCAGCGCGTCGACGGTGGCGTCGTCCAGCGCCGACACGAGTTGTGTGTTGATGGCCGCAATCTCGGGAAACACCTCGTCGTAGAGCCGCCGCCCGGCCGGTGTCAGGCTGACCTGTGCGCGCCGCGGATCGCTGGCCAGGGGAACGCGCAGGGCCAGCTGCTTGGCGACCAGCATGCTGATGGAACGCGAAGTCCGCGCCCGGTCCAGCTGCCCCTGTTCGGCCAGCGTGGAGGGCGACAGCGGCCCCCGGTCGGCCAGCAGCGCCAGCAGGCGCCATTCGCGCCGGGTGATGCCATGGCGGCCTTCCAGCAGGCGCACGATGGGCGCGCCGCTCACGGCCTGCAGCATGTGCAGCTGGAAGTTCAGCAGATCGTCGAGCCGGCGAGGTTGGCGTAGCGGGTTCGTCACGGGTTTTCCCTAGTCAGAATTGATTTGAACAATTCAAGAGGGGCATCCTAAGCTCTCCGGATCCCCACAACCCGCAGGAGACCGCCATGCATCCACGCCGTACGCTGTTCGCCAGGGCAGGCCTACTGGCCCTGTCCGTGCTGTGCGCCCCGCTGGTGTCGGCCCAGACCGGCGCGATCAAGATCGTCGTGGGCTTCCCGGCCGGCGCCACCTCGGACGCGCTGGCGCGGGTGGTGGGCGAAGCCATGGCCAGGCGGCTGAACCAGCCCGTGGTCATCGAGAACAAGACCGGCGCCGGAGGGCAGATCGCCAACCAGATGGTCAAGCTGGCGCCCGCCGATGGCAACACGCTGCTCATGACACCGGTGGCCACCATGTCCATCTTCCCGCACAGCTACGCGGGCCGACTTCAATACGACCCCTTCAAGGACTTTGCCCCGGTGGCGCACCTGAGCAACTTCCAGCTCGGCCTGGGCGTGGGCCCGGGCGTGCCGGCGCGCACGCTGGCGGAGTACGTGGCCTGGGTCAAATCCAACCCCGAGAAAAACGGTTTCTACGGCTCGGCCGCGCCGGGCAGCCTGCCGCACTTCTTCGGCGTGATGTTCGGCAAGACCGCCGGCATCAAATTGCAGCACGTGCCCTACCGCGGCACGGCGGGCGCCATGCAGGCGCTGGCCAGCGGCGAGATCGCCGCGCTGTCCACCGTGGCGGCCGACATCCAGGCGCTGGTGCAGGGCAACCGGGCCACCCTGCTGGCCGTGGCCGGCGAGAAGCGCAGCCCGCAGTTCCCCAGCGTGCCGACCTTCCGCGAGCAGGGCTACGACCTGGTGGCCACACCCTGGTACGCGCTGTTTGCGCCGGCCGGCACACCGGCCGCCACCGTGCAGCGCCTGGCCAAGGCCGCCATCGAGGCGGTGCAGGACCCCGCGGTGGCACAACGCCTCGCGGACATGGGTGTGGAGCCCACGGGTTATGCGCCCGAGAAACTGTCCTAGATCATGAAGTCGGACTACGAGCGCTGGGGCCCGCAGATCAGCGAGTCGGGGTTCAAACCCGGGGAATGAGGGCGCGGTCTGCGCCGGGGGCCTGCGAGGCGCAGGGCCTTAAGCTGCTTGTTGACTTCTTGCGCCAGGACGCGTTCAAGCTCAGCTTGGACCTGAGGCTCAGGGCCAGGAACGCGGCGACCGGCAGGGCGGCGGTGTGGGCGCTGGAGAAGTTTTGCCGGAATCCGATTCAGTGCTGAAGTGTGCCTGCTGGATCGGTCATGTATTCTTCATATGCGGAGGATGTACATGAAGAAACTTACGGACCGTCGGCAAGAATGGCTTGATACGAGGGAGGCGCAGAAAAGACGTCGAGCTTTGCGGAATGCTGGGTTGGCTCGGTTTTACCTATACAAAAACGACGATCGTCTCTCGCGGACCTTTCCGATTGCTCTTATACGAGTTCCCAAAGACTTGGCGTCTGAGACTGAAGAGCTCCGGTTCAAAATTCACGATTGTGTGTTTGCGGCGATGGCCGCTCTTCAAGACGGAAGGCGCGTCCGTCTAGACTTCACCCACACCCAGCGGGCTTATCCAGGCGGCATGCTTATGCTTCTGGCTTATCTCGAGTTGATGCTGGAGTCCTTCCCGTCTCGCATCTCCGCAGTGTCACCTCGGGGCACACTGATTACTCAATTGTTGCAACACTTTGGCTTTGCAGAGCGCCTTTCAATGAACTGCGGTGGAATCCCCCCGTCACATGAGTCTGTTTTGAACTGGCGCTTCTCGACGGGCACTCAAGCAGACGGAGAGAAAATTACGGCATTGCTAGACGCTTACAAAGCAGTCAGCGCATCGGAAATTCCAGAGGGCCTGTATGACGTCTTGGCTGAGGCGCTTACCAATGTCCGACACCATGCGTATCCAGTTGATGACGACACTACCCCGGAAAGCTTGAGAAAATGGTGGCTGTTTTCGCGATACACAGCCCCAACTGCGGAGAAAATGGGGAGCCTGTATATTGCCGTTTACGACATCGGCGTCGGCATACAGGCGTCGCTTCGCAAGAAGCTTACGGCGGGTGAGATAGTCTTGGATAAAGCTGACGACTTGCTTGAAGTGCTGCGGATTGGCGACGCAAACCATTCAGAGCGCTTGTTGCTAAAGCGAGCCATTGAGGATGAGCGATCCAGTACTGGTTTGTCATTCCGTGGCAACGGTTTGCCCGAAATGAGGGACTTTGTGATGGGGACGGATTCTGGACGTATGTACATCACATCTGGGAAGGCGCAATATACCTGCATCGCAGCGACGAAGAAGAGCGAAGCTTTTGGCTGTAGCTCAGCGATCCCCGGCACTTTAATCGTTTGGGCCATCCCGCTAGGCGCTTCTGAAAAGGAGCCTGCAAAATGAAAACAACTCGAATCTCTGTAGCGCAAGATTTTTCACCTTCACCTGCTGGTCGTTATCCGGAAGATGGCCCGTTCCCTGGAGCCATTTTTCGCGACAAGCTTTTGATCCCTGCCCTAAATGAATATGAGAAGGTCATTGTTGACCTTGATGGCACCAGCGGCTATGGCTCTTCCTTTCTTGAAGAAGCGTTTGGAGGTCTCGTTCGAAAGGGTTTCACAAATGCAGCCTTGGCAGACAAACTCACCATTCAGTCTTCTCGGCAGTCTTACGCCTCTCGTGTTTGGAATTACATAAAGCTAGCCGAGAAATAGAATGGCTGCCGCTAGTTTTTCTCTGGTAAGTGCTATTCCGTGGACATTGATCGTGGTCGGATGGGCCATCGTCAATCATCAGCACAATCGTCGAGAGACTCGAAAGGAGGCTCGCGCGATGACGGACAACGCCAAGAAGTCTGCTATCGAAATTTCCTCACTTGCAGTCAAGTACTTGACTGCAGAAGGAACACGAGGCTTGGAGCTCAAATCGTCCTTGGAGCTTCTCGAGATAGAGTTAGAGCGCTTCCCACTGTTTTCACGAGGGGCCTCGCTGATGGACAGCTTCACCGCGTTCGCAGACGCAGTTACAGGTGGTGATTTTGAGTCTAAAAATAGAGCGATGAAGTCCCTGGATTCTGTCGAGGTCAGTGCAGTGTTCCGAACAAGGAATGAGCTCCTGGCGGAAATGGAGCGCCAGTTCAAAGTGCATTACTGTTGAGCTCGCCCGAGAACGAGGCACTCTCGGCGCGTTCTGCTGCGATTTCTAGCGCCGATCAATAGACCCAAGGCACAAACCGCTTCGTCTGCTCGCGGTAATGCGCATACCCCGGATGCTGCGCCAGCATCCAGCGCTCCTCCAGCGTGGACTTGAACCACAGTACCAGCGAGAGCGCCCACCAGGCCAGCCAGGCCGCGCCGGCGTCGGCCGTGCGCGTGAGCGCAAAGGCGCCCAGCAGGAAGGCGGTGTACATGGGGTGGCGGATCCAGGCGTAGGGGCCGCTGGTGACCAGGCTGCCGCCCACGCGCGGGCGGGGGTGGATGTTGAAGTTGCCCAGGCGGTTGGCGCGCAGGGTCCAGCCGAAGAGCAGCAGGGCCGCCGCAGCCGCAGCCCAGGCGACGAGCGGGACGGCCCCGGTCTGCGCGACAGGCCAGGCCAGCAGGGCCAGCACGGCCAGCAGGCCGAACTGCAGCAGCACCAGCCCCGAACCGAGCCACAGGCGTTGACGTTCGTTCATGTTCAAGCTCCCGGTTGGGCCAGGCACTCCGGCGCCGTGGTCAGGTTTCTTCATGCCAGGTTGGCAGTTTAAGCCTGCTGCGCGGCACAGACGCTGGGGTTTTGCGGCCGGCCGTCGTTACAAATATTTTTTTCAGGCCCCTGCATCCATACGCCGATTCGCCCCGTTCTAGAGGTGGGACGCAATGTTGCGGCCCATCAACCCAACCTTTCAGGACGAGGACATCATGAAAAAAAGCTCTCTTTTTGCCGCCTTTGCGTTTTCCATGCTGGTCGCCGGCGCGGTCCAGGCGCAGCCGGTCATGCGGGATGGTGTGCTGGCAGACGCGGCCGGCCGCACGGTCTACATCTTCGACAAGGACGAGGCGGGCAAGAGCAACTGCAGCGGCGGCTGCCTGGCCAAGTGGCCGGCCTTCGTCGCCAAGCCCGGTGCGGCTGCCAAGGGTGAGTTCGGCCTGATCGACGCCAACGGCGCACGCCAATGGACGGTGAACGGCAAGCCGCTCTACTACTTCGTGGGGGACAGCAAGGCCGGGGACCGCAATGGCAACGGCATCGGCGGTGTGTGGCACGTGATTTCCGAGAAGCCGGTGACCACGCCCCAAGCGGCGTATTGAGAAGGCCAGGGGCGTGGGGGGAGTGCATACGTGTCGGGTATGCTCTCCAGCGCCACGCCACCCTGGAGACCAGCCCCTGATGGATGACCGTGATGAAGTAGGCGCGCTGCTGGCGCGCATTGCCCTGCGCGATGCCCGGGCGTTTGAAGCCCTCTACCGTCTGGTCGCCAGCCGGCTGATGGCGGTGGCCTTGCGCGTGACGCAGGAACGCGCCATGGCCGAGGATGTGCTGCAGGAGGTTTTCGTCACGGTCTGGAACCAATCCGCGGCGGCCGCGCCCGGGCAGCAGCTGACGCTGGCCTGGCTGTGCGTGGTGACCCGAAATAGGGCGATCGAACTGCTGCGCAAACGCAAACCCGAGTTGCCGCTGCACTGGCAGGACGAGAACGGCGAAGAGCAGGTGCACGACCTGCAGGATGAAAGCGGCTCTCCCATGGATCAGCTGCTGGCGCATGAAGACGGGGCGCAATTGGGGCACTGCATGGAGACCCTGGAGCCCGAGCCCCGGCGGGCGCTGCTGCTGGCTTTTTACGATGGGCTGACCCACCCTGAGATTGCCCTGCGCATGCAGCGGCCCCTGGGGACCGTCAAGGCCTGGACACGGCGCAGCCTGATGCGCCTCAAAGGCTGCATGGAGGCTCTGGCATGAACTGGTACCGGAACCCTTCGGCCATCGAGCCACTGGCCGCGGCCTATGTGGCGGGCACCTTGCGCGGCAGGGCGCGCCGGCGCTTCGAGGCCGTCATGCGGCGCCAGCCTGCGCTGGTGGCCGCGGTGAACGACTGGACGCAACGCCTGGCACCGCTGCACCGCGCCTTGCCGGCCCAGGCGCCCAGCACAGAGCTGTGGAGCCGGATAAGGAAGGCGACCGCCACCGCCCCGGCGGCCGTGGCGCCTTCCTGGTGGCGTCGCCTGCTGGCCCCGGCGCCAGCGGGGGCCCTGGTCCTGGGCTTGTTGATGGGCACACTGCTGCCGGTCATGTGGCAGGCCTACGGCGACTACCGGCGTGACATGGCCTTGCCGGCCAGTTATGTGGGCGTGCTGGCTACCGCACAGGGGCAGCCGGGCCTGATCATTTCCAGCCTGCGGCGGGGCAAGGTGGTCGACATCAAGCAGGTGACGCCAGTGGCCGTGCCGCCGGGGCAGACGCTGTACCTGTGGCGCATCGACAAGGCGGGTGTGATCGATGCGGTGGGGCCCCTGCCCAATGGCAATTTCACCCACCTGGCGCTGAGCGATACCGCCGAGCAGGTGTTTTGGCCGGCGGTGGAGCTGGCGGTGTCGCTGGAGCCTGTGGGGGCCCAACCCGGCGCACCCACACAGCCCTTTGTCTACCGCGGACTGTGCGGCAAGCTCTGGCGTTGAGTGGGGCGGCCGGCCGGTTTTACAGGCGGGCCAGCCGCTCCAGCGCGGTGTTGAGCGTCTCGTCCTTCTTGGCAAAACAGAAGCGCACGACCTTCTGGTCGAAGCCGTCGCCGTAGAAGGCTGACAGGGGAATGGCGGCCACGCCGATCTCCGTGGTGAGCCACTTGCAGAACTCGGCCTCGCCCAGGTCGCTCACGGCCGAGATGTCCACGCACTGGAAATAGGTGCCCTGGCCGGGCAGCATGCGGAACTTCGTTTTCTTCAGGCCTTCACGGAACAGGTCGCGCTTGCGCTGGTAGAAGGCGGGCAGATCGAGATAAGGCCGGGGGTCGGCCATGTAGGCGGCCAGGCCGTGCTGCACCGGGGTGTTGACGGTGAAGACGTTGAACTGGTGCACCTTGCGGAACTCGGCGCTCAGCGGCGCGGGGGCGGCCACGTAACCCACCTTCCAGCCGGTGACGTGGTAGGTCTTGCCGAAGCTGCTGACGATGAAGCTGCGCGCGGCCAGCGCGGGGAAACGTGCCGCGCTTTCGTGCTGCCGGCCGTCGAACACCATGTGCTCGTAGACCTCGTCGCTGATGACCAGCACATCGGTCGGGTCCAGCAGTTCCTGCAGCTGCAGCATCTCCTCTTTTGTCCACACCATGCCGCTGGGGTTGTGCGGGCTGTTGATGAGGATGGCGCGGGTCTTCGGCGTGATGGCGGCCGCGATCTTGGTGAAGTCGGGGCGGAAGCTGCCGGGCGTGAGCGGCACGCGCACCACCACGCCGCCGGCCAGCTCGATGTTGGGCACGTAGCTGTCGTAGCAGGGCTCCAGCACGATGACCTCGTCGCCCGGGTGCACGATGGCCAGGATGATGGTCAGGATGGCCTGCGTGGCGCCGGCGGTGATGGTGATCTCGGTGTTGGCGTCGTAACTGTGGCCGTAGATCGCCTGGTTCTTCTTCGCAATGGCCTCGCGCAGGGCGGGCACGCCCGTCATGGGCGGGTACTGGTTCAGGCCACTGTGCATGGCCTTCGTGACGGCGTCCACCAGGCGCGGGTCGCCCTCGAAATCCGGGAAACCCTGGCCCAGGTTGACGGCGCCTTTTTCGGTGGCCAGGGCGGACATGACGGTGAAGATGGTGGTGCCGACCTTGGGCAGGCGGCTCTTGAGGGCGGGTGTTCTGATGGTCATATCGAAAGGATACTCAAAGCTCGTAGTCGGTGTGTTCGCCGCGCATGACACGCGCCACCAGGTCGCGCTGCAGGCGGTCGCTGAGCAGCTGGGCGAATTCGTAGACGAAGTTGCGCAGGTAGGCGCCCTTCTTGAAGGCCACGCGCGTCACGTTCTTGCCGAAGAGGTGGCCCAGCGGGCGCGTCACCAGTTCGTCGCCGCTGGCCTGGGCCGGCAGGTTGCGCACGGCCATCTCGGCCACCAGGCCCAGGCCCATGCCCAGCTTGACGTAGGTGGTGATGACATCGGAGTCGATGGCTTCGAGCACGATGCGCGGCTCCAGCTTGCGCTGGGCAAAGGCGTGGTCGATGCGCGTGCGGCCGGTGAAGGTGGGGTGGTAGGTGATGAGCGGTTCGGTGGCCAGGTCTTCCAGGCTCAGCCGCTCCTTGCTGGCCAGCGGGTGACTGGCCGGCAGCACCAGCATGTGCTGCCATTCGTAGCAGGGCAGGGTGACCAGTTCGTCGTAGTTGGCCAGCGACTCGGTGGCGATGCCGACTTCGGCCACTTCGTCGATCAGCATGCGCGCCACCTGGTCCGGGTTGCCCTGGTGCAGCGAGAGGTTGACCTTGGGCCAGGCCGCGCGCAGCTTGGCCACGGGCTCGGGCAGCACGTAACGCGCCTGGGTATGGGTGGTGGCGATGGAAAGCGTGCCGCTATCCTGCGCGCTGTACTGTTCGCCGATGCGTTTGAGGTTGCCCACCTCGCGCATGATGAGTTCGATGCTCTTGAGCACCTGCTGCCCCGGCTCGGTGATGCGCTTGAGTCGCTTGCCGTGGCGGGCAAAGATGTCGATGCCCAGCTCTTCTTCCAGCTCGATGATGGCCTTGGACACGCCCGGCTGCGAGGTGTGCAGGGCCTTGGCCGCCTCGGTCAGGTTCAGGTTGTGCCGTGCGGCCTCCTGGACGAAGCGGAATTGGTGCAGGTTCATGGCTAAATCCGGCTAAAACTGACGTTTATTATGCCTCTCAGGTCTATGCGGGGCCGGCCACCATGCATAAAGCCCGCAGCGAAAACCGCCCGGCTGTTATAAAAACGCCACTGACACAAGAGCCCACGATGAACCCCATTCAGTTATCCGCCTTTGAAACCGAAATGGCCCGTGCCCTGCCGCTGATCGAGCAGGGGGACCTGACGGGCGCCATGGTCCACCTGGAGCGCGCGCATGTGATCGGCCAGGCGCATGTGCTGCCCCATGTGCGTTCGCACTGGCAGATCCTGCGGGTGGAACTGCGGCGGGGCCGGCCGCTGGCCGTGCTGGGGCAGGCGGTGCGCATGGTGCTCGGTGCGCTCGGTTCGGCCGTGGGCGTGGTGCCCACGGGCAACACCGGTGGCAGCGACATCAGCATGTTCAGGCGCCTGCCGATCGCGCCCGATCTGCAGGACATCATCGCGGGGCGCAAGCCCGGCCCGCGGCCCTGAGCCGCGACAACCCACGAGTGCCGCCACCATGCTCAAGACCTACCAAGGCCGCTGCCATTGCGGCGCCGTCCAATTTGAAGCCGATCTGGATCTGACGCAAAGCACCTACCGCTGCAACTGCTCGATCTGCCGGCGCACGCGTTTCTGGCCGGCGGTGGCGCGCGAGGGCGGTTTGCGCCTGCTGGCCGGTGAAGGCGAGCTCACGAAGTACCTGTTCAACACGCGCAAGAACGAGCACTACTTCTGCCGGCATTGCGGTGTGCGCGCTTTCGGCATCGGGACCGAGACGCCCATCGGCAAGATGTATGGCGTCAATCTCGGTTGCCTGACGGACGTCAGCGACGAAGAGCTCTCGCGTCTGTCCATCACCTACGTGGATGGCTTGCACGACCGGTGGCAGAGTGCGCCGGCCTTCTACTCCCATCTTTGAGCGCGGTCAGGGCCTATTCATCGAAGTCCCAGATCCGGTGCAGGTCCAGCTCGATCAGCGCCACGCCTTCCACGACCTCCAGTTGCGCCAGCCGGGCGCTGGTGAGCTGCTCGGCTGCCAGGCGGCGGTTCTGGATGAGTTCGGTCATGGTGTGTTCACCCAGTGCGTAGGCCCTGCGTGATTTCTCGGCCGCCTGCTGCTGGGTCAAGGCGGCCGTGTCGACGCTGATGGCTGCGCGTGCCAGGTGCTGCAGGCTGTTGTACCGCGCCTCGATGTCGGCCCCCAGGCTTTGTTCCAGCTGCTGCACCCGGTCTTCTGCATTCTGGGCGTCGGCCGCGGCGGCCAGGGCGTGGTTCTGGCGCACCTTGCCCGAGATGGGCACGCTGATGGACACGCCGATGACGCGCTCGGCCCCGGCGCGTTCGTTGGCGGTGTAGATGCCCAGGGTCGGGTCGGGCCACTGGTCGCGGTCCGTGCGTTGCGCCAACAGGCGCAGGCGCGCCGCTTCGCTGCGCCACAGGTTGAGCTGGTGGTTGCGCTCCAGGTACTGCTGGCGCAGCTCCGGCAGGGCGGGCAGTGCCTCCAGCCGGGTCTGCAGCCAGGCCGGATCGGGCAGCGGGGCCTGCGCCGGCGTGATGCCGGGGTAGGTGCGCGTG
Organism: uncultured Hylemonella sp.; assembly: GCA_963513295.1. Classification (GTDB taxonomy): domain Bacteria; phylum Pseudomonadota; class Gammaproteobacteria; order Burkholderiales; family Burkholderiaceae_C; genus Hylemonella. The sequence continues at coordinate 14,786 of CAUPQO010000033.1, forward strand.
AGCCGTGCCACCGCGGCAGACCGGGCCCCGCGTGCCTGGTCGAGTGCCGCCTGGGCGCGCTGCAGTTCGGCCTGCGCCAGGCTGGCGTCGAGCTGCGAGATCTCGCCCAGGTGCAGGCGTGTCGCCGCCAGGCGGTCCAGCTCCTGGGCGAGGGTGAGGTTGGTCTGGGCGTTGTCCTGGCGCATGCCGGCGCGTTGGGCTTCGACCCACAGTTGCAGCAGTTCACGGCTGGTTTCGTGGATGGCGTCGGCATAGGCCAGCCGCGCCGAGGTGCGGCTGGCGCCGGCCTGGTCTGCGTCCAAGCCGGCCTTGCCCCACCAGCGCACGGGGCGTTCCAGGCTGAGCAGGGTTTCCGAGTAACGCTCCGCCGGATCGGACACGTGGCGGTTTTGCTGGCTCAGGCGCGCGGTGAACTCGGCGGTGCCGCTTTCGGTGATGTCGGCGCGGCGCAGCTGGCCGTCGCGCTGGGCCAGGGCGGCGCGCATGGCCGGGCTGCGCAGCACCACGTCCTGCACCTGGTGTGCGGGTGGCAGCAGCGCCTGCAGCGGGTCGGCCGGCGGCTGGGCTTGCGCCGTGGCGAGCAGGCACAGGCCCTGCAGCGCGAGGAAGATCGATAGCTTGTTCATCTGGGTTCCTCCTTCAGGCCCGGCGCCCGGGCAGATGGCGGCGCAGCCGGGCGGTGAGCTGTGCGAGGCTGTCCGGTGCGCCCAGGTGCTCGTAGATCTTGGGCAGCAGCAGCAGGGTGAGCAGCGTGGAGCTGACCAGCCCGCCGGTGACCACGATGGCCAGCGGCTTCTGGATTTCCGAACCGGGGCCGGTGGCGAAGAGCAGCGGGATCATGCCCAGGGCAGTGATGATGGCCGTCATCAGCACGGGCCGCAGCCGCCGCTCGGCCCCCAGGCGCACGACGTCATGCATCGTTTCGCCACCGTGGAGTCGTTCGTTGAAGTGCGTGACCATGACCACGCCGTTGAGCACCGCGATGCCCAGCAGCGCGATGAAACCGACCGAGGCGGGCACCGAGAGGTATTCGCCGGCGACGGCCAGCGCCACCACGCCGCCGACCAGCGCAAACGGGATGTTCAGGAAGATGATGGTCGCCTGCATCGCCGAACCGAAGGTGAGGGTGAGGATCAGGAAGATGATGCCCATGGCTGCGGGGATGACCAGGCCCAGGCGCGCCGCGGCGCGCTGCTGGTTCTCGAACTGGCCGCCCCAGACGATCTGGATGTCGCGCGGCAGGTCCACCTTGGCCACGGCCTGCTGGGCGTCCTGCACGAAACCGGCCAGGTCGCGCCCCTCGACCGAGACCTGGATGGTGGCCAGGCGCCGGCCCAGCTCATGGTCGACCCGGATCGGGCCGTCGACCTGCCGGATGTCGGCCAATGCGCCCAGGCGCCAGCTGCGGCCATCGGCGCCGAGCAGCGGCAGATTGCGCAGGGCCTCGGGGCTGTTGCGCACCACCTCGCCGCCGCGCAGCACCAGCGGCACGCGCACGCCGCCCTCGTTGACCAGGCCGGTGGTCTCGCCCTCGACCTGCTGCTTGAGCACGATCTGCACGCCCTCCACGCTCAGGCCCGCCTGGCCGATGGCGTGGCGGTCGAGCGCCACGGTGAGGTACTGCATGCCTTCGCCGCGCGGGGCGATGACTTCGGCCGCACCCTGCACCTGGCGCACGGCACGCGCGACTTTCTGCGCGTTCTCCACCAGCTCGTCCAGGTTGTTGCCGAAGAGCTTGATGGCCACGTCGCCGCGGGTGCCGGTCAGCATTTCCGAGACCCGCATCTCGATGGGCTGGGTGAAGCCGTAGACCAGGCCCGGGAAACCATCGAGCACCTCGCGCAGCGCGTGGATGATGTCCTCCTTGCTGCCGCGCCATTCGCTCTTGGGCCGCAGCACGAGGAAGGTGTCGGTCTCGTTCAGGCCCATGGGGTCCAGGCCCAGCTCGTCCGAGCCGGTGCGGGCCACGATGGATTTCACCTCCGGCACCGCCGCCAGGATGGCCTGCTGGACACGGGTGTCGATTTCCAGCGAGGCCTCGAGCGAGATGGTCGGCACCTTCTGCAGCTGGACCAGGACATCGCCTTCGTCCAGGGTGGGCATGAAGGTCTTGCCGACCAGGCCATACAGCACCGCGGCCAGCACCAGCGAGCCGAGCGCGCCGCCGGCCAGCCAGCGCGGGTGGCGCCAGGCGCTGTCGCGCAGGCGCACATAACCCGCGGACAGGCGCCGCATGAGGGCGGATTCGTGGGCCGCCTCGGGGCGCAGCACGAGGGAGGCCAGCGCCGGAATGACGGTGAGGGCCATGAGCAGCGAGGCGGCCAGCGCCATCACGATGGTCAGCGCGACCGGGGCGAAGAGCTTGCCTTCCAGGCCCTCCAGGGTCAGCAGCGGCAGGAAGACCACGCCGATGATGAGCACGCCCGCCACCACCGGCTTGACGACCTGCTGCACGGCGTGCAACACGCGCTCGCTGCTGTCTTCACCGGGCGCGCCGGGTGAGCTCTCGATGTTCTCGACCACCACGACGGAGGCGTCGACCAGCATGCCCAGCGCGATGGCCAGGCCGCCCAGGCTCATGAGGTTGGCCGTGAGCCCGGCGAATTGCATGAGCTGGAAGGTGGTCAGTAGCGTGAGCGGCAGGGACAGGGCGACGACCAGCGCGGCGCGCAGCCCGCCCAGGAAGAGGTAGAGCACGACGCAGACCAGCACCGCCGCTTCGGCCAGGGCCTTGATCACGGTGTCGGCCGCCCGCGTGACCAGTTCACCGCGGTTGTAGAAGGTCCGGATGCTCATGCCCTCGGGTAGCCGTGTTTTCATTTCGTCCAGCTTCAGGGCGATGGCATCGACCAGCAGGCGTGCATCGGTGCCGCGCAGGCCCAGCACCAGGCCCTGCACGGCTTCGCCGCGCCCGTCCTGCGTGACGGCGCCGTAGCGCGTGAGCGCGCCCAGGCGCACGGTGGCCACGTCTTCCAGCAGCACCGGCTGTGCGCCGCGGGGCAGCGTCAGCCGGATGGCCCGCAGGTCGTCCAGGCTGCGGATCGCGCCTTCGATGCGCACGACCAGGGACTCCTCGCCGGTTTGCAGGCGGCCGGCGCCGTCGTTGCTGTTGTTGCTGCCCAGGGCCGCCCTGAGATCGGCCATGGACAGGCCCAGCGCCGTCATGCGGGCCGTGTCGGGCACCACCTCAAAAGTCTGGACTTCGCCGCCCAGGGAATTGACTTCGGCCACGCCGGCCAGGGTGCGCAGCTCCGGGCGCAGCACCCAGTCCAGCACACGGCGCCGCTCGGCCAGGCTATAGCCTTCGCCGTCCACGGTGAACATGTAGAGTTCGCTCAGCGGGGTGGTGATGGGGGCCAGGCCGCCGCTGACACCCGCGGGCAGTTCGGCCATCACGCCGGTGAGCCGTTCGTTGACCTGCTGGCGCGCCCAGTAGATGTCCACGCCCTCGTCGAAGTCCAGCGTGATGTCGGCAATGCCGTATTTGGAGACCGAGCGCACCATGCGCTTGCGCGGAATGCTCAGCAGTTCCTGCTCGACGGGCTTGACGACCCGCAGCTCCACTTCCTCGGGGGTCATGCCCGGGATCTTGAGGATGATCTTGGCTTGCGTGGGGGAGATGTCGGGAAAGGCGTCGATGGGCAGCTGCAGCCAGGCGCGCAGGCCCACGGCCATCAGGACGGCGGCCAGCAGCAGCACCAGCAGGCGGTGCCGCAGGCTCAGGCGGATCAGGGCATTGAACATGTCACTCGCCTTTTTCCATCAGCGCGCGCAGGGAGGCGATGCCGGTGTGGGCGACCTGCCGGTCTGGACCGAGCGCGCCTTCGACCACCGCCTGCTCGTCATTGCCCGACAGCACCCGGACCCGGGTGGGCATGAAGCCCTGGGGCGTGGCCAGCAGCACCCAGGACTGTCCCCGATACAGCACGATGGCGCGCGCAGGCACCAGCCAGGCCGGGGCGGCGCTCTTGTCACGCGTGGGTTGGATCTGCACGGACAGGACCTCGCCGACCTGCAGGCGCCCGGGTGTGGTCACGCGGGCCCGTGCGCGGGCCTGGTGTGACGCGTCCAGGGCCCGGCTGACACCGGTCAGCGTGGCGCGGGCTTCGCGCGCCGGCACCGTGACGCTGTCGCCGGTGTGCAGGAGGCCGGCCTTGTCGCCGGAGAGCACGATGTCCAGTTGCAGCTGCCGCAGGTCGGCGATGCGGAACAGGACGGCACCCGCTTCCACGCGTTGTCCCACGCCGGAGATCGCCTCCACGACGCTGCCCTGGCGCGGCGCGCGCACGGTGCCGCTGGCGTAGTCGTCGTTGGGCGCCTCGCTGGCGCCGGTGGCGCGCAGCATGGCTTCGTGGGCCTGCCGGGCCGACTCGGCGGCGCGGTAGCGGTTCTGGCTGAGCTGCAGCCGGGCGGCCGGGATCAGGCCTTCGTCGTACATGGCCTGGTCGCGCTGCAAGGCCGCCTGGGCGTTCATGGACTCCAGCTGGGCCTCACGCGCCTGGCGCCGGGCATCGGCGAGCATGGGGCTGCTGAGGGTCAGCAGCGCTGCGCCCTGGCGCACGGTATCGCCCAGGCCGGCGTCGATGCGCGTGACCACGCCGGCAAACGGTGCGGTCACCGTGACTTCCTGCCCGGGCGGTACGGCGACCGTGGCCGATGCCAGCAGCAGCCCGGTGGTGGCGGGTTTGACGGCCACGGTGCGTATGCCGAGCGCGGCCTGCTGCCTGGCGTCGATCGGCAGCTCGGTGGTGGCGGGTTGGGCCTGGGCCGCCGCAAGGCTGGCGCCGGCCGTGAAGAACAAAACGATGAGCAGTCGGGACATGACCACCTCCTGGATGCAGACAAAAAAGATCCACCGCCATGGGGCGATGCGATGGGCAGGGCATGGCCCGCCTGGGTCAGGCGGTCAGGGTCGGGGGGGAGCCAGGGCCGGAGGCGGCCAGCCGTCGCGGTAGGCGCGCGCGGCTGACGGATCCGTGGCGTAGGGCCGGATCCGCGCCAAGGGCAGGCGCGGCAGCAGCAGGCACAGCAGCGCAGCCAGCAGCAGGGCGGCAAGCGCCGGCAGGCTGCCATCGTCGTCGGATTTCGGTAGAGAGGTGGTCACACCGAGCGCAGGGGATTCATCATCCACGGCACTCATGCTGTCCGACGGGCCCTGGTCGGTGGTATGGGCCATGGCATGCAGCCCGTCCAAATGGAAACCGGAAACATGCGAGGCGCCGACGTGGCCGTGCAGGAACGGCCCCAGGCCCAGCAGTCCGATCAGGACGGCTATCACCCCGCGGTTCAGCGGATGGAATCTCGTGAAGGCTCGCACATTTTGATTATAGGAAGCGTCACTGGAGCAGGCTTGATATGGATCAAGTCGATTCCAGCCGGAAACCCGTTCGGCATGCAGCCGATCGACTGAAGCGCCCCTCGCGCCGCGATGATGACGTCAGTCGCCTCGCCAGGGATGTTCACGGTACCAGGCGACGCTGGCCAACCGCAACATGGGCCTGTCGCCCGAGGTATCGCCATAGGCATGCAGTTGGGGCGGCTCGGCCCCGGGCTCGACGGCCAGCCAGGCCTGCAGGCGGCGCACCTTTTCCTCGCCATGGCAGTTGGCCGTGCCCATGCGGCCGCTATAGCGGCCGTCCATCACTTCCATCTCGGTGCAGAGCACGGCGTCCACGCCCAGGCTCTCGCCCACGAGGTGCATGTAAAGGCTGGTGGAGGCGCTGACGAGCACGCAGCGGTGACCCAACTGCTGGTGTCGCACCAACTGGTGCATGGCCCAGGGGCGCCACTGCAGGGGCAGATACTCGAGCACAAAAGCCCGGGCGCAGCGCTCTACCTCGCTCACCGTGCGGCCGGCCAGCGCGGCATGCAGCAGGCGGGCCTTGGCGCGGTGGTTGCTGGTCAGGCGCAGGGCGTAGGCGATCAGCCAGGGGCTGCATTTGAGAAGCACCCAGAGCAGGGTGGGCAGGCCCAGCAGGCGGCGCAGGAAGGGCAGCAGGGTGTCGCGCCAGGTCAGGGTGCCGTCGAAGTCGAAGGCGGCGACCACCACGCGCGGCGGCGCGTTCACGGTTTCGGGCATGACACCTGGCCGCAGTAGCGCACGCAGTAGGGGCAGCCCGTCATGGGCAACCAGCTGGGGATGTTGTAGTAGCGCTTGTAGACCTCGGCCAGCACGCCCTTGCGGTAGGCCTCGAAGTTGAAGTGGCGGCCTTCGACGACGTGGAAGGTGACACCGCTTTGCAACACGGTCCAGGTCTGCACGTTTTCGAAATAGGGTGTGTATTCGTCCAGCTTCGGGGCGTCGACCATGAGCACACGGATGGTCTTGCCATGGTAGAGGCTGTAGTCGACCAGCAGGTCGTCCTGGCGCGCATGGAACTTGCCGGTGCCGAAGACGGGCACGTACTGCTGGCTCACATACCCATAGACCGCTGCCGGCGAATAGGCGTTGGCCATGAGCACGGTGTCGGGCGTTCGCACCTGGGCCAGCAGTTCGGCCGTGCGGAAGGCACGC
>CAUPQO010000034.1:0-21163 GCA_963513295.1 uncultured Hylemonella sp.
CGCCTCAGGAGCACACCATGTCCGATCCCATCGTCATCGTCGGCGCCGCCCGTACCCCCATGGGGGCCTTTCAGGGCGACTTCTCTTCCCTCTCGGCCCATGACCTGGGGGGCGCGGCCATCCGAGCTGCCGTAGAGCGCGCCGGCATCAAGGCCGAACTCGTCAACGAAGTGCTGATGGGCAACTGCCTGATGGCCGGCCAGGGCCAGGCCCCGGCGCGCCAGGCCGGTTTCAAGGGTGGCCTGCCCAAGAGCGCGGGCGCGGTGACCCTGTCCAAGATGTGCGGCTCGGGCATGCGCGCGGCCATGTTCGCGCACGACATGCTGCATTCCGGCACGGCCGACGTGGTCGTGGCCGGCGGCATGGAGAGCATGACCAACGCACCGTATCTGATGCTGAAGGGCCGCGGCGGCTACCGCATGGGCCACGACAAGATCTATGACCACATGATGCTCGACGGCCTGGAAGATGCCTACGAGGCCGGCCGCTCCATGGGCACCTTTGGCGAGGACTGTGCCGCCAAGTACAAATTCACGCGCGAGCAGCAGGACCATTTCGCCAGCAGCAGCGTGCGCCGCGCGCAGGCCGCCATCCAGAATGGCGGATTTGCGGCCGAGATCACGCCGGTGACCGTGAAGACCCGCACCGGCGAAACCGTGGTCTCCATCGACGAAGGCCCGGGCAAGGCCAAGCTCGACAAGATTGCCGGGCTCAAGCCCGCCTTCAAGAAGGACGGCACCATCACCGCTGCCAGCAGCTCGTCCATCAACGACGGTGCCGCCGCCCTGGTAATGATGCGTGCCTCCACCGCCGCCAAACTGGGTTGCAAGCCGCTGGCGAAGATCGTGGCGCACGCCATGTACGCGCAGGAGCCCGAGTGGTTCACCACCGCCCCCGTGGGCGCCACGCAGAAGGCCCTGGCCGCGGCCGGCTGGAGCGTGAAGGACGTGGACCTGTGGGAGGTCAACGAGGCTTTCGCCGTGGTGCCCATGGCACTGATGGAAGAGCTCAAGGTCTCGCACGACATCGTCAACGTCAACGGCGGCGCCTGCGCGCTGGGCCACCCGATCGGCGCAAGTGGGGCGCGCATCATGGTCACGCTCATGCATGCCCTCAAGGCCCGCGGCCTCAAGCGCGGCCTGGCCACGCTGTGCATCGGCGGCGGTGAGGGTACGGCGGTGGCGCTGGAAATGCTCTGAAAAACCGGTGTTTATCCGCGCCATGAATAGCCCTGGGGGTATAGGCAGAAGTTCATAAGTAGACGATGATGGAAATATCGCCCTCCATCAAGGTCCCGGCATGAAATTCAACACCAAAATCATTCTCTGCTCGGCCATCCCGGCCGGCTTGTTCGTTCTCGGCCTGATCGGCAGCATTGGCGGTCTGGTGTATGCCAAGGCGCAGTTCGATAATTTCATCAGGACCGAGCAGCGCATCAGCTCCGATCTGAGCGAGATGTATGCGCAGGGGCTCCAGATGGGTCAGGCCTTGCGCAACATCGTGTTGGACCCGGCGAATCCGCGGGCATTCGACAACCTCAAGGCGGCCCGTAAGGACTATGACGAGGCTTTTGCCGATGTGGTCAAGGTGGCCAAGGGCACGTCTTTCGAGGCCGGCATCCAGCTGCTCCCCGCCTTGCGCGAAACGCACGCGCAGGCGCAGGGGAAAATTCTCGCTCTGGTGGAGAGTAAATCCGAAAATACAGTCCAGACCCTCAACGAGCTGGAAACGCCTGCGTGGCGCTCCTTGCGGGCAGAATTGCGCAAGCAGATCGAAAATGCTGACAAGACCGCGGCAGCCGCCCGGCAGGACGTGTACCAGAACTCCCAGCGTGCCATCACGCTCTCGATCGTGCTGGCCGTCGTCGCGGTTGCGGTGGCCTTGCTGCTGACGCTTTATCTGCAGCGCACGCTGAAGAAGGAGTTGGGGGGTGATCCGGTGGAGGCGCGGGACGCGCTCACCAGGATTTCCGAGGGGGATCTCTCTTCCAATCTGCCATGGTCTGAGACCGACCCCAGTCTGATGGGGGGGCTGGTGCGGATGCAGGGGGCCCTGCGCAGTCTGGTCGGAGAAGTCCGCCACTCGACCGATAGCATCACCACGGCCAGCAGCGAGATCGCCGCCGGCAGCCAGGACCTGAGTGCCCGCACCGAGAGCCAGGCCAGCGCGCTGGAAGAAACCGCTGCTTCCATGGAAGAACTCTCCTCCACCGTCAAGCAGAACGCCGACAACGCCCGCCAGGCCAACCAGCTGGCGCAGAGTGCGTCCACCGTGGCCGTGCAGGGTGGTGAGGTGGTGGCCCAGGTAGTGGACACCATGAAGGGCATCAACGACAGTTCCAAGAAGATCGCCGACATCATCAGCGTGATCGACGGCATTGCCTTCCAGACCAATATCCTGGCCTTGAACGCGGCGGTGGAAGCCGCCCGCGCCGGCGAGCAGGGCCGTGGTTTTGCCGTGGTGGCGTCCGAGGTGCGCAACCTGGCCGGGCGCAGCGCCGAGGCTGCCAAGGAGATCAAGACCCTGATCACCGACAGTGTGGAGCGCGTGGGCCAGGGCACGGCCCTGGTGGATCAGGCCGGCGCCACCATGAGCGAGGTGGTGGCCAGCATCCGCCGCGTGACCGACATCATGGGCGAGATCAGCGCGGCCAGTTCCGAGCAGAGCCAGGGCGTGGCGCAGGTGGGCGAGGCCGTGACGCAGATGGACCAGGCCACCCAGCAGAACGCGGCCCTGGTGGAGGAATCCACCGCTGCCGCCATGAGCCTGCGCGAGCAGGCCCAGCACCTGAACCAGCTGGTGGGCACTTTCCGGCTCTGAGCGGCCGCGAGACGGGGGCCGGGCGCGGATCGGCATAATTGACGTTTACGTCAACGTCAATTGGAAGCCGGCCTGCCATGCTGCTGACCCCCGACCAGGAAATGATCCGCGATGCGGTGCGCGACTTTGCGCGTGCCGAACTCTGGCCCCATGCCGCGCGTTGGGACCGTGAGCACCACTTTCCGAAAGAGGTGCACCGCGGCCTGGCCGCGCTGGGCGCCTACGGCATCTGCGTGCCCGAGGAATACGGCGGCGCCCATCTCGACTACCTCAGCCTGTCCCTGGTGCTGGAAGAGATCGCGGCGGGCGACGGCGGCACCAGCACGGCCATCAGCGTCACCAACTGCCCGGTCAACGCCATCCTGATGAAACACGGCAATGCGCAGCAGAAGCAGAAGTGGCTCGTGCCGCTGGCGCGCGGCGAGATGCTGGGGGCTTTCTGCCTGACCGAGCCGCACGTGGGCTCGGACGCCTCCGGCCTGCGTACCACGGCTTGGCGTGAGGGCGACGGCTATGTGCTCAACGGCGTGAAGCAGTTCATCACCAGTGGCAAGCACGGCCAGGTGGCCATCGTGATCGCGGTGACCGACAAGGGCGCGGGCAAGAAGGGCATGAGCGCCTTCCTCGTGCCCACCGATGCGCCCGGCTACGTGGTGGCGCGGCTGGAAGAGAAACTCGGCCAGCACAGCAGCGACACGGCGCAGATCAATTTCGAGAACTGCCGCATCCCGGCCGAGAACCTGATCGGTACCGAGGGCGAAGGCTACAGGATCGCGCTGGGCGGGCTGGAGGGCGGGCGCATCGGCATCGCCTCGCAGAGCATAGGCATGGCGCGCAGCGCGCTGGAGGTGGCCATCCAGTACGCCAAGGAGCGCGAGAGCTTCGGCCAGCCCATCTTCAATCACCAGGCCGTGGGTTTCCGCCTGGCCGAGTGCGCGACGAAGCTCGAGGCCGCGCGCCAGCTGACCTGGCACGCCGCCGCCCTGCGCGACGCCGCCCGCCCTTGCTTGAAGGAGGCCGCCATGGCCAAGCTCTTTGCCAGCGAGATGGCCGAGCAGGTCTGCAGCGCCGCCCTCCAGACCCTGGGCGGGTATGGTTATGTGAATGATTTTCCCGTCGAGCGCATCTACCGCGACGTGCGCGTCTGCCAGATCTACGAAGGAACGAGCGACGTGCAGAAAATACTGATCCAGCGCGCGCTCTGAGCCCCATACTCCTCGCATGCACATCATCGACGCCCACCACCACATCTGGCGCCAGCAGGACCTGCCCTGGTTGCAAGGGCCCATGGTGCCGCGCATCTTCGGACCTTACGAGGCCATCCGCCGCGACTACCCGGTGGAAGAGTTCCTGGCCGACCAGGCCGGCTCGGGCATCACGCAGTCCGTCTATGTGCAGACCAACTGGCCGGCGGCGCAGTTCGAGCAGGAGGCCGCCTGGGTGCAGGCCGAGGCCCAGCGCAGCGGCTGGCCGCAGGCCATGGTGGCCTATGCCGACATGATGGTCGCCGACGTGCGGCCGCAGCTCGATGTCTTGAAGAAATATCCCCTGGTGCGCGGCGTGCGCATGCAGCTGCACTGGCACGAGAACCCGCTTTACCGTTTCGCCCCCGGGCCCGAGCAGGTGCGCAGCCCCGTGCTGAGCCGCAACATCGCTCACCTGGCCGACTACGGCTACAGCTTCGACCTGCAGGTCTTTTCCGGCCAGATGGCCGATGCCGCCCAGCTGGCGGCCGCGAACCCCAAGGTGAGTTTCATCCTGGTCCATGCCGGCATGCTGGCCGACACCTCGCATGTGGGTTTGCGGGCCTGGCGCGAGGGCATGGGCAAGCTGGCGGCGCAACGCAATGTGTTTGTGAAGCTCTCGGGCCTGGGCACCTTCCTGCAGCGCAACGATCCGGCGCACATCGCCCTGGTGGTGGGACAGACCGTGACTTTCTTCGGCGCGCAGCGCTGCATGTACGGCTCCAACTTCCCCATCGAGAAACTCTGGACCGACCACGCCAGCCTGATCGCGGCACACCGCGCGGCCGTGCAGCACCTGACACCGGCCGAGCAGGCCGATATCTTCGGCGGTACCGCCGCGCGCGTGTACCGTCTGGCCGACTGATTGAAGGAGTAGCACCATGCCCATCACCAAAGGATTCCGCGCCCTCGTCGACGAGGCCATGGCCGAAGTCAGGACCCTCAGCGTGCCCGAGGTGCTGGCCATGCTGGACGACCCCAAGGTGCACATCGTCGACATCCGCGACGTGCGCGAACTGAAAGAAGGCACCGTCACCGGCAGCACGCACGCACCGCGCTGCATGCTGGAGTTCTGGGTGGACCCCGAGTCGCCCTATCACAAGTCCATGTGGGCCGACGAGAGCAAACACTTTGTTCTGTTCTGCGGCGCGGGCTGGCGTAGCGCGCTGGCGGCCAAGACCCTGCAGGACATGGGCATGCGCAATGTCTCGCACATCGACGGGGGTTACGCCGAGTGGGTCAAGCACGGCGGTCCGGTGGAAACGCTGGAGCAGCGCAAGGCCAAGAAGGGTGGTTGAGGGTGAGTGACTGTCCCTGCGGCCGGCGCGATGCGGCCGGCGGTGTGCTGCCGTATCTGCAATGCTGCGGTCGCTACGTGGAAGCGTATGACAGCATGCCGGCGCCGGATGCCGAAGCCCTGATGCGTTCGCGTTACAGCGCTTTCGTGCTGGAGCGGGCCGACTACCTGCTCGCCACCTGGCAGGCCGGCAGGCGCCCCTCGCAAGTGACGTTCGACCCCGGTGTGAAATGGCTGGGGCTGGACGTGCGGGATCACAAGGTGATCGATGCCAGCCACACTGAAGTCGAGTTCGTTGCACGCCAGCGCGACAAGGGCGGGCGCGCCGTGCGCCTGCACGAGCGCAGCCGCTTCGTGCGCGAGGATGGACGCTGGTACTACGTGGACGGGGATTGGAAGTGAGGCGTCCGGCATGAGGTTCGAGGCCGTGTTGTTCGACTGCGACGGCGTGCTGGTCGACTCCGAGCCCATCGTCAACGGCGTGCTGCGCACGATGCTGGCCGAGCGGGGCTGGGTGCTGAGCGAAGCAGAATGCATGCGCATCTTCATCGGCCGGATGGTGCGCGACGAGAAAGAGCGCATCGAGTTTCACACGGGCCAGCCGCTGACCGAGGCCTGGCTGGCCAGCTTCCGCGAACGCCGCAATACCGCATTGGAGAACGAGCTGCGCATCGTGGCCAACGCGCAGGCCGCGGTACACGCCGTGCACGAACGGCTGGACGCGCGCATCGCCTGCGCGTCCGGCGCCGATCGCCACAAGGTCGAGCTGCAGCTGCGCAAGGTGGGCCTGCACAACTATTTCGAAGGTCGCATCTTCAGCGGCCACGAGATGCCACGTTCCAAGCCGCACCCCGATGTCTACCTGGCCGCTGCGGCCGCCCTGTCGGCGCCGCCGCAGCGCTGCGCCGTGGTGGAAGACACGCTGATCGGCGCTACCGCCGGCCTGGCTGCCGGCGCCACGGTGTTTGCCTATGTGCCGCAGGGCGAGGCCGGGCCCTTCCTGCGCGCCGGGGTGGCCGCGGTGTTCAGCGACATGGCCCAGCTGCCCGGCTTGCTGGCCTGAAGTTCAGGCCAAGGGCGCAAAACCCGAGGCCGGCCGTGCCGGTGCCGCCAGCACGCCGCCGGCCTGCAAGAGGCGTGTCATCTCGGCCTGGGGCAGGGGGCGCGAGAGCAGATAACCCTGGAACTCGTGGCAACCCTGGTAACGCAGGAAGTCGAACTGCGCCTGGTTTTCCACGCCCTCGGCCACCACGGTCTTGCGCAGGCTCTGGCCCAGCGAGATCACGGCGCGCGCGATCATGGCCACTTCTTCCTCATGCTCGATGCCGGTGACCAGGGAACGGTCGATCTTGATGATGTCCAGCGGAAAACGGCGCAGATAACTCAGCGCCGAGTAACCGGTGCCAAAGTCGTCCATGGCCAGCTGCACACCCAGGGCCTTGAAGTCGCCCAGGGTGGCGACCACGCTGTCGCTGTCGCCCATGAAGACGGTCTCCGTGATTTCCAGTTCGACCAGGGAGGAGGGCAGCTGGGCCTCCTCCAGCAGGCTGGCCACATGGGCCATGATGTCGCCGCTGAGGAAAAGACGCGGCGAGAGGTTGACCGCCACATGCAGGGGTGTGGGCAGGCGCCGGTTCCAGTCACGCGCCGCGGCGAAGGCGCGGCGCAGGATGATGGTGGTCAGCGGCACGATGAGCCCGGTCTCCTCGGCGATGGGGATGAAGCGGTCCGGGCTGATGGGGCCGTAGTCCGGGTGGGTCCAGCGCGCCAGCGCCTCCACGCCGACGATGCGGCGGCGGTGGTCCACCTTGGGCTGGTAGTGCACCTCGAACTCGTCGCGCTCGATGGCCTGGCGCAGCGCCGCTTCCAGGTTGAGCCGTTCGTCGGCCACGCGGTTGAGTTCGCTGGTGAAGAACTGGAAGTTGTTGCGCCCGCGGTTCTTGGCGGCGTACATGGCGGTGTCGGCATGCTTGAGCAGGCTGGCGGGGTCTTCGCCGTCTGCCGGGTACATGGCCACGCCCAGGCTGGCGCCCACGTGGAACTCGCGCCCCGAGAGCATGACGGGGCGACCGATCTCGGCCAGCACACGGCGCAGCTGCGAGATCACGGTGCTGGCGCGGAAATGGTCGCCCAGCAGCAGCACGAATTCGTCACCGCCCAGGCGCGCCACCGTGTCGGAGGTGCGCACGCAGTGGCGCAGGCGGTTGGCGATTTCCTTGAGCAGCTCGTCGCCTGCGCCGTGGCCCAGGCTGTCGTTGATGAACTTGAAGTTGTCCAGGTCGATGAAGACCACGGTCAGGTAATAACCCAGGCGCGAGGCGCGCGCGATGCCCTGCTCGACCCGGTCGCCCAGCAGGATGCGGTTGGGCAGGCCGGTCAGCATGTCGTGGTTGGCCTGGCGCTCCAGTTCTTCCTGATGGCGCTTGCGCTCCGAGATGTCCTGCACCGTGCCTTCGTAGTAGAGGGTCTGGCCCTCGCTGTTGCGCACGGCGTGGGCGTTTTCGGAGATCCAGATGCGCGTGCCGTCCTGGCGGTAGACCTCGGACTCGAAGTTGAGCACCTCACCCTGCTGGGCCATGAGCTGGCGGAAGCGCTCGCGCTGGCTGCTGCGCACATAGAGCTGGGTGCCGATGTCGTCCAGGCCCGCCATCAGCGCGGTCGGGCTGGCGTAGCCGTAGAGCCGGGCCAGGGCCGGGTTGGCCGCCAGGTAACGGCCGTCGATCGAGGTCTGGAAGATGCCTTCGGAGGCGTGCTCGAAGATGCTGCGGTAGCGCAGTTCGGCCTCTTTCTGGGCCTGCGCCATCTCGCGCTGCGCGGTCACGTCCTCGATGAAGCCCTCGATCACCAGTTCGCCCTGCTCGTCGGGCACGGCGATGCCGCGTTCGTGCACCCACTTGATCTGCCCGGCCTGGGTCGTGATGCGATAGTCCACCGTGAAGCGTTGTCCGCTGCGCACGGCGGCATCGATCTGCCCGCGCACGCGGGGGCGGTCCAACGGGTGGGTGATGTCCTCCCAGCTGATGGCCGCGTTCTGCACCAGTTCGACCGGGCCGTAGCCGGTCAGGGCCAGGCAGCCCTGGCTGACAAAGATCATGCGCCAGCTGGCGTCGTGCAGGCAGCGGTAGGCCATGCCGTCCAGATTGTTGACCAGGGTGTCGAGCACGCGCGCCCGGTCCAGCTCGCCCGTGCTGAGCAGGCTGGTACGGCGGATACGGGCGGGGTGGACAGACATGGTGGTGCTTTTGGAGGCGGGCCCGTTTTAAGTAGCAAGCACCATGCCGGGGTTGCGCACCGCCATGGTGCGTTTAGGCGGTCGGCTGTCGTGGACGGCCCCAAATCTGCCACAATTGACGTTTACGTAAACGTCAATTCGCCGCCGCAGACCGCGCCCCGGACCTTCTACGGAAAACACGCCCATGTCCCTACTGGAAACCCAGCTCAACGCCCGCTCCGCCGACTTCCAGGCCAACGCTGCTGCCATGCGTGCCGTGGTGGCGGACCTGCAGACCCAGGTGAACCTGGTGGCCCAGGGCGGCGGCGAGGCCGCGCGCGCCAAGCACACGGCGCGCGGCAAGCTGCTGCCGCGCGAGCGGGTGCAGCGCCTGCTGGACCCCGGCACGCCCTTCCTGGAGCTGAGCCCGCTGGCGGCCATGGGCATGTACAACGGGGACGCCCCCTGTGCCGGCCTGATCGCGGGCATCGGCCGTGTCAGCGGTGTGGACTGCATGATCGTCTGCAACGACGCCACGGTGAAGGGCGGCACCTACTACCCCATGACGGTGAAGAAGCATCTGCGGGCGCAGGAGATCGCGCAGCAGAACCGCCTGCCCTGCATCTACCTGGTGGACTCCGGCGGCGCCAACCTGCCGAACCAGGACGAGGTGTTTCCGGACCGCGATCACTTCGGTCGCATCTTCTACAACCAGGCGAACATGAGCGCCCAGGGCCTGGCGCAGATCGCGGTGGTCATGGGCTCCTGCACCGCCGGCGGTGCCTACGTACCGGCCATGAGCGACGAGGCCATCATCGTCAAGAACCAGGGCACCATCTTCCTGGGCGGCCCGCCGCTGGTGAAGGCGGCCACGGGCGAGGTGGTGACGGCTGAAGACCTGGGTGGTGGCGACGTGCACACGCGCCTGTCGGGCGTGGCCGATCACCTGGCCCAGAACGACCTGCATGCGCTGGCGCTGGCGCGCGCCTCGGTGAAAAATCTCAATATCAGCAAGGTCCCGCCGCCGGCTTTGAGCGCGCCGCAAGCACCGCGTTACCCGGCCGAAGAACTCTATGGCGTGATCCCGGCCGACACGCGCAAGCCTTTCGACGTGCGCGAGATCATTGCGCGCATCGTCGACGGCTCGGACTTCGACGAGTTCAAGGCGCGCTACGGCAGCACGCTGGTCACGGGCTTTGCGCGCATCGAAGGCATGCCCGTGGGCATCATCGCCAACAACGGCATCCTGTTCAGCGAATCCGCGCTCAAGGGCGCACACTTCATCGAACTCTGCTGCCAGCGCAAGATCCCGCTGGTGTTCCTGCAGAACATCACCGGGTTCATGGTGGGGCGCAAGTACGAAAACGAGGGCATCGCGCGCAACGGCGCCAAGATGGTGACGGCCGTGTCCACCGCCCAGGTGCCCAAGTTCACTGTCATCATCGGCGGCAGCTTCGGCGCCGGCAACTACGGTATGTGTGGTCGCGCCTTCGGCCCGCGTTTCCTCTGGATGTGGCCCAACGCGCGCATCAGCGTCATGGGCGGTGAGCAGGCCGCCAGCGTGCTGGCCACCGTCAAGCGCGACGGCATCGAGGGCAAGGGCGGCCAGTGGAGCGCGCAGGAGGAAGAAGCCTTCAAGGCCCCGATCCGCCAGCAGTACGAGGAGCAGGGCCACCCCTATTACGCCACCGCCCGTCTGTGGGACGACGGCATCATCGACCCGGCCGACACGCGGCGGGTGCTGGCCCTGGGCCTGAGCGCGGCGCTCAATGCCCCCATTCCCGAGACGAAGTTCGGTGTATTCCGCATGTAGTGCGCTACGGGCTGCCAGAATGCGGGCCCCAGCCAGAAATCCGGGAACAAATTGAACACGACAAGCACCACCGATGACTGGGTCGCGCGCAGCCTGCGCAGCGTCTGGCACCCCTGCACCCAGATGCAGCACCACGAGACCGTGCCGCTGATCCCGGTCAGCCACGGCCGCGGCGCCTGGCTGGTCGACGTGCAGGGAAAGGCGTATCTGGATGCCATCAGCTCCTGGTGGGTCAACCTCTTCGGTCATGCCAATCCGCGCATCAACGCGGCGCTGAAAGACCAGCTCGACCGGCTGGAGCACGCCATGCTGGCGGGTTTCACGCACCAGCCGGTGGTGGAGCTGTCCGAGCGCCTGGGCGCGCTGACCGGCGGGGTGCTGGGGCATTGCTTCTATGCATCGGACGGTGCTTCGGCGGTGGAGATCGCGCTGAAGATGAGTTTCCATTACTGGCGCAACAGCGGCCAGAGCCAGAAGCAGGAATTTGTCTGCCTCTCGGGCAGTTACCACGGCGAGACCATCGGCGCCCTGGCCGTGACCGATGTGGCCCTGTTTCGTGACGCCTATGGTCCGCTGATCCAGCGCGCCCATGTCGTGGCCTCGCCCGACGCGCGGCTGGCCCAGCCCGACGAGAGTGCAGAGGATGTGGCGCGGCGTGCGGCGGCAGCGCTGGAGACCTTGCTGCAGGAACGTGCCGGCAAGATCGCTGCCGTCATCGTCGAGCCCCTGGTGCAGTGCGCCACCGGCATGGCCATGCATGACCCGGTCTACCTGAAGGAAGTGCGCGCCATCTGCGACCGCCACCAGGTTCACCTGATCGCCGACGAGATCGCCGTGGGCTGCGGGCGCACTGGCAGCTTCTTCGCCTGCGAGCAGGCCGGCATCTGGCCCGACTTTGTCTGCCTGTCCAAGGGCATCAGCGGTGGTTACCTGCCGTTGTCGCTGGTGATGACGCGCGAAGCCATCTATCAGGCCTTCTACGACGCCGACGTCACGCGGGGTTTCCTGCACTCGCATTCCTACACCGGCAATCCCCTGGCCTGCCGCGCGGCGCTGGCCACGCTGGACATCTTCGCGCAGGACGATGTGCTCAACGCCAACCGTTTGAAGGCGCATGAACTGACGATGGCGCTGGCACCGCTGGCCACCGATGAGCGGGTGCGGCATTTCCGCCGGCGCGGCATGATCTGGGCCTTCGATGCCGTGGTCGACGACCCGGCCCAGGCCGCCACCTTCTCGCGGCGTTTTTTCACGGCGGCCCTGCAACGCGGCTTGCTGCTGCGCCCCATCGGCCGCACGGTCTACCTCATGCCTCCCTATATCCTGAACGACGAAGAAATCACCCAGCTGGCGCAGCGTACGCGCGCCACCTTCGACGAGGTGATGGCATGAGTTTCGCATTGCTGGACCAGTTGCAAGCACAGATAGAACAACTCGACGCGCAAGGCCTGCGCCGCCGCCGCCGCACGGCCGAGACCGCCTGCGCGCCGAACGTCACGCTGGACGGCCAGCGCGTGCTGAGCTTCAACAGCAACGACTACCTGGGCCTGGCGGCCGATGCGCGCATCGCCGCGGCGCTGCAGGAGGGTGTCAGCCTCTACGGTGCCGGCAGCGGCGCTTCGCACCTGGTCAGCGGGCATTCGAAAGCCCATGAGGAACTCGAGGAGCGCCTGGCCGCCTTCGAGGCGCCGCATCTGGAACAGGCGCGTGCGCTGTACCTGAGCACCGGCTACATGGCCAACCTGGCCGTGCTGACCGCGCTGGCGTCAGCCACGCCGGGTGAGACCGAGATCTTTTCCGATGCGCTGAACCACGCTTCCATCATCGACGGTACGCGCCTGGCGCGGGCCAAGGTGACGGTCTATCCGCATAGCGACGTGGGGGCACTGGAGGCCGTGCTGGCCGCCAGCACGGCGAAAACGAAGATCGTGGTGACCGACAGCATCTTCAGCATGGACGGCGACATCGCCCCGCTGCCGCAGATCCTGGCCCTGTGCGAACGCTTGGGTGCCTGGCTGGTGGTGGACGACGCGCACGGCTTCGGTGTGCTCGGCGAGAACGGCCGCGGGGCGCTGGAGCACTTCAAGCTGCGTTCACCCCAGCTGGTCTACATGGGTACGCTGGGCAAGGCTGCCGGTGTCAGTGGTGCCTTCGTCGCCGCGCACGAAATCGTGGTCGACTGGCTGGTGCAGCGCGCCCGGCCTTATATCTACACGACCGCCGCCGCACCGGCCCTGGCCCATGCACTCCTGACCAGCCTGGACCTGATCGCCAGCCGCGAAGGACAGCAACGCCGTGCCCAGCTGGACCTGCTGCGCCACCAGCTCGCTGCCATGCCGGTGCGCCAGGGGTGGTCGCACCTCGCCTCCGCCACGCCGATCCAGCCGCTGGTGATCGGCGGCAATGCCGAGGTGATCGCGGCCGCGCAGGCACTGGAAGCCCAGGGCCTCTGGGTCTCGGCCATCCGCGCACCCACCGTGCCGGCCGGCACGGCGCGCCTGAGGATCACGCTGTCCGCTGCCCATACCCACGATGATGTGGCGCGGCTGCTGGCCGCGCTGGGTCAGCTGGCGCAGGAGGCTTGAGACCATGAAGGCTTTTTCCTGCTTCGTCACCGGCACCGACACCGAGATCGGCAAGACGCTGATCAGCAGCGCCATGTTGTATGCGCTGGGCCAGGCAGGTGTGCGCGCCGCCGGCATGAAACCGCTGGCAGCCGGCGCCGAGTTACGCGACGGTGTCTGGTGCAACGAGGACGTGGACCAGCTTTATGACGCAGCACCCCTGAAGCTGCCGCGCGAACTGACCACCCCCTACCTGCTGCGCACGCCGGCGGCGCCTCATATCGCGGCGGCGCTGGAGTGCGTGCTGATCGAACCGCGCCGCATCATCGCCAGTTACGAACAGGTGCGGACCCAGGCCGAGGCCGTGGTGGTCGAGGGCGTGGGCGGCTGGCGCGTGCCGCTGACCCATGGCTATGACACCTCGGACCTGGCCCGCCAGCTGGGCCTGCCCGTGGTGCTGGTCGTGGGCCTGCGCCTGGGCTGCATCAACCATGCCCTGCTGACCGCCGAGGCCATCGCCGCGCGCGGGCTCAAGCTGGTCGGCTGGGTGGCCAACACCGTGGATCCGGCCATGGCCCACATGGACGGCAATATCGAAGCTATCGCCGCCCGCATTTCTGCCCCGCTGCTCGGCCATGTGCCGCGACTCGAACATCCCACCGCAGCTGCGGCGGCGACTTATCTCGACCTGGGAAAGGTGAAGCATGTTTAAGAAGATCCTGATTGCCAACCGCGGGGACCAGCGGCGTAGCCGCGCAGCAGTGCAGCTACATCGCTTGGTGCGCGCAGCGCACGCAGGCGGTTTCACCGCGATGGAGGCACGGCATGTTTAAGAAAATCCTCATTGCCAATCGCGGTGAAATCGCTTGCCGCGTCGCTGCGACCGCACGTCGTATGGGCATCCAGACCGTGGCCGTCTATTCCGATGCCGATGCGAACGCCAAACACGTCACGGTCTGCGACGAGGCCGTGCACATCGGCGGCAGCGCGCCGGCCGAGAGTTATCTGCGCTGGGAGCGCATCATCGAGGCGGCGCAAGCCACCGGCGTCCAGGCCATCCACCCGGGTTATGGTTTTCTCAGCGAGAACGAGGCCTTTGCCCAGGCCTGTGTCCAGGCCGGCCTGGTTTTCATCGGCCCGCCGGCGGCGGCCATCCAGGCCATGGGCCTGAAGGCCGAGTCCAAGCGCCTGATGGAAAAAGCCGGCGTGCCCCTGGTGCCGGGTTACCACGGCGCGGACCAGGACACGAAACTCCTGCAGCACGAGGCGGACCGCATCGGCTACCCGGTGCTGATCAAGGCCAGCGCGGGCGGTGGCGGCAAGGGCATGCGTGTCGTGGAAAAGCGCGAGGACTTCGAGAGCTCGCTGGCCTCCTGCCAGCGCGAGGCCATCATCAGCTTTGGCGACGCGGCGGTGCTGATCGAGAAATACGTGCTGCGCCCGCGCCACATCGAAATCCAGGTCTTCGGCGACACCCAGGGCAATTGCGTCTACCTCTTCGAGCGCGACTGCTCGGTGCAGCGCCGCCACCAGAAGGTGCTGGAAGAGGCGCCAGCGCCAGGTATGACAGAGGCGTTGCGGCAGCAGATGGGCCAGGCCGCGGTAGCCGCGGCGCGTGCCGTCAACTACGTGGGCGCGGGCACGGTGGAGTTCATCGTCGAGCAGCGCGAAGGCCGGATGAGTTTTTTCTTCATGGAGATGAACACCCGCCTGCAGGTCGAGCACCCGGTGACGGAGGCCATCACCGGGCTCGATCTGGTCGAGTGGCAGCTGCGCGTGGCCGCGGGTCAGCCGCTGCCGCTCAGGCAGGATCAGCTGCAGATCCAGGGCCACGCCATCGAAGCGCGCATCTGCGCCGAGAACCCGGACAAGCATTTCCTGCCGGCCACGGGCACGCTGCAGGTCTATGCCTTGCCGGCATGCAACATGTTCGAGCGGGCCGATGTGCGCGTGGACTCCGGTGTGCGCCAGGGTGACGCGATCTCTCCTTTTTACGACTCCATGGTCGCCAAGCTCATCGTGCACGGCGACACGCGCGAGCAGGCCCTGGCCCGGCTCGACGCCGCCCTGGCGGCCACGCGCATCGTAGGCCTGCAGACCAATGTGCAGTTCCTGCGCCATGTGGTGGGTTGCCGCTCCTTTGCTGAAGGCCACCTCGATACCGCGCTGATCGTGCGCGAGGCGGCGGTGCTGTTCGAGCAGGAAAAGGTGGGCCTGCCCCTGGCTGCGGCTGCGGTGGTGGCGCACACCTTGCTGCAGGAACAGGATGCCGCACAGTCGGCGGGCTGGGTCGATCCCTGGGCGCAGCGCGACGGCTGGTGTTCACACGGCCTGATGCAACGCTACTTCGACCTGGCGTTTCATGGTGAGCAGCACACGGCCGTGCTGAGCTATCTGCACGACGGGGCCTTGCAGCTGCGGGTGGAAGAGGCAGGCGCCGCGCTGCAGTTCAGCCGCCATGGGGACGACATCGTCCTGCACTACGGCGGCCTGCGTGTGCTCGTGCAGGTGCTGCGCAGTGGCGAGGTGGCCCACGTCTACACGCCGCAGGGCGCGACCCAGATCACCGTGCTCGATGCGCTGGCCCATGCCGGCGAGGCGCAGGCCGAGGGCGGACGCCTGACCGCGCCCATGCCGGGCAAGGTGGTGTCCTTTGCCGTCAAGGCCGGCGACACCGTGGCCAAGGGCCAGGTGCTGGCCGTGATGGAGGCCATGAAGATGGAGCACACCATTGCGGCACCGGCCGCGGGTGTGGTGGCCGAACTGCTGCATGCGCCGGGGGACCAGGTGGCCGAAGGGGCCGAACTGCTGAAGCTGTCCGTGGCGTGACGGGTCAAGCAGACAACTGCCGCTAAGCTCGCGTCATGAAGATTTATTTCTGCTGCACCGATTTCAAGGCCGAACCCTGGCTGGCCGCGCTGCGCACCGCGCTGCCGCAGGCCGAAATCGAGGTCTGGACGCCGGGCGCCGGCCCGGCCGACTACGCCGTGGTCTGGGCCCCGCCGCAACAGTTTCTCGACGAGCAGCCGCAGATCAAGGCTCTGTTCAACATCGGTGCCGGTGTGGATGCGCTGACCCAGCTCAGGCTGCCCGCGAAAACGAAGCTGGTGCGGCTGGACGATGCCGGCATGTCGGTGCAGATGGCCGAGTACGTGGTGCATGCGCTGATCCGCCACTTCCGCGAGTTCGACGTTTATGCCGCCGACGTGGCCAGCGGCAAGTGGTCCTTTCGCAAACCGCGTCTGCGCGAGGACTTTCCCGTGGGCATCATGGGCCTGGGTGTGCTGGGCCAGCGCGTGGTCCGTGCCGTGCAGGCTTTCGAGTTCCCGGTGCGGGGCTGGAGCCGTTCCCCCAAGGAGCTGCATGGCGTGCGTTGTTACGCGGGGGAAGCACAGTTGGCCGAATTCCTGGCCGAAACCAGGGTGCTGGTCTGCCTGCTGCCGCTGACCGAAGAGACCCGCGGCATCATGAACCGCGCGACGCTGGCGCAATTGCAGCCCGGCGGCTACGTGATCAACGTGGCGCGCGGCGCGCACCTGGTGGAGGAAGACCTCATCCCGCTGCTCGACAGTGGCCATCTGGCCGGCGCCGCGCTGGACGTGTTCCGTCAGGAGCCGCTGCCGGCCGGTCACCCCTTCTGGCGCCATCCGAAGATCACGATGACACCGCACACGGCAGCGCGTACCCTGCGCGACGAGAGCGTGGCGCAGATTGCAGAGAAAATCCAGCGCCTGGAGCGCGGAGAGCCCATTGCGGGTGTGGTTGATCACCACAAGGGATACTGAGACTTCATCCGAGAGCACACCATGAGCCTGCCCACCCGAGTCCAACTGATCGATGTCGGTCCGCGCGACGGCCTGCAGAACGAGAAGCAGCCGGTGCCGGCGGCCGTCAAGATCGGGCTGGTGCAGCGCCTGCAGGCCGCGGGGCTCAAGGAGATCGAGGTCACCAGCTTCGTCAGCCCCAAGTGGGTGCCGCAGATGGGCGACAACACCGAGGTCATGGCCGGCATCACGCGCCAGGCCGGCGTGTCTTATTCGGTGCTGGTGCCGAACCTGAAGGGTTATGAGGCGGCGGTGCTGTCCAGGCCCGACGAGATCGTGGTCTTCGGCGCGGCCAGCGAACTCTTCAGCCAGAAGAACATCAACTGCTCGATCGCCGAAAGCATCGAGCGTTTTGCGCCGGTGGTGGAGGCTGCGCTCAAGGCGGGCATCCGGGTGCGCGGCGCCATGAGCTGCACCGTGGGTTGCCCCTACGAGGGTGAGGTGGCGCCGGAGCGGGTGGGCATGCTGGCGCGGCTGATGAAGGGCATCGGCGTGCAGCGGGTGGACGTGGCCGACACCATCGGCACGGGCACGCCGCTCAAGGTCCAGCGCGCCATCGAGGCGACGCTGCCGCACTTCCGTCTCGACGCCATCTCGGGCCATTTCCACGACACCTATGGTCAGGCGCTGGCCAACACCTACGCCGCGCTGGAGATGGGGGTCTGGAATTTCCAGTCCTCCGTGGCCGGCCTGGGCGGTTGCCCCTATGCCAAGGGGGCCACGGGCAATGTGGCCACCGAAGACGTGGTCTACCTGTTGCACGGCATGGGCATCGATACCGGCATCGATCTGGACCGGCTGGTCGACGCCGGCCAGTACATCAGCGACTTCCTGCAGCGCAAGCCGAATTCGCGTGCCGCGACGGCCCTGCTGAACAAGCGTGGCTGAGGTTCCCGGAATGGAATGGCTGGCCAGACAGGCGGTGCGGGCGCAGGCCAAGCAGCGCGACCTGCCGTCGCCCTGCATCTCGGTCTGTACCATGGAGATCGCCAGCGGCCTGTGCCGCGGCTGCCTGCGCACGCTGGACGAGATCGCCGCCTGGTCCACGCTGGACGACGCGGGCAAACGCGCCGTCTGGGCGCGCATCGAAGTGCGGGCCAAAGAACAGGAAAGAGCGAGACCATGAAACAGATCACCTTCTACCTGGACTTCATCTCGCCCTACACGCACCTGGCTTTCGAGCGGCTGCCCGAGGCGCTGATGGGCTTGAGTTATTCCGTGACCTACCGGCCGGTGCTGCTGGGCGCCCTGTTGCGGCAGCACAAACTGCTGGGCCCGGCCGAGGTGCCGGCCAAACGCGAGTGGACCTACCGGCATGTGATGTGGCTGGGCCAGCAGCACGGGGAGCCGCTGCAGATGCCGGCCGTACACCCCTTCAACCCCTTGCCCCTGCTGCGCCTGGCGATTGCTGCCGCGCAGGGCGGCGACCCCAACCGTTATGTCTGCGAGACCCTGCTGCGCCACGTCTGGCATGGGGGTCTGGACGCCAACGACCCCGTTCGCCTGCAGGCCCTGCGTGAGCAGTTGGCGCCAACGCTCGAAACCGACGACGAGACCGTCAAGGCCCGCCTGCGGACCAACACCGACGAGGCCGTGGCCGCCGGCGTGTTCGGCGTGCCGTCCTTCGTGGTGGATGGGCGCATGTTCTGGGGCCTGGACAGCCTGCCCATGCTGCGTCGTTACCTCGAAGGTGATGCCTGGTTCAACGGCCCGGGCTGGCTGGCGCAGACGGCCGGCCCAGCCTGATCCCTGATCCGCGCGCTGATGGGGGCGCGCTGGCGCCCGCGACTCAGCGCCGGAAGCGGCCGTCCGCCGTGATGATGGACAGGTCGGCGAAATCCAGGCCGGTATGGTCCTGTGGGCTGAAGCTCACTTCCAGGCCGCCGATGTCGAATTTTTTGAAGCCTTCCAGGGCCGTCTGGATGCGCTCGCGGGTGGGCTTGGGGCCTGCGCGGCGCAGCGCCTCCACCAGAACTTTGGCGCCGGCAAGGCCTTCCAGCATGGCGGGGCTGACTTCGGTGATGCCGGCGGCGCGGGCCAAGTCGATGGCCTCCTTGACCAAGCCGTAGGTCAACGATTGCGGAAACACCTGCGTCACGATGGTGCCGCGCCCGTGCTCGCCCAGGCTCTTGATGAAGCCGCCGGAGGCGTTGTTGGAGAGGGTCACGACCTGGCAGTTGCTGCCGGCGGCGCGGAAGGCCTTGATGCCGTCCACCACGGCCGCGCCCGAGGCGACCATGATGACGGCCTGCGTCTGCGTGCGAGCCACTGCCTCTGCAATCTTGGTGAAGTCGGGCTTGGCGCGGTCGAACTTCTCCAGCACCGCCGGGGTGAGCTTGGCGGTCGCCAGGCCCTTCTGGGCACCCGCCAGGCCGTCCAGGCCGAAGCTGTCGTCCACGTGCACGACGGCGATGCGGGTCATGCCGATGGTGGCCAGGTGGATCACGGCCTTCTCGGCCTCGCGCTGGTAGGTGGCACGCACATTGAAGATGTGCTTGCGCACCGGCTGGTGCAGCGTCATGGCGCCGGTGGAGGGCGCAATCAGCGGCACGCCATGCTTGTCCAGCAACGGGGCGATAGCCTCGGTATGCGGGGTGCCCCGGTTCAGGAACATGGCCGCCACGTTCTTGTCCTCGATCAGCTGGCGGGCGTTCTCGCCGGCCAACTTGGGGTCGAACTTGTCGTCCAGTGAGATCAGCTCGATCTTCTGTCCGCCGATGCCGCCCTTGGCATTGACCGCGTCAATGTACAGTCTGGCGCCGTCGGTCGTCTCCTTCACGCCGGCTGCCACCGGTCCGGTGAAGCCGGCGGTCTGGCCGATCAGGATCTGGGCCTGGCTGGTCGCTGCCGCCAGGGTGAGCAGGACGGTTCCCAACACTTTGAAGTTTCGCATCGTGTCTCCGTGAATTTGTAGTTTTGGAGGAGGAGCTAGTCTAGCGGAGGCGGGCTGCCCGGGTGCATGCCCCGTGGTCATGCTGGGGTAAGGGGGCATGCCTAGAATGTTCGGGCCACACCGAAAGACAGCAGCCATGACCCAGGGGACCATCCGCATCCGCGGCGCGCGCCAGCACAACCTCAAGAATCTCGATCTGGACATACGTACGGGTGAGCTGACGGTGGTCACGGGGCCCAGCGGCTCCGGCAAATCCAGCCTGGTGTTCGACACCCTCTACGCCGAGGGCCAGCGCCGTTACGTCGAGACCTTCAGCGCCTACGCCCGCCAGTTCCTGGACCGCATGGACAAGCCGGCGGTCGACAAGGTGGAGGGCGTGCCCCCGGCCATCGCCATCGACCAGACCAACCCGGTGCGCTCCTCGCGCTCCACGGTGGGCACGATGACCGAGCTCAACGACCACCTCAAGCTGCTGTTCGCGCGTGCCGCCCAGCTCTTCGACCGTCAGACGGCCCAGGCCGTTCGGCATGACAGCGCCGACAGCATCTATGCCGAGCTGCAGAAGCGTGCTGACCAGGCTGGCGATCCACGCCTGGTGCTGACTTTCCCGGTCGAGCTGCCAGCTAACACCAGTCGCGAGGAGATCGAGCAATGGCTCTCGGCCAGCGGTTTCACCAAGGTGCAGGCCGAGCGCGAGGTGGCCACGCCGGCCGGCCCGAGAAAAATGCTGGACGTCGTCGCTGACCGGTTCCGTCTTTCCAGCGCGGAAAGCGCCCGTGTGATCGAGGCCATCGAGGTCGCGCTCAAGCGCGGCAGTGGTGGCTTGAATGTCTACCGGCTGGTCGACGAAGGGGAGCCCGACCTCTGGAGGTTTTCAACTGGGCTGCACTGTCCGGACAGCGACCTGCGTTACGCCGACCCCATCCCCTCCATGTTCTCCTTCAACTCGGCCGTGGGCGCCTGCGAGGTCTGCCGCGGTTTCGGCCGCGTGATCGGGGTGGACTATGGCCTGGTCATCCCGAACGACAAGCTGACCCTGCGCGCTGGCGCGATCAAGACCATCCAGACCCCGGCCTGGGCCGAGTGCCAGGACGACCTGATGCGCCACGCCGAGGCGGCCGGCATCCCGCGCGACACCCCCTGGTACAAGCTGACCGAGGAGCAGAAGGGCTGGGTCATCTACGGCTCGCCCAACTGGAAGGGTAAGTGGAACCAGCAGTGGTACGGCATCAAGCGTTTCTTCGAGTACCTGGAAACCAAGTCCTACAAGATGCACATCCGGGTGCTGCTGTCCAAGTACCGCAGCTACACACCCTGCGAGACCTGCAGCGGTGCCCGCCTCAAGACCGAAAGCCTGATCTGGCGCATCGGCAGCAAGGCCGACGCCGACGCCGTGCTCGAACCCGCGAAGCGTTTCCTGCCGGCCGGTACCCAGTGGAGCCGTACCCAGCTGGAGGCGCTGCCCGGCCTGTGCCTGCACGACCTGATGCTGCTGCC
>CAUPQO010000035.1:0-20938 GCA_963513295.1 uncultured Hylemonella sp.
AGCCCGAACTGGTCGAGGAGGTGGAAGTCCAGTCCGTGCTGCTGGCCAACCACACCGACAGCCTGCTGCGCGCCACGCTGGACGGCGCGGGCATCACCTCGGTCACCATGGAACTGGTGGCGCCCTACCTCGCGCGCGGCGATCTGGTGCGCGTGCTCTCGCCCTGGATCACCGGGCGCCTGGCCATGTACGCCGCCCTGCCCAGCCGCAAGTTCATTCCGCAGCGCAGCCGCGTGTTCCTCGACTACCTGATGGAGCAGACGCGCGAGCAGAGCCTGCGCGCGCTGGAGGCCTGCACCGTCTGCTGAGCCCGGCTCAGGCCTCGTCGCTCGCCGCGCCGATGCGCTCTTGCACCCCGCCCAGCAGTTGCAGCAGCTGCTCGCGCTCCTTGGCCGTGAGCCCGCCGAACAGGTCGCCGGCCAGCTCGGCCTCGATGGCCAGGAACCACGCGCATTCCTTTTCGCCGGCAGGCGTCACGTTCAGGCGCCAGACCCGGCGGTCCTGCTCGTCCGGACTGCGGGCCAGGTAAGCCTGTTCTTCCAGCTCGCGGATCAGCCGCGTGATTTGCCCCTTGTCGCGGCCCATGGCCTGGCCCAGCTGCTGCTGGGTCCAGCCCGGGTGGCGCTGGCACAGGCTCAGCGCGCGCAGGTGCACCGGGCCCAGCGCGTGGCCGCCGTCGTCCTGCATCCGGGTTTTCAGCTGCTGCCGCACGCTGCCGAACAGGGTCATGAAGGCCTGGAAGGTGGCCAGGGCAGAGGCGGTCTCGCGGCGGCTGGTTTTGCTCATGGCGGGTTGAAGGTTGATAAAGTCAACCATCTGCTACAATGTTGCTATTGTCAACCATTTGGGTCTTCATGAACACGCCTCCCTCCGCTGCCGTCCGCACGCTGCGCAAGATCCTGCCGCCGCTGATCATCATGCCCTCGGTCGCTTTGGTCCTGAGTGCCTTCATGAGCTGGGCCAACGTCGGGTTCGGCGAGGCCTATCTGGCCACCTGGGCGCGCGGTTTTCTCAGCAGCCTGGTGATCCTGCCCCTGGTGCTGGCCAGCCTGGGCCCGCTGGAGCGGCTGGTGAACAGGCTCTTCCCCGCCATGCACCGCTTCGGCCGCAAGCTCATCGTTTCCCTGCTCACGGCCTTCGCGATCGAGAGCGTGCTGGCCCTG
Source organism: uncultured Hylemonella sp. (assembly GCA_963513295.1). GTDB lineage: Bacteria > Pseudomonadota > Gammaproteobacteria > Burkholderiales > Burkholderiaceae_C > Hylemonella. The sequence continues at coordinate 1,164 of CAUPQO010000035.1, forward strand.
GCGGTGTCCGCCATCAACAGCCCCTGGGACAGCAGCTTCGGCCTCTACTGGTGGCGGGCTTTCAGCCGCTCCCTGCCGGTGGGCGTGCTGATCGGCCTGCTCATGGCCTTCTACGTCAAGCCCCGGCTGGACCGGATGATGCAGGCGGCCCGGGCCTGAGGCTCTAGGCTTTCGGCTTCTTCAGCTCGAAGTGGCCCTGCGCCACCGTCAGGCCGTTCACCAGCAGCTCCACCGCGTGCCGCCCCGGGTAGTGCACGCGGGTGGTGAAGTCGGTTATGGTCTGGGCCTTCGCCAGTGTCAGTTCGGCGCCACCTTCCAGCGCCAGCGTGCGCAGCTTGAAGACCTTGCGGCTGCTCTCGCCGTTTTTCTTCACGTAGTGGATGGCGTAGTCCACCACCAGCTTCTGCGGCTGGTCTGCCGTGGAGACCAGCGTGGTCTTCAGCTGCAGTGTCTGCCCCAGGCGCAGCAGCCTGGGTGACACGTCAAAGGAAGCCAGCCGCACCCTGGCGCCCAGCGTGGCCCCCACCAGCGTGAGCGCGCGCGGGTGGCCGGCCTTGATGAGGTTGCGCAGCGCGTGTTTGGCGATCCAATTCGTTTCGGGCTGCTCCCTGGGCCAGCCCTCCAGCAGGTCCAGCACCCACTCGGGGTGGTCCTTGGTCAGGTCGGTGAGGTGGTTGGCCCCCGAGCGGCGCACGTAGTCGGCCGGGTCGGCCCGGAGTTTTTCCAGGATGAGCCGCGTGCGCTGCGGCTCGGCCGCCAGCAGCGGCAGGCGCCGGGCCCAGGGCAGGCGCGGGCGCGTGCCCTCGCTGGCCAGGCGGCGCACATGTTCGTTCTCGTCTTCGGCCCAGCGCAGGGCCAATGCCAGCACGGTTTCGGGGTCCTGTGCGATGTAGGGGCGGAGGGCGAACTCGGCGCTGCTGTAGGGCGTGAGCTCGCGCAGCGCCTCCAGCGACAGCTCGACATGGTCCAGCCCGTGCCGCCCCACGAACTCGGGCAGCACCATGTCGGCAAAACCGCCGGGCAGCAGCGGCGCCATCCGGCGCACGATCTTCAGGGCCTTCGGGTAATCAGGGGGCAGGTGCGCGCGCAGGCAATCCGCCGCATGGCTCAAACGCTGCATGATGGACAAGTCTTCCAGCCCCTTGCGCGCCATGGCCAGGTAAGCCCGCTCATCGAAGCCCGGGTGCACCTGCGCTGCGGCGCGGCCGATGCGCGCCAGGGCCTTGGGGTTCAGCAGGTCTTTGAGCAGCGGGGCGGATTCTTGTGGCACGATGGTGAGCGTAGCGCATACCCATTCCTGCCGCTGCAGACCAGCCCCGACGCCACCCCGCCCCACGCCTCTCAGCAGCGCGATGCTGCTTGACAAGCCGCGCCGGCCGGGGAAGATGATGTCCATCAGCTCAAACAAACTGCTTTGGAAGTTGCCGCGCCATGAGAATGAAGATAGAAATCGAACAGGCCCTGCACGCGCATTCGGCGTGGCGCAAGCACTTCAAGGATTTCCTGAGCGGCAAGGCCTCTTTTGACGTGGCTTCCGTGGGTGACAGCCACCGTTGCCAGTTCGGCGACTGGCTGGACCATGAAGGCTACCGGCTCATGCCCGAGAAGCGCCGCACCGAGGTCCAGCAGGCGCATGACGAGTTTCACCGGGTCGCAGCGGGCATCGTCGAGAAGATCCAGCAGAAACGCTTTGCCGAAGCCAAGGAAGACCTCGCCAACGAGGGGCCCCTCAACCGGGCCAGCGCACGGCTGGCGGAAGTGCTCGTCAAGGCCAAGCTGCACGAGCCGGGTGCTGCTCCCCCAGCGAGTTCGCCGGAAAAAGACGCAGCGCCCGATTAAGCGCGCTCTGTCCGGCCCGGCGGCGCTTGGCAGTCGCATCCGGCACTGGCAGACTCTCGGTATGAAACTCGTTGAATTGGGATGGGATGCGTGGCTGGCGGCACAAGCCGGAGAACTGTGCGGGCCGGATGCGTCCCCGGCCCGGGTCACTGCGGTCGACCGGGGGCGCTGCGTGATCCGGGGCGAACACGGCGAAGTGCCGGCCGAGCTGACCGGCAAGTTCCTCCACCTCGCGGAGTCGTCCGCCGAATTGCCCTGCGTGGGCGACTGGGTGTGCGCGCACTACCTGGATGGCGCGAGCCACGCCATCATTCACCACCTCTTGCCGCGTCGCACCTTCCTGCGGCGCAAGGCCGCCGGCCGTGATGTCGAGTTCCAGATGATTGCCGCCAACATCGACGTGGCCTTCATCGTGCAGGCCTGTCACTTCGACTTCAACGTCCGCCGCCTGGAACGCTACCTGGTCATGGTGCGCGACGGCCATATCCAGCCCGTGGTGCTGCTGACCAAGACCGACCTGGTGAGCCCGCAGGAACTGGAGCAGCTGATCGCCCGCATCCGCGGCATGGGCGTGGACGCCGACATCGTCTGCGTCAGCAACGTCACGGGCGCAGGTGTGGACCAGGTGCGCGAACGCATGGTGCCGGGCAAGACCTATTGCCTGCTCGGATCTTCCGGCGACGGCAAGACCACGCTCATCAACCGCCTGCAGGGCGACGACACGCTGGAGACCCGCGAGGTCAGCCACACCGGGGAGGGGCGCCACACCACCACGCGCCGCCACCTGATCGTGCTGGGGCAGGGCGCGCTGCTGATCGACATGCCGGGCATGCGCGAGCTGGGCCTGCTGGGCGCAGGCGAGGGCCTCAGCGAAACCTATGCCGACATCGACACCCTGGCGACCGGCTGCCGCTACCCGGATTGCAGCCATGGCAGCGAACCGGGGTGCGCGGTGCGCGCCGCGATCGAGCGCCAGGAACTCAGTGAAGAACACCTGCGCAACTACCAGAAGCTGCGCAAGGAATCCGAGTTTCACGAACTCACCAGCCTGGAGCGGCGCAAGAAGGACCGGGCCTTCGGCCGCTTTATCCATACCTACAAGAAGCAGCAGGACTGAGCGCCCGCCCCGCCGCTCAGCCGCCGCTGTAGGCCAGCCCCGACGCCACCCCGCCAAACAGGTCGCCCTCCACCAGCGGTACGCCCGCAAACTCCGCCTGCAGCGCGCGCTGGAAAGGCCGCAGGGCCGAGGAGCCGCCGGTGAGGTAGATGGCGTCCAGCGCCCCATCGGCCACGCCGGCCTTGTCCACACACTCGCGCGCACAGGCCACGGTGCGCGCCAGCAGGGTGTGCAGCTGCGCCTGCATGGCGGCCACCGTCATGGGGGCGGCCAGGGCGGCTTCCACGTAAGACAGGTCCAGCGTGGTGTCCGCATCCGTCTGCGAGCAGCGGATCTTGGCCTGCTCCACCTCGTGGGCGATGCGGTGGCCGTAACGCTCCGTCAGTACCCGCATCAGGCGCTGGTGCAGGGTGATGTCGGCGTAGTTGGTCCACAGGGCCTGTGCCTGCGCGATGGCGCGCGGCTGGTACAGCCAGTGGATCAGGTGCCAGGTGGACAGGTCGAAGAAGATGCGGCTGGGCACCTCGCGCCCCTCGGGGCCGATGTGGCGGTAACCCAGCAGGGGCATCACTTGCTCCAGGCTCAGTTTGTGGTCGAAGTCCGTGCCACCGATGTGCACGCCCGTGGTGGCCAGCACATCACTCGTGCGGTCGGCCTTTTTCATGCGGTCCGGCCCCAGGCGCACCACCGTGAAGTCCGAGGTGCCGCCGCCCAGGTCCACCACCAGCACCGTGCTCTCTTTGCTCAGGCGGCGCTCGTAGTCCAGCGCCGCGGCAATCGGCTCCAGCTGGAAGCTCACCTCCGTGAAACCCACCGCCTGCGCCGCCTGTTGCAGCGAAGCCTGGGCCAGCGCGTCGCGCTCGGCGTCGTCGTCCACGAAGTGCACCGGCCGCCCCATCACCACCCGCGTGGGCGCCGTGCCCAGCGCCAAAGTGGCGCGCTCGCGCAGCGTGGCCAGGAAGGTGGCGATGATGTCCTGAAAGCTCACCTGCTGGTTGTTGATGACCGTGGTCTCCAGCAGCAGCGGGCTGCCCAGCAGGCTCTTGAGCGAACGCATCAGCCGCCCCTCGGTGCCTTCCAGGTAGTGCGTCACCGCGTCGCGGCCGAAGTGGGTGCTGTGGTCTTCGTGGTTGTAGAACACCGCCGTGGGCATGGCCGTGGCCGCGCCTTCCAGCGGGATCAGGCGCGCCGTGCCCCCGGGCGCGGCCCAGGCCATGGCGGAGTTGGAGGTGCCGAAGTCGATGCCGAGGGTGCCGGGAAGGGTCATGGAGCGGGAGGTGAGGGCAGGGGCCTGGGGTGCAGGCAGCGAAGGACGGGCATTGTGCCATTGCGGCGGCCGGGATTGGGGCCTGCTCAGCTGTGAACAGGCCCCAATCCCGCGCGCTTTGGTGCGATACCCCTTTGCCGCTACCATCCCCGCTCCGAACCCCACCACCGTTATCACCGTGTCCGCCACCTTCACGCCCCGACACACGAGCGCCCCGAGCCGCCCGTTCGGGCAGCGGTGCGCCGCCGTGTGCAAGACCTGGCCCCGCAAGCCGGTCGCACATTCCCCGGCCCGGCGATAACCCTTTTCCCCCTTTCTGCGCAAACCATCCATCGCCGGCTCCTGCCCGAAGCGTTGGGCGCGGCCCAGCTGGTGCCCTCGCGCGAGATCGCACCCGACATCGTCACCATGTATTCCCAGGTGGAACTGGTTTTCGCCGATGCCGGCCACCGGCAAAAGCTCACGCTCTGCTACCCGCGGGACGCCGAGCCCGCGTTGGGTTTTGTCTCGGTCTTGTCACCCCTGGGCGCGGCCCTGCTGGGCCTGCGCGTGGGCGAGGTGGCCCACTGGCATTCGCCGCAGGGGGAGACCCTTTGCGCCGAAGTAGCGGCCATCCTCTTCCAGCCCGAAGCCTCGGGCGACTACACCAGCTGAGCTTTGCCGCTCAGCGGCGGATGATGCGCAGCAAGACCACCACGACCGCGATCACCAGCAGCACGTGGATGAAACCGCCCATGGTGTACGAGGACACCAGGCCCAGCAGCCACAGGACGATCAGGACGACGGCAACGGTTTCGAGCATGTGTTTTCCTTTGGAGGCCCATGGTGTTCCCCGCTTTGGGTGCTGTCAAGGCGACAGTGTGCTTGCCTCCCCGGGCCGGGCTATGCCTTAAAGTGTTGCCACGCCGGGGGCAGGCCCCGGCCCGACTCTCAAAACAACATGATTTCCCAGAACCAAGAACAGGCCCCCGTCCTCATCGCCGGCGGCGGCATCGGCGGCCTCACGCTGGCCCTCACCCTGCACCAGATCGGCGTGCCCTGCCAGGTCTACGAGGCCGTGCCCGAGCTGGCGCCCCTGGGCGTGGGCATCAACCTGCAGCCCAATGCCGTGCGCGAGCTCTACGAGCTGGGCATCGGCGCCGAGCAGCTGGACACCATCGGCATCCAGGCGCGTGAATGGGCCCTGGTGGGCCGCAACGGCAACGACGTGTATGCCGAGCCGCGCGGCCTGCTGGCCGGCTACAAGTGGCCGCAGTATTCCGTGCACCGCGGCCAGCTGCAGATGCTGCTGCTGGCCGAAGTGCAGCGCCGCCTGGGGCCAGGCGCCGTGCAACTGGGCCAGCGTGTCACGGGTTACCGCAACGACGCTCAGGGCGTCACCGCCTTCCTTGAGGCCCGCAAGGGCGAACGCCGCGAAGTGCAAGGCAGCCTGCTCGTCGCCGCCGACGGCCTGCACTCCGCCGTGCGCGCGCAGATGCACCCCACGCAGCCGCCCATCCAGTGGTGCGGCTCCATCATGTGGCGCGGCACCACTCCCGGTGTGGCGCATCGCACCGGCGCCTCCTTCGTGGGCGTGGGCTCGCTCAAACACCGTGTGGTGGTCTACCCCATCTCCCCGCCGGACCCGGCCACCGGCCTGTCCACCATCAACTGGATCGCCGAAATCACCGTGGACAACCAGGGCGGCTGGACGCAGGGTGACTGGAACCGCCGCGTGCAGCTGGAAGAGTTCATCCACCACTTCGAAGGCTGGAACTACGACTGGCTGGACGTGCCCGCCATGCTGCGCGGCGCCAGGGAAGTGTTCGAGTACCCCATGATCGACCGCGACCCCGTGCCCACCTGGGTGGACGGCCGCGTGGCCCTGCTGGGCGACGCCGCGCACGTCATGTACCCCGTGGGCTCGGCCGGCGCCAGCCAGGCCATCGTGGACACGCGCGTGCTGGGCGCGGCCATGGTCCAGCACGGCGTCAACGCCCAGGCCCTGCAGGCCTACGACCAGAAGCTGTGCAAGGACATTTCGGCCCTGGTGCTGCGCAACCGCGGCTCCGGCCCCTTTGCCATCCTGGGCCTGGTGGAAGAGCGCTGCGGCGGCGTCTTCGACAACATCGACGACGTGATCCCCAAGGCCGAGCGCGACGAGTTCATGGCCCGCTACAAGCAGGCGGCGGGGTTTGCGATGGAGGCGTTGAACGCGGCGCCGCCCATCATTGCGCCGGGGTCGCGGGTCGCGGGCTGAAGGCGCGGGCGCGCTCAGCCGTGCATCTTCTCGGTCTGCTCGAAGTCGAAGGCGTACGGAAAATCCGCCAGCGGCATGGGGCGTGACACCAGATAGCCCTGGATCTCGTCGCAGCCCGCGGCGCGCACGGCCTGCATTTGCGCCACCGTCTCGACGCCCTCGGTCACGGTGCGCATGCCCAGCGTGGCGGCCAGCTCGGTGATCATGCGCACGATGGCGCGCGAATGTTCCTTGGACAGCAGCTCGGCCACAAAGGCCTGGTCGATCTTGAGCGTGTCGAAGGGGAAACTGCGCAGGTAGGACAGGGAGGAAAAGCCGGTGCCGAAGTCGTCCAGCGCCAGGCGCACGCCGGTCTGGCGCAGGGCCTGCAGCAGGTGCAGCGCGTGGTCCGCGTCTTCCATGAACACCGACTCAGTCAGCTCCAGCTCCAGCCGCGCCGGGTCCATGCCCGAGCTGGCCAGCGTCTCGCGCAGCTGCACCAGGAAATCCCGGTTCTGCAGCTGGATGGGCGACACGTTGACCGCCACCGTCAGGCCCGCCAGTTCCTGGGTGCCGGCGCGGCAGGCTTCGCGCAGCGCCCACTGGCCCAGGCCGTCGATCAGGCCGCACTGTTCCGCCACGGGGATGAACTCCGCCGGCCCGATGGGCCCCAGGGTGGGGTGGGTCCAGCGCATCAGCGCCTCCGCGCCAGTGATGCGCCGGGTCGCCAGGTCCACCTTGGCCTGCCAGTGCAGCGCCATCTCGTTGCGCTCCAGCGCACTGCGCAGGCCCTGTTCGATGGCCAGGTGGCGCCGGCTGTGCTCGCCCAGCAGGGGGGTGTAGTGGGCCCACCGGCCCCGCCCCGCCTCCTTGGCCGCGTACATGGCCATGTCGGCCTGCACCAGCAGCCCGTCCAGCGACACCGGTTCGTCCTCGCGCAGCGTCAGGCCCACACTGGCGCCGATGCGCAAGGTCCGCGGGCCCAGCTCCACCGGCTCGGCCAGCGTGTCCACCAAGCGCTGGGCCACGGCCGGGGCCGCGGTGATGTCGGCCGGCGCCGACAAGACCAGCGCAAACTCGTCGCCGCCCAGGCGGGCCAGCAGGGCCCCGGGGGGCACACAGGCGCGCAGCCGGTCCGCCACCGCCTGCAGCACCGCGTCGCCCGTGCTGTGGCCGTGGTTGTCGTTCACGGCCTTGAAGCGGTCCAGGTCGATGGTCAGCAGGGCCAGGGGCTGGTCCTGCCTGATGAGCCGGGCCAGGGTGTCGCGCAGCATGAAACGGTTGGCCAGGCCGGTGAGGGAATCGGTATGCGCGAGTTGCCGCAGCTTTTCCTCGCTGTTCACCTTTTCGGTCACCTCGCTGATGACGCCGCGCCAGCCCAGGAAGGAGCCGCTGTCGTCCGTCACGCGTTTGCCGTTCATCTGCAGGTGCACCGTGCCGCGCGCATCGTTGATCGAAATCCGCAGGTCGCGGAAGGGCTGGCCGGCCGCCATCAGGCCACTCAGCTGCTCGGCGCCCGCCGGGCTGCGGCGCTGCAAGAGCTCCACCAGGGTCACCGGGCGCTGTTCATCGGGCTGCAGGCCCAGCAGCTCCTGCAGGCGGGGGGACGCATGGCGCAGCCGCCCGTCGGGCCCGGTGCCCCACAGCGCGTCGCCGGCGCTTTGCTCGAAGTCCTGCAGCAGCACCGCCAGCATCTGCTCCTGCCGGGCAGACTGCGCCTGCGAGCGCAGCAGCGCCGTGGCTTTGTGCCAGTTCAGCAGCGAGCCGATCAGCACAATGGGCGAATACAGGCTCAGCAGCAGGGCCACCTTGGCGGACGCCGCCCCGCCCACGGACGCCAGGGCCCCGAAGGACCCCAGTGAAATCGCCGCCACCCAGGCCAGGCTGGCGTAGGGCAGGGAGCTGAGCACGAAACTGCCCGCGCCGAGCATGCCGGTGATCAGGGTCACGATCGTCAGTTGCTGGCCGACCGTCGCCCCCTGCAGCCACAGCAGGGGCAGCACGCCCCACAGCGCGGCCAGCAGCATGGCGTGCAAGGTGGCACGGTGCACGCTGCGCGACGAGGCCGTGGCCACCGGGCGGCCCCGCCTTTGCGCCCAGTTGAGCATCGCCAGGCCGCACACCCCGCACAGCACCGCCATCCACGCCCACAGGCCGGTGGGTACCTCCGGTGCAAATGACCAGAGGGCCAGCGCGCCGCTGCCGAAGTTGGCCACCATCATCGCCGGCGTCAGCCGGATCACCGACGTCAGGTGCGCGCCCCGCAGGCGTGCAGCTTCGCCCCCGTCACCGTCATACATGGCGGCGATGTCGGCGCGCAATTCGCGCAGGGTTTGGGTTCCGAATCTGACCATGAGGCGGGGCCTGGATGCCGATGTCGTTATAGCACCCGGCGCCGCCCATCGTTGGGGCGGGGGCATGGGTCCTCCCGTAAGCACATTCAGTGCACGGTGTGCGGGCCCGGCGCTTCGGCTACTGCACGCTGCCGAAGGACGGGTCCTTGCTGTAGGGCGGCGCGGGCACGCCGGCCAGCCGGCAGCCCTGCGTGACCGGGCCGCCGGGGAAGAGCTCGAACAGGTGCTTGCGCCCGCCGCGCCGGCCAAACGGTTCCTCCAGCGCCCGCAGCAGCCGCGTGCCGCTCAGGTCGTGCCCGTGGAAATGGTAATGGTCGCGCAGCAGATGCAGCACCTCCAGGTGCTCCGCGCCGAGCTGCAGGCCTTCCTGCGCCGCCAGTTCGGCAGCGATCTCCTCGGACCAATCGGGCAGCTCGGCCAGACGGAACTCGGAATCGCTCGGCAACCAGCTTGCAGTCGGCGTGCCATTGGACAGAATTGCCATGTTCATCCCCCTGGCTCTGACATGAACCGCATCGGTCCATGCTTCCTTGATGTATAGACCATGGCCGCAGGTTTTCAAGACCGATGCGGGCCGCCAGGCCGTGCCAATGGAGGCCGGCGCCACAGGCCTGCCTTGTGCCAGGCGCGCGGCCCGTCAAGCTGAGGTGTTCTTGCTGCCGTTGACCAGCCAGTGGTGCGGCAACAGTTCGCGCAGTGGCAGCGTCTGGCCGTCGGCCACCGCCACTAAGGTGTCGGCATTGGCCGGCGAGACCTGCAGCATCAGCTCGCGGCAACGGCCGCAGGGCGGGCGCACACCCTCGGCCGCCACGGCCACGATCTCGGCGATGCGCGTCTCGCGGTGCTTGAGCATCTCGGCAATCGCGCTGTGCTCGGCACAGAAGCCGATGCCGCAGTCCAGCTTGAGCGAAATGCCGGTGTAGACGTTTCCCGCCTCGGTGCGCAGCGCCGCCGCCACGGAGCCCGCGCTCAGCTCATCGCCAAGCGCGAATTCGCCCAGGACGGCGCGGGCGGCGGCAAGGAGGTCGGTCATGGTGGGCGGCAGGGTCGGGGACAACCTCCATGATAGAGCGGGCCGGGCTAAGGCACGATGACGGTGCCCGGCACCGCCGCCTCCAGCGCGCGCGCCAGCACGTCGCTGTGCAGGATCAAGGCCGGCCGGCCCGTCGCCGCCACGAAGTCCGCCGCGCTCTCCACCTTTGGGGCCATGGAGCCGGCGCCCAGCACGCTGGCGGCCAAGGTCCTCGCTGTTGTAGAACACCGCCGTGGGCATGGCCGCGGTATCGCCCTGCAGCGCAATCAGGCGGGCCGTGCCCCGGGCCTGGATTAGGCCATGGCGGAGTATTCAGCGTATGACCAGTACGGGGATTTCAGAATGGGTCAGGACTTGCAGCGTCTCGCTGCCAATCAGCACACGCTTGATTCCCCCGCGCCCATGCGATGCCATCACAATCAGGTCCGCCTTTGTTTTCTTCGCGACCTTGAGCAATGCGCCAGAGACATTGCTTGATTTCGTGACGACGGTATTGACGCTGATGTGCTTGTCCACCGTGGTCTTCAGCAGCTGATTGAGCGATGCCTGTGCCTTGGCTTCCCATTCCTTTTCGATCGCCGTCATCTCCTTGATGCTGAGCACGGACGATCCGTCAAAGAAAGACATTTGATAGGGAGCAACGACGTGAACGATCGTCAGAACCGCGTCGAAATCAACGGCCAACTCAGAGGCCGCCGCAACCGCCTTTCGGGACAGTTTGGTGCCGTCGGTAGCCACCAGAATCTTCTTGTACATATGTCGCCCTTTCAGTGCTGGATAAGTGACATCGGATCACGACAGACTTTGCAACCAAATTCCTGATTTGTAAACCGCGTACGGTCAAAGACCAGTAGCGGACACTTCCAGGCATCTAGGGCACGATCAGCGTGCCCGGCGGCTTGGCGTCCAGCGCCTGCGCCAGGGCATCGCTGTGCAATATCAGCGCCGGGCGGCCGGTGGCTGCTACAAAGTCGATAGCACTCTCCACCTTGGGCGCCATCGAGCCGGCGCCCAGCCCGCCGCCATCCAGCAGCGCGCGGGCCTGCGCCACGCTCAGGCGGGGCCGCAGCTGCGCCTGCGGCGTGCCATGTGCGTCTTCCACACCCGCCACATTGGTCGCGAACACCAGGGCCTGCGCGTCCAGCGCCACGGCCAGGCGCGCGGCCAGCCAGTCCTTGTCGATCACGCCGGCCAGGCCCGGCCCGCCCTGCGCCGTGCGCGTAATGGCAATGCCGCCGCCACCACCGGCAATCACGTGCTGCTCGCGCAGCAGGGTGGCAATGGCCCGCTCCTCCAGCATGGCCAGCGGCCGCGGCGAGGCCACCGTGCGGCGCCAGCCGCCGGCCAGCTGCACGGCCGGGCCCTCGGGGCGTGTGGGCAGCAGCGGGCCGATGGGTTTGCTCGGGTGGCTGAAAGCCGGGTCGGCCGGGTCCACCCGGGCGCGCGTCACCAAGGCCACCGTGGGTGTGCCGCTCGCCGTCTCCAGCGCCTCGGCCAGCAGGTAGCCCAGCTCCCCCTGGGTCTGCGCCACGTGGATGTCCAGGTTGCCAGTGTCGGTCGCGCTGCCCAGCAGGCGGCCGACCTGCGGGCCGTTGCCGTGCACGATGAGCAGGCGGCGCCCCTGGGCGGCCAACGCGGCCAGCTGGCGCGCGGCCCCGGCTGCGGCGACGCGCTCCGTGGCGTAGCCCTGGTCACCGGCCGGCGGGCTCAGCGCATTGCCGCCCAGTGCGATCACCAGCAGGCCGGGTATCGTGGCGGGTTCCATCGAAGAGTCAGCGCGCGGCGGCATCGAGGCGCTGCGTCACGAGAGCGGCGAGGGTGGGCGTGCCGGCGTCGGCATAAGCGTAGCGGGCGCGCACGATGGGCTTGGTGAAGCCGCCCAGCCGCGCCAGGTCGATCGGCGTGGCCGCCAGCACCACGTCGGCGTGGCTGGCGTTGATGGTGGCGCGCAGCGCGGCCAGGTGCGCCTCGCCGTAGCCCATGGCCGGCAGCACCGCTCCGATGTGGGGGTACTGCGCGTAGACGCGGGCGATGTCGGGCGTGGCACTCTCGCGCGGGTCGACGATCTCCACGTCGCTCCAGGCGCGCAACGCGCTGTAACCCGCGCCCCAGGCCATGCCGCCGTGGGTGATGGTGGGGCCGTCTTCCACCACCAGCACGCGCCGCCCGTGCAGCTGCTCCGGCGTGTCCACCTGCACCGGCGAGGCCGCGCGCACCACGGGCACGCCCGGGCGCAGGGCCGCCACCGCCGCTTCCAGCCGCGCCACGTCGGCCGCCGGTGCGGCGTCCACCTTGTTGATCACCACGATGTCGGCCATGCGCAGCACCGCCTCGCCGGGGTGGTGGGTGCTCAGCTGGTCGGGGCGCAGGGCGTCGCACACCACCACGTGCACGGTGGGCACGTAGAAGGGAAAGTCGTTGTTGCCGCCGTCCCAGACGATCACGTCGCAACTCTCCTCGGCCGCCGCCAGTACCGCCGCGTAGTCCACGCCGGCAAACACCGCGTGGCCGGCCGCCAGGTGCGGCTAGTATTCCTCGCGCTCTTCGATCGTGCACTGCGCCGCGTCCAGATCGGCCAGGCTGTGGAAGGCCTGCACGCGCTGGCGGGCCAGGTCGCCGTTGGGCTTGGGGTGGCGGATGGCGGCCACGCGTTGGCCGCGGGCCTTGAGCAGCTGCGCCAGATGGCGCGCCGTCTGCGACTTGCCGCAGCCGGTGCGCACCGCCGACACCGCCACCACCGGCTTGCGCGACCTGAGCATGGTGGCCTGCGGTCCCAGCAGCGTGAAATTGCAGCCTGCCGCCAGCGCGCGCGAAGCCAGGTGCATCACCTGCGCGTGGCTCACATCGCTGTAGGCGAAGACCACCGTGTCCACCCGCTCGCGCCGGCACAGCGCCTCCAGCTCGGCCTCGGGCACGATGGGGATGCCGTCCGGGTACAGCGCCCCCGCCAGGCTGGCCGGGTAGCGCCGCGCGTCGATGCCGGGGATCTGCGTGGCGGTGAAGGCCACCACGCGCACGGCTGCATCGTCGCGGTAGACCGTGTTGTAGTTGTGGAAGTCGCGCCCCGCGGCGCCGCAGATCACGATGCGTTGCATGGCTGCCCCTAGAACCTGGACACCAGGTTGAAGCTGAAAAGGACTGGGGGCAGGATACTACAGGGGGCTTGCGCCGGGGCAGACACGAGCCCCGGTTTACACAGCCGCGGTAGACTGGGCACCGCAAGGGCAAACGCATCGAAAGGTGCGCACGCAAAACCACCGGTCCAGGGCATGTGCCAAGGCGCCAGCCAGGACAGCGGGCTTGCACGGAACAGAGTCAGTAGACCGATGCCCTCGTCCAGCCAGGCTGGGGGAGGGCATTTTTGTGGGGGCGGCGCCCGTCGCGGCCCCGCGGCGTTGGGTGACAGACGGAAAAACAAGAAGTGAAAGACAACGAGAAAGTTCTCGCCATCTGCAGGCGCATCGAGCGTGTGCTCCAGCGCGACTGGGGCGGCACCGGCGAAGGGCTGCGCACTAAGCTCAGCACGGCCCAGTACGCCGTGCCTGCGGACTTGCGCAAGCGCATCCGCTACCTCGATCGCCTGCAGAAAAAGGCCCATGGCAACCGCCACTTCAAACTCAAGTCGTCCGAAGAGTTCCTGACCAAGGGTGAACAGGTCATCAAGGAACTGGCCCTGGCCCGCAAGGGGGCCAGGCGCCGCCTCTTGCCCTGGCTGCGCGAACGGGCCCTGCGCCACCGCATCGTGCTGGCGGTGGCCGCTGTGGCGCTGGTGGCGGTGCTGGTCGGGCTCTACCTTTTTGTCGTCGAGCCCGAGCCCGCTCCCCCGCCGCCCCTGCCCACCCCCGCGCCCAAGCGCCTGCCCAAACCGGCACCCAAACCCGCAGCGGCGCCGGCCCCGGTGGCCGCGCCCGCGCCGGCAGCACAGGCCTCGGCCCCCGTGCCCGCGGCTTCAAGCCCGGCCGCCCCGGCATCTGCCGTGGCGCCCGCGCCCGGCCCGGCCGGCGTCCAGGTCCACATCGAAACACCGCCCGAAGTGGTCGTGACCCTCAAGCGCGCCGAAGTCGTGCAGGGCGCCTCGGGCCGCGACGAGATCGCCGTCATCGTCGACGTGCAGAACATGGGCTACCCCACGCTCAAGCGCATCACCTTCGACGCCTTGCTTTATGACACCCGGGGCAGCGAGCCGCTGCCCGTCATCCTGGCATCGGGGGCCGACGCCACGCCCTGGCACGCCTTCCTGCGCCAGGCCATCACGCGCGGCCAGAGCGCCGAGGTGCGGCTCAACCACAGCGCCTCGTCCAAATGGTCTTCAGACCAGGCCATCGCGCTGATGAACTCGGGGCGTTACCAGATCCGCCTCAAGGCCGTTTCGCTCACCGACGATTTGAACAAGTCACTGGGCAAGTAGATCGCCAGAATTCTTAGCTTGCAGAACACTGAAAATAAGCTAAGAATTGTCCCAAATAGAAAAGCAGATCAGTGAGACGTCACTGGCATCTGCAAAACAGCATCGGCCATCGACTGTTTTTCAGGGGGACGCATGGAAAGATATAAGAACTTGGGTGGAGACTCGAACGTCCACAGCTTCGAACTCGCAACCGACTCGATCACTGTTCGATTCAATGACGGCAACGTCTATCTGTACACGAACCAAAGTGCTGGGGCTGCAAACATAGCCCAGATGCGCCAATTAGGTAGAGCAGGAAGAGGCCTCAACAGCTTCATCAACCGAGAAGTTCGGAAACTCTACGCAAAGAAATATCGGCAGTGAAAGCGCTCAGCCAGTTGAGTCCTTGTGCGCCTGTTCACGATAACCTTTCTCATGTGTGCTGCGGCTCTTGTTGCCAATCAAGCGCATGCGCATGGTGGTGGTCTCGACAAGAGTGGTTGTCACACAAATAAAAAGACGGGTGACTATCACTGTCATAGAAGTCGCGGAGGATCGTCGTCGCTGAATTCGCTGCCGAACTCTGCGGCAAACTCAAGCGCAAGACGAACTCGGCCTTTCGCGAACTGCTCTGAGGCGCGTGCAGCAGGAGCCGCGCCTGTATATCGAGGTGATCCCGGCTATGGCCCGCACTTAGATCGTGATAACGATGGAGTTGGGTGTGAGCCGTACCGAGGACGTCGTTAGCAGTCTTGTGCTCGAAATCACATCCTTAGGAAGTCGACATGCCAGATATACGCCAGGAGCTCGCAGCTAAGTACGAGATTCAAAATCGCTACGCCACTTTTGGTCCCGTACTAAATTCGGTTCACATTCATGGTTTTCGCGGTATTACGGATTTGACCGTCGACTTTGTCTATCCAATCACAGCCATCTCGGGCCTAAATGGCGCGGGGAAAAGTACGGTTGGGCAGTTATGTCTTGGCGCTTACAAGAAGCCGCCGACTGTAAATGGCATCAAGCGGTTTTACGTTAGAGATTTCTTTCCTGCTTCTGCCGCGGATCCAAATCCTTTTGGCGCAGATTCTTCTGTTGTTTACGAGTACAACACAAACGATCCGACGAATCCGCAAACACTCACAGTTGTTCGCACACAGAAAGAATGGTCGGGGTATAAGCGGCAGCCAGAGCGAACTTGCTATTACATTGGATTCACGATCTATATCCCAAAAGTCGAGCAGCGCGATCTAAGTGTTTACAGAGGCGCTCAGCTTGTGCTTGGCAATCAACGCTTGATCGCTGAAGATGTAAAGCAAAAAGTAGGTCGAATTCTTGGACAGCAGTACCAAGGGTTGCATTTTCAGAGCATCACGCATGGCGTGCGCGAAGGCGAGCTTGGAATCGCTGCTCGATTTGGTGCTCAATATTCAGAGAACAACATGGGATTCGGTGAAGGGCGTACGTTGTACCTCGTTGATCTTTTGGAGAATTCGCCGGCGCAGAGCCTATTCGTAATCGAAGAGCCTGAGACTTCACTTCATGAGAATGCTCAGTACGAGCTTGGGAAATATCTGCTGGATGTGTGCAATCGCCGTCAGCATCAGATCATTTTGACAACTCACTCCAGCACGCTGCTGCAAGTCCTCCCTCCAGATGCGCGCGTTATGCTTTCGAGAGACGCAAATGGAGTTGCTGCATTCCCTGGGCTATCAGCTGCTCGCGCTCGGGCCATTCTCTCTGAAGGGCACCAACGTGATCTCGCTGTTCTCGTGGAAGATGACTTTGCTAAGTTGTTGCTTACTGAGATGATTAGACGAGTTGATCGTGGCTTACTGCGTTGTATAGATATACACGACGTGGGCGATAAAAAAGCAGTTCGATCGGGAGCTTTGCTCCTGAGACGTATTGGGCGTCCATATGTGGCTGTGCGTGATGCAGATGTCGGGGCGGACCCAGTAAATGGCATCTTCTCGTTTCCTGGCGTAGAGCCTCCCGAAAGGGAGGTCTATTCAAACGCTGATGTTCGCGCCGCATTAGCTGCTGAATTTCATATTGATGTCGGGCATTCACTTGTTCAGAGACAAATCGTCGATCATCATCAATTCACTTTGATACTCGCCGATGAAGCCAATACATCCAAAGACTATCTTCGAACGATTGCAGTCAAGACGTATCTCGATAGCATCGGAGTGGCCACATTCCAGCCACTGGTCCAGGCCATTCATCAGCGTCTGCCGTAAAAAGATATGCATATCTACGCAATGAATCTATGCAATTCATTACATACATCACCAAACTAAATCCCCGCATGTCCCGAATCACAGTCCCTCTGCTGATCCGGGACTGACACTCCGCCTCGCCAGACGCGCCCCGCCAGCCGGGGGGGCTACCGCGCCCCGATCACCAAGCCAGCCAGCACGAGCCGGGATATTTGTCACCCGCTGAGGCATCCCCCGTTCATGGGATTTACTTCGGCCGGCACTTGCCAACAATACGACGGTGATGGGCCCGGGATCTGACCGGGCGTCCTTTTCAAGGAGGAGCCGTCATGAAGCTGATTCTGGGTCTTGCCTTCCTGCTCGCCACTGCGAGTGTTCTGGCGCAGGTGCCGCCTGCGCCGGCGCCGCCTGATGTGCCGCGTGTGCGCATCAATTACGAGGCCCAGGTGCCCCGGGAG
The DNA here is from genome assembly GCA_963513295.1 of uncultured Hylemonella sp. Taxonomy (GTDB): domain Bacteria; phylum Pseudomonadota; class Gammaproteobacteria; order Burkholderiales; family Burkholderiaceae_C; genus Hylemonella. The sequence continues at coordinate 18,056 of CAUPQO010000035.1, forward strand.
GCGATGGGCAATGACAAGGTGGGGCCGGCCAAGGCGGCCAGCAATGCCGAGCTCACCGACCTGCTGCGCAAGCAGACGGCGGCCATCCAGGCGCTGAACCGCCAGCTGGGCGAGCTGGAGGCGCGCGTCCTCAAGCTGGAACGGGGAGCACGCTGATGGCCAGCAGCACCGATGCCGCCATGGCCGCGCTGGACGCGGCACAAAAAAACCTGGACCAGACCCTGGCCCAGGCCCCGTCCCTGGGCTGGACGCAACCCTGGTCGCCGAGCCTGGTGCAGTTCCTCGCCATCGGGGTGCTGCTGTTTGCCTTTGCGGCGCTGATCCTGGCCACGGCGCTGCTGTGGCGTTCGCATGCGCCGGCTCACCATGTGTTGCGGGTCTTCGGTGTCATCACCATCCTGTGCTTTTCGGCACTGCTGCTGGTCATCGGCTACAGCAACGAGCAGCTCACGCCCATCGTCGGCTTGTTTGGCGCGATTGCCGGTTATCTGCTGGGCAAGGATAGCCAGTCCAAGGAAGAGACTTAGCAGGGTAGGGCCGGGCCTGGGCGACGGCACCCGCCCCGGTTCTGCTGGCCCAGGCGTTTCGGGTGCCCGCCACTTCCAGGAGCTTCGCCATGGCAGAACTCGACAAGTCCACGCAGGCGCACGTCAGCGCCTTCATGTTCCTCAGCATCAACGGCCAGTCCATCCGGCCTTTTGTCAGCACCCCTGATCTGCCGGGCATGGGCCTGCAGAAGATGCGGGACCTGACTTTTTTCAACAGCGCCGGCAGCCAGGACATGCTCAAGGCCGTGGCGGCGCAGATGGCCCACATGCTCATCGTGCACGTGAACACCTACTACACGCAGCAGCGCGAGACCGGCCACGAGAACAAGACGGTGCCCGAGCTGGTGGGCCTGTTCACCACCCTGCTGATGGACCCGGCCAAGTCCGTGCACGACCTGGCCCAGCTGGTGGACAAGGTGTTCCGCTTCAAGAACGAGGGCAGCGCCTCGGTGCCGGTGGCGGCCATGGTGGCGCACCAGCCGGTGTCGGCCCCGCTGAAGAAGCGGCTGCAGAAGATCGGCATCCGCTGAGGAGCTTCATCATGAAAAATCTTGCTGCAAGCGCCGTGCTTTTCGGCCTGCTGCTGGGGCCGGCCCAGGTGGGCGCGCAGGACGCCGGGGCGGGCAAGGGCATCGTCATCACGCCCAAGTACTTCGAGCCCAGCACGGGCACCGGCCAGCAGGGCGGTATGGGGTTCACGTACAGGATCGACAAGACCGTGGCCACGCCGGCCAAGGCGCAGGAGCTGTCGAAAGAGTCTTTCCACAAGCTGGACCTGGACTTCAAGGCCGAGGGCAACGTGGCCTTCAACCGCGACATCAACCCCAGCGATTTCCTGAAGACCGGCCTGGAGCTCAACTACGTCTACCAGTACGCCAGCGCCGTCACCCTGGGCGGCCCGGGTTCGGGCTGCGACCCGACGGACCCGGCCACGCTGCCCCAGTGCCGCGAGGAGGCCGCGCGTTCGCGCAGTGGCGATGCGCTGCTGCTGTTAACCGGCCTCATCGGCTCGCTGGAATCGGACCAGCGTTTTGACCGCCGCAACGAAACCTTCGGCGCGCACCTCACCACGGTCTACCGGCCCGCGCCGGGCTCCTTTGCCAACCAGGCCAACCCGCTGGACTGGCCTTTCCGCCTGGTGCGCTGGCTCACCGGCCACCCCATGGGGCTCACCGCTTCGCCCGATGCCTTTCCCAAGCTGCGCCTGGCCCTGGAGCGGGTGCAGCCCGGCAAGGACCCGGACCGCGCCGCGCTGCTGGGCGACCCGCCGGACTACGACCGCGCCAACATCGAGATCGCCATGAGCAGCCCGCTGGGGGTGGTGCAGGGCAAGCAGGTGAAGTTCGAATGGAGCTGGCGCTATTTCAAGGAGCAGAACCCGGCAGCGGCCATCGAAGCCGCCGGGCTGGACCGCCACCGCTACGCCGCCGCCACCCTGCGCCACGACTCGGGCTGGCAGCTGACCTATGCCACGGGCAAGCTGCCGCTGGACCGCCAGTCCGACGCGGTGTGGGAACTGGGTTACAAGATTGAGTTCGATTGAGGGACTGCTAAGATGGCGCTTCCATGCGACGCTTCATCGCCTTCCTGCTGATCTGTCTGAGTTTGTGGCAAACCGCCCTGGCGGCCGGCCTGACTCAGGCCGTGCTGGAGCAGGACGACGCGCTGACCCACCTGGCCCTGCACTGGCAGGCCGAGGGTCATCACCACGATGACGACGGCAACATCCACGCCGACAACTCGCACGATTCCATCCAGCACGTGATGGCCGATTGCAGCACGCACCACCTGGGTTTCATCGTCATGCTGCCGGTGGCCGCGCTGGAGCCGGCCTCGCAGCATGTGGCGCAGGCGGCCAGCCATCCGCCACCGCCGCCCTATCTCGACGGCCTGCGCCGTCCCCCCCGAAGCCTGAGCTGATCTTTTTCCGGGTGCGCGCCCCCTGCGGGTGCGGCCCCGGCCTGGGTCCTGGTGTTGTCCTGTTCTGCGGGGCAGCGCCGGGGTCTTGCAGATCACATCGGGGGTTTCCGTGTTTCATTCCATACGACAGTGTGTCCTTGTCTGCGGCCTGCTTGCGGCTGTGCCCGCGGCCTGGGCGCAAGCGTCTGCGGCAGCGGACGACACACGCATTTCATTGAAGGCCGCGGTCGAAACGGCCTGGTTGCGCTCGGTGCCGGCGCGTGAAGCCGGGGCGCAGCAGCGTGGTGCCGAGGCCGCGCGCACGGCGGCCGGCAGCCTGTGGGCGCGCCCGCCCGCGCTGGAGCTGGGCCACCGCGCCGACCGCGGGGGCGCCCCCGGCGGCGGGCGCGAATCCGAGCTCGGGCTGGCCTGGCCC
>CAUPQO010000036.1:0-20587 GCA_963513295.1 uncultured Hylemonella sp.
ACGGTGCTGTTCGATCCCGACACCGGCGAGACGCGCGCCATGCGCACCAAGGAAGACGCGGCCGACTACCGCTACTTCCCCGACCCGGACCTGCCGCCGCTGGTGATCGCGCCGGAGTGGGTGGAGCGTGTGCGCTCGGAGATGACCGAACTGCCGCGTGTGATGGCGGCGCGCTTTGTGGCCGACTATGGACTGCCCGAGTACGACGCCACCACCCTGACGCAGAGCAAGGCCATGGCCGCGTACTTTGAGACTGCTGCACAAGCCTGCAAGCAGCCCAAATTGGCCAGCAACTGGATCATGGGGGAGGTCTCACGTCGCCTCAACGCAGCCGAGATCGCCATCGAGCAGGCCTTGGTAAGCCCAGAAGCACTCGCAATACTCATCCAACGAATCAGCGACGGGACGCTTTCGAACAACGCTGCCAAGCAGGTGTTTGACCTCCTGTGGGCAGGTGGCCGCGTACTTGGAATACCGCATCACCCAGACTTCGTTGATCGCATCATCGAGGATCAAGGGCTGAAGCAGATGAACGACAGCGGCGCGCTGGAAAAGATCATCGACGAGGTGATCGCCGCCAACGCCGACAACGTGGCGCAGTTCAAGGCCGGCACGGACAAGGCCTTCAATGCGCTGGTGGGTCAGGTTATGAAGGCCAGCAAGGGCAAGGCCAATCCGCAGCAGGTCAATGATCTGCTGCGGTCGAAACTGGGCTGAGCCCACCCGGCGGCAGGAAAAGCCCCAGCGCCTCCACTGGCCCGGGCCTGCCGAACAGGTAGCCCTGACAGTGGTGGCAGCCCTGGGCGGCGAGGAATTCGCGCTGGGCAGGCGTTTCCACGCCCTCGGCAATCACCTGCAGCTTCAGGCTGTGGCCCAGCGCCACGATGGCCCGCACGATGGCGGTGTCGTGCGGGTTGTCGATCGCATCGTGCACGAAAGACTGGTCGATCTTGAGCTGGTCCAGCGGCAGACGCTTGAGGTAGGACAGCGAGGAGTAGCCGGTGCCGAAGTCGTCCAGCGAAAAACCCACGCCGTGCGCCTTGAGTTCTTCCATCTTGCGGATGGTGTCGCTCACGTTGTCCAGCAGCAGGCTCTCGGTCAGCTCCAGCTTGAGGCGTGCCGGGTTGGCGCCGGTCTGCGCCAGCACGGCCAGCACTGCCTGAACGAAGTCGGCCTGGCGCAGCTCGCGGCTGCTCACGTTCACCGCCAGTGTCAGCCCGGCGCTGCCAGGGTCGGCGGCCCAGCGCGCCAGTTGCCGGCAGGCCTGTTCCAGCACCCAGCGCCCCAAGGGCAGGATCAGGCCGCTGTCCTCCGCCAGCGGGATGAACGCAGCTGGCGAGACCAGGCCGCGCTGGGGGTGCTGCCAGCGCACCAGCACTTCCGCCCCCGTCATGCCCCCGCTGCCGTCCACCTGGGGCTGGAAGTAGAGCAGGAACTGACCAGCCTGCAGGCCCTGGCGCAGGTCGCGCTCCAGCAGCATGCGTTCGCTGACCCGGGCCTGCATGGCGGGGTCGAAGAAGCGGCTGCTGTCGCGCCCCCCCGCCTTGGCCTGGTGCAGGGCCAGGTCGGCCTGTTTCATGAGCTCGTCGGCGCTGCTGCTACCAGCGCCAAACAGGGTGACACCGACACTGGCGCTGTTGTGGTGGCCGATGCCGCCGAGGTCGTAAGGCTCGCGCAGCGCGGCCAGCAGCTTCTCGGCGACCTGCTCCGCCTCGCGCGCGGCCAGCAGGGTGTCGTGGTCCAGCTCGCTGAGCATGACCACGAACTCGTCGCCGCCCAGGCGGGCCACCACATCACTATCGCGCACGGCGCGGCGCAGGCGTCGGGCGACCTCGCGCAGCAAGACATCGCCCTTGTCGTGTCCGAGCGTGTCGTTGATGGTCTTGAAGTTGTCCAGGTCCAGGAACAGCAGGGCCCCGTGGCGGTTGCTCCGCTGCACGGCGGCCAGGGCCTGGCGCAGCTGCTCCTGCAGCATGCGCCGGTTCGGCAGCTCGGTCAGCGGATCGAAGTAGGCCAGCTGGCGGATTTCCTCCTCGGCGCGCTTGCGTTGTGTGATGTCCATCATGGACATCACGTAGTGGCTGGCGCGCCCCGCCTCGTCGCGCACGGCCGTGACGCTGACCCAGCTGGGAAATTCCTCGCCATTGCGACGGCGGTACCAGATCTCGCCCTGCCAGATTCTCGTGTGTTCGATCGTGCGCCAGGCGTCCTCGTAGAACTCGGGCGTATGGCGATCCGAGCGGATCAGCGTGACGTCCTTGCCCTGCACATCGGCCGCGGCATGGCCAAAGCTGCGCTCAAAGGCCTGATTGACCCGCATGAACCGCTGGCTCGCATCCAGAATGACCATGGGCTCCTGCGTCTCGAAGGCGGTGGCGGCCACGCGCAGGTCGCCCTGTTGGACGGCCAGCGTGTCGAGCATGGCATTGAAGCGCTGGGCCAGCTGGCCAATCTCGTCGGCGCCGCCCACGCTGGAGCGCAGGTACTCGTGGCCCTGGCCGACGCTCTCGGCCACGCGCACCAGCTGCTCCAGCCGCCGCGCCAGGCGGCGTGCCAGCACAACCGAGAGCCACGCCGTGACCAGCAAGCCGCCTCCCACCAGCAACAGGCCGGTCTGGGCGATTTCATTCAGGTGCCGATTGGCGGCATCCTGCGTCATTTCCACCCGCACCCAGCCCACATGGCGCGCCCCACTCATCACGGGCGCGGCCACGTCGATCAGGTCCGGCCCGGACACGAGGGTGCGGGCCTGTGCCGGCGCGGTCATCAGGTTCTGGCTGATCGTGTCGGAGAAGTACCGCCCCACCTGGTCCGTCACGGTGGAGGCCAGCACCTCGCCACGGCGCGAGATCACGGCCGCGAACTTCAGGTCCGACGTGGTGGCGAAGCCGGCCGCCACCTCCTGCAAGCCGGCCATGTCGCGCGCCACGAGCCAGGATGAACTGCTGACGGCCAGTGCATCCGCCAGGCCCCGCGCGTTGCGCTCCCCCTGCCCGTAGAGAAAGTCCCGCTGGTGCAGGTAGACCAGCATGCCGGCGATGGCGGGCACCAGCAGGGCCAGCAGGCCAAAGGCCCAGGTCAACTGGCGACGGATCGAGCCCTGCGTCAGACGCCGCCAGAAATGCTGCAGCTGCTGCCATTGCCGATTCACACCGACATTCCCCGCTCAGTGCTCGATGGGGCGGACCTGCCGCGAGAATTCAGCCAGGAATCGCTCGACCGGGCGGTAGGTCTGCGCGTCGGCCCGCTCGAAGGCCGACACGGGCAGCCGCGCGAGCATCTTGCGCCCTTCTTCCGTGGCGGACAGCCCGAGCAGCTGCTGCGTGAAGCGCTGCACCAGCGCGGGCGGCAAGTCCTGGCGCGCGACCCAGCCGTTGTTCGGCAGGGTTTCCGTTTCCCACTTCACCTCGAGTTGGCTGGCCAGCTCAGGCTTCTCGGCCACGAACGTCTTCCAGGGCACGGGCCAGGTGGCAGCGGCCGCGGTATGACCGCGCAAGACGTTGAGGATGGAGGATTCCTGCGAGCCGACATACAGGTTATGGATGTCGGTGCTCACATTGACGCCCTGGCGCTGCAGATAGAACTGCGGCAGCAAGGTGGCGGCCAGGGCCGTGGCAGCCGGGTAGGACACGGACTTGCCCTTGAGATCCTGCACCCGCTTGATGCCGCTGTCTCGCCGCACCAGTATCAGTCCACGAAACTCGCGGTCGTCGGCCATCTTGGCGATCACGACGTAGCCGCGACGCCGGGCCAGCACGGTCTGATAGGGATTGGGCATGGCGAAGTCGAACTCGCCGCCATAGAGCTTCTTCTCGAATTCCTCGTAGTTGCGGGACGCCTCCAGCTGCAACTCGGCTTCGGGCAGGGCCTGGTTGAGGGCGTCGATGATGGGGCCGTAGACCTCCATCAGGCGCTGGGGGTTGTGCAAGGGGTGGATGCCTACGCGGAAGACGCGCACCGGCGCCGCTGGCGCCGCGCTCAGCTCCGGCCGGTAACCGGCCTCCGGCGCCTTGCCGCAAGCTCCCAGCCACAAAGCCAGCACGCCGATCAGGGCGCGCCGGCGCGGATGTTGGAGCGGCTGGGACATCGTGAATATGCGTATTCAGACCCATCCTCGCACACGCCCGCCGGCGGATGCATCGGGGAATACCCGTTCAGTTGGCCGGCGCGCCGATCTGGGCCCAGAGCAGCTGCAGGCGCGCCAGTTCCTCGTCGAAGCGGCCGTTGACCCGGCCCATCTCGGCCTCCTGGTCGGCAATGAAACGCTCCTGCACCGCCATGCTCTTCGCATTCTCATCGACCAGGCGCTGCAGCGAAGGCGGCACCTTGCTCGGGTCCTTGGCGTAGAACTCCAGTTCGGTGTCGAGTTCCTTGCGCTGGCGCTCCAGCTCCTTGACACGGTTCATCGCCGCCTGCCGCACGATGCTGATCGAGGCCAGGGCTTCGGAGCGCTCTTTGTCGTGCACGGAGCGGCTGGGGTAGCGCACCAGCAGGGCGCGTTCGCGCCGCTTCTCTTCGGCCTGGCGGGCACGTTCCTCGGCCTCCCGGCGCTGCTTGGCTTCCAGGGCGGCGCGCTCCGGCCCGGTCAGGGTGGGGGGAATGACGGCGCGCACCGTGCCGCTGGGGTTGAGCAGCCTTTGTTCGCGGTCGGCGCATTCGCGGATGGGACGATCGGAGGTGAGCTTGCGCCCCTTGGCATCGATGCAGGTATAGATGCCGCCCTCCACGCCACCCTGGGCATGGGCCTGCAAGGCACACCCGGCCAGCAGCAGCCCCAGCCCTACCATCTCTGCCAATCGCTTCATGTTCAAGTGTCCTGGACGCCGTAGCGCTGTCGATATGCCAGCACACGCGCATGATCGGCGGCCAGGCCGTCCTTGCTGTGCTGTTCCAGATACTGCAGCAAATCGGCCAATTTCGCAATTGCGGCCACCTGCAATCCCAAGCGATTTCGTACGTATTGCACGGCGCTGTAGGGGACGTCCTGGCCGTTTTCGGTCGCCATTTCCTGCCGGTCCAGTGCGATCAGGACCGCATGGGGCGTGGCGCCCGCGGCTTCGATCAGGGCGATGGACTCGCGCGCGGCGGTGCCGGCGGACATCACGTCGTCGACGATCAGCACCCGGCCCTTCAATGGTGCGCCCACCAGGGTGCCGCCTTCGCCGTGGTCCTTGGCTTCCTTGCGGTTGTAGGCAAAGGGCACGTTGCGCCCGTGCCGCGCCAACTCCACGGCCAGCGCCGCGCCCAGCGGAATGCCCTTGTAAGCCGGGCCGAAGATCATGTCGAACTCGATGCCCGAGGCCATCACCCGGCGGGCATAGAATTCGGCCAGCCGGCCCAGCCGGGCGCCGTCGTCGAACAGGCCCGCATTAAAAAAGTACGGGGAAAGCCGGCCCGCCTTGGTCTTGAATTCACCGAAACGCAGCACGCCGCACTCGACCGCAAAGGCCACAAAATCCTGGGCCAGGCCATCCCGTCCACTCTCCACACCGTCCGTCATGGCAAATTCCTTGTTCAAACTCGTCAGCCTCAACCTCAACGGCATACGCTCGGCCACCAGCAAGGGGCTGGAGGCCTGGCTGGACCAGACTCGTCCGGATTGTATGGGCGTGCAGGAGGTCAAGGCCCAGGCGGGCGATGTGGCCGGGCGCTTCGAGGAACTCGCCGGCCTGCGCGGCCACTTCCACTACGCCGAGAAAAAAGGCTACTCGGGCGTGGGCCTCTACACCCGGCACGAACCCAGCGACGTGGCCATCGGCTACGGCTCCTCCGAATTCGATGCCGAGGGCCGTTACGTGGAACTGCGTTTCGACACGCCGCACAACAAGTTCTCGCTGATCAGCTGCTACTTCCCCAGCGGCTCCTCGGGCGAGGACCGGCAGTTGGCCAAATTCCGCTTCCTCGACGAAATCTATCCGCACCTGCAGCAGCTCAAGCAGGAACGCGAATTCATCCTGGTGGGCGACGTCAACATCGCGCACCAGGAGATGGATCTGAAGAACTGGAAGGGCAACCTCAAGAACTCGGGCTTCCTGCCCGAGGAGCGCGCCTGGATGACGCGCCTGCTGAACGACGGCGGCCTGGTTGACGTCTACCGCCAGCTGCATCCCGACACCACGGGTGAGGCCTACACCTGGTGGAGCAACCGAGGCCAGGCCTATGCCAAGAATGTGGGCTGGCGCATCGACTACCAGCTGGCCACGCCGGCGCTGGCGCAGGGCGCACGGGCAGCCGAGGTTTACAAGGGACAGCGTTTCAGCGATCACGCCCCCCTGTGTATCGACTACGACTGGCGGTCCTGACCCTTATTTCGGGGACCGTCGGCACCGGCGAGGACCGCCCGGCGTTTCAGCGACCTGCGTGCAGCCTCTGGTGGATACGCCGTGTCGTGCGCCACACCCCCCAGAGCACCAGCGGGATCAGCACGCCGACGGCGATCTCGGGGTTGATCGGTACACCCGCGGCCTTGACGGCCTTGACGCCGTAGAGCAGCAGGCTGACGACGTAGTAGGAGATGGCCGCGATGGACAAGCCCTCCACGGTGGACTGCAGGCGCAACTGCAGTTCCTGTCCGCGCGTGAGCTTGGCCAGCAGTTGCTGGTTCTGCACCTCGGTGGCGATGTCCACGCGCGTGCGCAGCAGGGCACTGGCGCGTGACACGCGCTCGGACAAGGAAGCCAGGCGCTGCGCGGTGGCCACCACCGTGGCCATGGCCGGCGAGAGACGGCGCTGCAGGAACTCGCCCAGGGTCTGGGTGCCGGAGACGGGCTGCTCGCGCAGTTCGGTCAGGCGCTGCCCCACCAGGGTGTCATACGCACGCGTGGCCGAGAAGCGGTAGTCGTGCTCGGCCGTGGCGCGCTCGACCCGGCCGGCCAGCGACACCAGCGTGTCCAGCAAGGCCTGCTCGGAGGCCGACTTGTTCTCCAGCTGCGCCGTGATGTCAGCCAACTGCCGTTCGGCTTCGCTCAGCATGGGACCCAGGCCCTTGGCCACGGGCAGGCCGCGCAGGGCCATGAGGCGGTAGGTCTCCAACTCCAGCAGGCGCTGCGAGACACGGCCGGCACGCGTTTCACTCGTGGCTGGCGGCGCGATGACCAGCAGGCGCTCGAAGCCGCTGTCGCGCAGCTGGAAGTCGGTGACCGCCAGAGAATGGCCGTTGTTGCCCATGACCGAGGCCACCAGGGGGTGGCCACCGAACCAGGCACGCGCCTGGGCCATGGTCGCCTCGGGCGTCGTCAGGTCGCCGTGCACCATGGCCAGCTTGATGGCGGCGATGGTACGGCCCGGTATCTCGCGCAACCACTGCGGCGCCACCACCAGGGCGGACAACAGCTCGGGGTCGCTGGCACCCAGGTGCGCATGCGCGGGCAAGGGCTGCACGATGGAATAACGCGTGAACTCGGTGTGCCGCTCCCACTTGACGGTGTAGCCCTCGAAACGCAGGCGCAGGAAGTTGCCCTGCAGGCGCTCGGGCGCCAGCTCCTGCTGGCCGGGCAGGCGGCGCAGGTGCTCGCACTCCTGCTCGCGGCTGATGCCTTCGTTGAGCACGGCCACGTACACGACCAGGGCGGGCAGGCGGATACGGGCCGACGGGCGGGCGTGCACCTCGTTGTGCAACATGGCACGCAGCGCGTCATCGTCAGGCAGCAGGCGGGTGGTTTCGGCAGACACGTTCACATTCATGGGCAGCATTTTGCCGGCATAACGTGACGCTGCCGTGCAAAATACCGTTTTCTTCATCCGCCCCCCCTGCTGCCCGGCCATGCTCAAGTACCAGACCGTCCCCGTGACCGCTTTCGAACAGAACTGCTCCATCGTCTGGTGCGACGAAACCATGGAAGCTGCGGTCATCGACCCCGGCGGCGACCTGCCGCGCATCACCGCCACCGCCGCCCGCCTGGGCCTCACGCTCAGGGCCATCTGGTTGACCCATGCCCACATCGACCACGCCGGCGGCACCGCCGAACTGGCCCGCCAGCTCGGCCTGCCCATCATCGGCCCGCACCCGGGCGACCAGTTCTGGATCGACCAGCTGGCCGAGCAGAGCCGCATGTTCCGTTTCCCGCAGTCGGAGCGTTTCACCCCGGCCCGCTGGCTGCAAGATGGCGACACCGTCAGCATCGGCCACTGCACCCTGAACGTGCGGCACTGCCCGGGCCACACCCCCGGCCATGTGGTCTTCCACTCGCCCGAGGCGCAGCGCGCTTTTGTCGGTGACGTGCTGTTTGCCGGCTCCATCGGGCGCACCGATTTCCCCCAGGGCAACCACGAGGACCTGATCCGCAGCATCACCGAGCGACTGTGGCCCATGGGCAACGACACTGTCTTCATCCCCGGCCACGGCCCGGAAAGCACGTTCGGCCGCGAGCGCCAGACCAATCCTTTCGTGGGCGGAACGTAAGCGCCTGCTACTGTCTTTTCCTCCATGTTGCAATGCCGCACAGAGACCATGAGCGGCACTTGAGTAAACCACCGGCCGGCCCGATATCCTGAATAATCAAATCCAGTTTGAAACTCAGGACTTTTCATGAATCCGCTGCGCGCCGCACTGCTGGCGTTGGCCGTCTTTACTGTGACGGCTGGCTCCGCGTCGGCTCAATCCCTGCAAACCAGCCCCTACAGCCTGGGGCATGCCCAGCCGTCAAGCGGCGGCTGGGCCTTGCGCAGCGACTACAGCCCGGGCCTGAAGTGGGCCGGCTCTGAGGGCCCGCGCCCCGACTACGAGAGCAGCCGGGCCAGCCTCTATGCAGACTGGTTTCCCTTCGCCAGCGGCGGTTTCCGCTTGGTGGGCGGCTTGAGCTTCGGCGACACGCCAGCCGGCCTGTCGGCCAACAGCCTGGGCAGTGCCTGGGCCGGCCTGGGGTCCAATCCCTACCAGTTGCGCCCGAAATCCCCGACCGCCTCGACCTACCTGGGCATAGGCTACGGCCAGCACGGCCTGGCCAGCAAGGGGCTTGGGTTTTACGCCGATATGGGTGTCGCACTGGGCACCCTGTCCAGCGACCTGGAAAGCAACGGGGCCGGCAGTTCCGCCATCGGCCTGGACGGTTGGCGGACCCAGAGCAATGGCGCGCTGGGCTTCCGCTACCTGCCCAGCGTGTCCCTGGGCCTGATCTACCGCTACTGAGCAGTCGCCCCGGGCTTGCCGGTTTTTATTACCGGCGCTGGCTCTCGCGGCGGGCCCGCTCGTACAGCGGCAGCACCTTGGGCAGGTTCTGCTCGATCTCCGCGATACGCGTCTTGCCCGCGGGGTGGGTGGACAGCCACTGCGGTGGCGCGCCCTTGCTGGCCGCCCCCATCTTCTGCCACAGCGTCACGCCGGCGCGCGGGTCGTAGCCGGCCCGCGCCGCCAGCTCCATCCCCACCAGGTCGGCCTCGCTCTCATCGCTGCGGCTGAAACTCAGGACCGCCAGGTTGGCGCCGCCACGCGCCACCCCGTCGGTCAGGCGCGGGTCGATGCCCAACCAGGCGGACAGCACGGCGCCCCCGACCCTCGCCACCCCCTCGGTCACCGCGCTCTTGCCCATGCGCTCACGCGCATGCTCGCGCAGGGCATGGGCAATCTCGTGGCCCATGACCATGGCCACCTCGTCGTCGTTCAACTGCAGCTGGTCCAGGATGCCGGTGTAGAAGGCGATCTTGCCGCCGGGCATGCAATAGGCGTTGATCTGCTTCGAGCCGATCAGATTGACCTCCCACTTCCAGTCTCTGGCGCGCGGGTTCCAGGCCAGGGCGTGCGGGATGACGCGTTGTGCGATGGCGCGCAGACGCTTGAGCTGCGGATGGTCGGGCGGGGCCAAAGCGCGCTTTTCGGCGGCCTGAGACAACTGCTGGCGGTACTGCTGCAAGGCCATGCGCTCGACATCCTCCGCCGGGGCCAGTTTGGTGAAGGCCGAGTTCTTGCCCACATCCACACCTTCGCGCTGTTCGGGCGCAGCCTGTCCCGGCCCGGCGAACAGCAGAGCGGCAAGGGACAGGATGCAAAGTCGTTTGAACAGGGTCATGATGTGCGGAATCATGCCGGATGATGCGCTTATGATGCCCGCCATGCCCTCAAGTGCGCCCGGACCGGGCCAACTCAAGCCCTCCTGGGCCGACACGCTGCGCGTTTACCTCGAACCCGCCACCCTGCGCATGCTGGCCCTGGGTTTCGCCGCCGGCCTGCCCCTGCTGCTGGTGCTGGGCACGCTGAGTTTTCGCCTGCGTGAGGCCGGCATTGATCGCGCCACCATCGGCCACCTGAGCTGGGTCGGCCTGGCCTATGCCTTCAAGTGGGCCTGGGCGCCGCTGGTGGACCGCCTGCCCCTGCCGGGCCTGACCCGCTGGCTGGGCCTGCGCCGCAGCTGGCTGCTGCTCTCGCAGATGGCCATCATGGCCGGGCTGGTCGGCATGGCGCTGGCGAACCCGCAGAACGGCTTGCCTGTCGTGGTCTGGTGCGCGCTGGTGGTGGCCTTCGCCTCGGCCACGCAGGACATCGCGCTGGACGCCTTCCGCATCGAATCGGCCGGGGCTGAGCGCCAGGCCGCGCTGGCGGCGGCCTACCAGACCGGCTACCGCATGGCCATGATCTGGGCCGGCGCCGGCGTGCTGTGGCTGGCCGCGCGGGCCGAGATCCAGACCACGGGTTACCAGAACGCCGCCTGGGCCACGGCCTACCTGGTCATGGCGACCAGCATGCTGCCCGGCGTGCTGACCGTGCTGTTCTCGTCCGAACCCAGGCGGCATGAACTGCCGCCGGCACGCAGCGCAGGCGAGTGGCTGCAGGGTGCCGTGGTGGAGCCCTTCACCGACTTCCTGGGCCGCTACAAGTGGCAGGCCGGCCTGATCCTGGCGCTGATCGCGGTGTACCGCATCAGCGACGTGGTCATGGGCATCATGGCCAACCCCTTCTACGTGGACATGGGCTACAGCAAGGACGAGGTGGCGGCCGTCACCAAGGTCTACGGCGTCATCATGACCCTGGTGGGCGCCTTCCTGGGTGGTGTGCTGGCCATGCGCCTGGGCGTGATGCGGGTGCTGATGCTGGGCGCCGTGCTCAGCGCGGCCAGCAACCTGCTGTTCGCCTGGCTGGGCTCGCGCGGGCATGACGTGACGGCGCTGATCTTCGTAATCTCGGCCGACAACCTCTCCAGCGGCATCGCCTCGGCGGCCTTCATCGCCTACCTCTCCAGCCTGACCAACATCAGCTACTCGGCCACGCAGTACGCCCTGTTCAGTTCCATGATGCTGCTGGCGCCCAAATTCATCGCCGGTTTCTCGGGCGAGTACGTGGACGCCTACGGCTACAGCCAGTTCTTCGTCTCCACCGCCTTGCTGGGCCTGCCAGTGCTGCTGCTGGTGGGACTGGCGGCACGTGCCGCCCAGCGTGCCCGCAACTGAAGCGTTTACCTATCTTTACAGCCGCGACAAGCGCGGCTGACCGCGCGCCCCCACCATGGCGGCATGAGCGATAGACTAGGATCTGTTCCCATTCATTTCTCAAGATGCGTTGCGGATCAAAAAAGTCATGCGGTAGGCGCGTGGACGCCACCGGGGTCGCCCCCGGCAAGTCCGCGCAACACCCCGCATGGCCTTTTTGGCCGCAACCCGCAGGGAACGTGGTGAAAACAGCGCCACTCGTTGTTGCACTCCTAGCCCAGGCGGCCAGCCTGGGCGTCGTCGCGCGCCTAGATTGGCGCTGTTTTCACCGCGTTCGCACTTGAGAAATGAATGGGAACAGACCCTGACATGAGCCAACCCCTGCTGATGATCGAAGACGACGCCCGCCTGGCCGCCATGGTCAGCGAGTACCTGGCGCAGTCCGGTTACAGCGTGGAGATCGCGGGCAGTGGCGAAGAAGGCCTGGCCCGGTTGCAGGCCGCCCATCCGGCGCCCCAGTTGCTGGTGCTCGACCTCATGCTGCCCGACATGGACGGCCTGGAAATCTGCCGCCGCATCCGCGCCCTGCCCTCGGCCCTGGCGCAGACCCCCATCCGGATGCTCACCGCCAAGGGCGACCCCATGGACCGCGTGATCGGCCTGGAGATGGGCGCCGACGACTACCTGGCCAAACCCTTCGAGCCACGCGAATTGCTGGCACGCATCCGGGCCGTGCTGCGCCGGCGCGGTGGCAACGGGCCGGCACCGGCCAGCCAGCTGCGCTTCGGCTCGCTGGCGATCGACCGCGACGCGCGCACCGTCACTGTCAATGGCCAGGCCAGCGAGCTCACCTCCTACCAGTTCGACCTGCTTGTCGCGCTGGCAGAACGGGCCGGACGCGTGCTCACGCGCGACCAAATCATGGAAGCGGTACGCGGGCGCGAGCTGGAGGCCTTCGACCGTTCGATCGACGTGCACATGGGCCGCATCCGCGCCGCCATCGAAGCCGATCCCAAGGCACCCAAGCGCATCCTGACGGTGCGCGGCGTGGGTTACGTCTTTGCCCGCCAGCAGGACTAGGGCCTGTTCACACTCATTTCTCAAGATGCGTTGCGAATCAAAAAAGTCATGCGCAAGGCGTGAAACGCAGCCGGGGTCACCCCCCGGCAAGGCTTCGCAACGCGGCGCATGGCCTTTTTGGTCGCAACCCGAAGGGAATGGGGTGCAAAAGGCGCCACTCGTTGTTGCACTCCTCGCCCAGACAGCCAGTCTGGGCTTCGTCGTGCGCCTAGATTGGCGCCGTTTGCACCCCATTCGCACTTGAGAAATGAGTGTGAGCAGGCCCCTATGTCCACGCCGCTGACCCAGCGCCTCTACATCCGCATCTGGCTGGCCGTGGTGGCCGCCATCGTGCTGCTGACCCTGATCTTCGGCTGGATCTGGCGTGAGGAAGCGGAACGCGAGCGCGCCCAGCGCCCGGGCCGCGAGATCATCCTGCGCAACGCCCAGGGCGAAGTGTTGGGCCAGGCCCAGACCCGGGGCGCACGGGTACCCGGCCAGGGCTGGGAATTCGAAGTGCCGCTGCGCGATGGCCAGACCGTGTTTGTACAGTTGCCGCGCCCCGGCAACCGTCCGCCGCCCTCGCCGCCGCTGGGGCCAACCGGCTTGCCGCCCCCCTACAACCTGCTCGTGCTGCTGGGCCTGGTGGCCGCCGCCGTCGCCTTGGGCGCCTACCCCATCGTGCGGCGCCTGACCAAACGGCTCGAAACCCTGCAACAGGGCGTGGAACGCTGGGGCGAGGGCGACCTAGCGCGCCGCCTGCCCGAGGACGGGCAGGACGAAGTGGCCTTCCTGGCGCAACGCTTCAACATCGCCGCCGCCCGCGTGCAGGCCCTGCTGCTCTCGCACAAAGCCCTGCTGGCCAATGCTTCGCACGAGCTGCGCTCGCCGCTGGCGCGCATCCGCATGGGCCTGGAACTGATGCAGGTCCAGCCCAGCCCGGCCACCCACGCTGAAATCGCACGCAATATCCACGAGCTGGACCAGTTGATCGACGAGATCCTGCTGGCCAGCCGGCTGGACGCCAGCCCCGACGATCTGGGCCCGCTGGAGCCGGTAGAACTGGTCGGCCTGTGCGCCGAGGAATGCGCCCGCACCGGCGCCGAACTGGAAGCGCCCCCCGGCACCACCACGGTGCTGGTCACCGGCCTGTCCCGCCTGCTACGTCGCGCCCTGCGCAACCTGCTGGAAAACGCCCGCCGGCATGGCGGCGGTGCCGTGACCCTGACCCTGCAGACCCAGGGTGCACAGGTCGAGATCCGGGTCTGCGACCAGGGGCCGGGCGTGCCGCCGGCCCTGCGCGAGCGCATCTTCGAGCCCTTCTTCCGCCTGCCCGGTGCTTCCGAGCGCGAGGGTGGCGTGGGCCTGGGCCTGGCCCTGGTGCGCTCCATCGCCCAGCGCCACGGTGGCACGGTGCATTGTGAGGAGCGCCCGGGCGGCGGCGCCTGCTTCGTGCTGCGCCTGCCGTTGGCCGGCTGAGCCCGCACCTCAGGCAAATGCCCCGGGCGTGAAAAACCGCACGCCGGCGCCCCCCTGGGGACTGGCGCAATCGGCCCTTGTTTCCTATGGTTACGACTGATCAGGGGAAACGCACCATGAACACCGCCCACACCCTTCCACCGCAGCCCGACCGCTCGACCCTCGTCACGCGGCATCAGAGCTACCGCGGCCTGAAGGTCGAACAGAACCTGCTGAGCCAGTTCACCATGTACGTCGTGGAACTGGACCAGTTCGGCCTGTTCATCTCCGATTCCCGGCCTGAGGCCTTCGATATGGCCTTCGAAGCCCTGTTCAGCGCCGGCCCGCAAGCCCGGGCCGCGTGAAAACGCATCCTGAATGTCTTATTTCGCGACACTTCTGCGGCCATATCCCCAATTTGTGGGATATCCCTGACGCAGCCAGCTCGCTATATTTGCCTTCGTACTGCTGTCACAGTCAAGTTTTCAAGCTTATTGCCAGTCCCCCGGCCAGACAAGAAGAGGGGGCAGGCTACCGATCCCAACGACGTCCTTTCGAGGACTTTTCAAAGCCACCCGCAAGGGTGGCTTTTTTTTCGGCTGGGCCGCGCCGTCAGAGCGCCGCGCGCACGCGATCGGCCGTGATGTCGTTCAGGCAGCGCAGATGGCCCAGCGGGCACTCGCGCTGGAAGCAGGGCGCGCAGTCCAGCGGGGGCTGGTAGGCCGGGTCCTGCTTGAGCCAGAGCACCCGGGCCCGCGCACTCAGAGGCGGCGTGTGCTCGGGACTGCTGGAGCCGAAGATGGCCACCTGGGGCACGTCCAGGGCGGCGGCAACGTGCATCAGCCCGGTGTCGTTGCTGATGACCCGGCGCGCACCGGCAATCAGGCAGAAGGCCTCGGCCAGGCTGGTGGCCCCGGCCAGGTTGCGGCAATCGGCGCCGGTGGCCAGGGCGCAGATCTCGACGCCCAGGGGTGCCTCCTTGCCCGAACCGAGCACCAGCACCGGCGCATCCAGCGAGCGGGCGAGTTCGGCATACCGCGCCACCGGCCAGCGTTTGGCCGGGCCGTACTCGGCACCCGGTACGAAGACGTAGTAGCCGCCGCGTGCCAAGCCCTGCGCCGCCAGCACCGCGTCGACCTGGGCCGGGGCCAGCTGCAACTGCGGGCGGTCGGTCTCGATGCCGGGTTCGCCGGCCAGGGCCGAGTAGAAGGCGACCATGGGCGGGCGTTTGCCCTTGGACGGGTTCTTGAGGCGGTGGGTAAGCAGGCCCACACGCGCCTCGCCCAGGTAACCCACGCGCCTGGGGATGCTGGCCAGGAAAGGCAGCAGGGCGCTCTTGAGGGAGTTGGGCAACACGTAGGCCACGCCGAAACGACCTTCGAGCTGCCGGGCCAGGGCACGCCGCGCCTTGAGCTGCAGGCCGCCGTGCGCGAAAGGAAATTCGATCACCTCGGCCACCTGCGGCATGGCCCGGTAGACCGGCGCCACCCAGGGCAGGGCCCCGACCGTGAGCCGCTCGCCGCGCGCGGCGAGGCGACGCATCAGCGGCTCGGTCATCACCGCGTCCCCGATCCACTGGGGCGCAATGACAAGGGCCGCGGTGTCGCGGCCCTTGGTGTCAGTGGTGCGCGGCGTAGTGTTCACCGGCCTTGAGCTTGTACACCGTGCCGCAATACGGGCACTTGGCCTCGCCGGTGTGGGCCACGTCCAGATAGACCTTGGGATGGCTGTTCCAGAGCTTCATGTCGGCTTTGGGGCTGGGGCAGTAGACGCCCCCCTGGGCGTTCAGGTCCTGGGCCAGCAGCTCGATGGTGGACTTGCTCATTTCTTGTTCCTTAAACCTTCGTGAGCCAATGGGCGTACTTGGGATTGCGGCCGTTGACGATGTCAAAGAAGGCGCTCTGGATCTTCTCCGTGATCGGGCCGCGCGAACCGATGCCGATCTCGATGCGGTCGAGTTCGCGAATGGGGGTCACTTCAGCGGCGGTGCCGGTGAAGAAGGCCTCGTCGGCGATGTAGACCTCGTCGCGGGTGATGCGCTTTTGCACGATCTCCAGGCCCAGGTCCTTGGCGATGTGGAACACCGTGTTGCGGGTGATGCCGTTGAGCGCGCCGGCCGACAGGTCAGGCGTGTAGATGACGCCGCCCTTGATGACGAAGATGTTCTCACCCGCGCCTTCGGACACGAAGCCCGACGAATCCAGCAGCAGGGCCTCGTCGTAGCCGTCGTCCGTGGCTTCCATGTTGGCGAGGATGGAATTGGTGTAGTTGCTGACGGCCTTGGCCTGCGTCATGGTGATGTTGACGTGATGGCGCGTGTAGCTGGAGGTCTTGACGCGAATGCCGCGCTTCATGCCCTCTTCGCCCAGGTAGGCACCCCAGGCCCAGGCGGCGACCATCAGGTGGATGGTGTTGCCCTTGGGGGAAACGCCCAGCTTCTTGTCGCCGATCCAGGTCAGCGGGCGCAGGTAGCAGCTCTCGAGCTTGTTGGCCCGCACCACTTCCTTCTGCGCCTCGTTGACCTGCTCCATGCTGAAGGGGATCTTCATGCGCAGGATCTTGGCGCTGTTGAACAGGCGCTCGGTGTGTTCCTGCAGACGGAAGATCGCCGTGCCATTGACCGTGTTGTAGGCACGCACGCCCTCGAAAGCGCCGCAGCCGTAGTGCAGGGTATGGCTCAGCACGTGGATTTTGGCGTCACGCCATTCCACCAGCTGGCCATCCATCCAGATTTTTCCGTCGCGGTCGGACATCGAGGTCGGTAGGGGGCTCATCGGTTCTTTCCTGATTAGAGTTGCCCCGTCGGATGGGGCAAAACCCTGATTTTAAGGGGCCGGCGGCAGGCCCGGCATGGTGGTGGAGCCGGGGTCGGTCGCGTCCGGGCGGCGGAACTCCCAGCGCTGCAGCTTGCCGTCGGCAAAGTCGCAGGTGACCGAAGCCTCGTAAGGATCGGTCCAGCGGAACTGCTCGGGCTGGCTGCCAAGCGGGCTGAGCTGCACACCCAGCGAGCGCGTCATGGCAATCACGTGCATCAGGGTCATGCCGGGCTTGAGCTTGGCCTGCAGCATGACCGCGCTGCCCACATAACCCAGCGGGCTGTCGGCCGCGCGCTTGAGGACATGCATGAGGCGCGTGAAGTGCAGCATCAGCCAGAACGTGAGGGCGCCCACGGCCAGCGCCACGCCAGCCCAGCCCCCGCCCAGGTAGCCGGCCGTAACCAGCACCACGGCGCCGATGGGGATCAGGATTTTCTGTAGTTGCATGCCCCGATTGTCTCAGAGCATGTCCAGGGCCGAGGGCCCGGCGGGCGGCGCGAACAGGCGGTCGAGTTCGGCCAGCTGGGCCGGATCCAGCGTGATCTCGCGGGCCGCCGCATTCTCACGCACATGCGTCAGACTGGCCGATTTGGGGATGGCGATCACACCCTTCTGCCCCAGCAGCCAGGCCAGCGCGGCCTGGGCCGGCGTCATGCCGTGGTGGCGCGCAAAGTCCTTGAGCCCCGGCTGACGCAACAAGCGGGCCTGTTCGATGGGCGAATAGGCCATGGTGGCCATGCTGCGCTCGCGCAACCAGGGCAGCAGCTCCCATTCGATGCCGCGGCGGCTCAGGTTGTAGAGCAGCTGGTTGGCCGCGCAGGCTCCGCCACCGGGCACGGCCACGAGCTCACGCATATCGTCCAGGTCGAGGTTGCTCACGCCCCAGTGGCGGATCTTGCCGGTCCGCTGCAGGGTTTCGAAGGCCCCCACTGTCTCGGCCAGCGGGTGTGGGCCGCGCCAGTGCAGCAGGTAAAGGTCGATGCAGTCAGTCTTCAGCCGCTTGAGGCTGCGCTCGCAGGCGACAATGGCCCCCAGGCGCGAGGCATTGTGCGGGTAGACCTTGCTGACGAGGAAGGCCTGCTGGCGCCGCCCCGCCAGGGCTTCCCCCACCAACTTCTCCGCCCCACCCTCGGCGTACATCTCGGCGGTATCGATCAACGTGAGCCCCAGGTCCAGACCCAGCTGCAGGGCGGCAACTTCCGCCTTGCGCGCGCTGCGGTCCTCGCCCATGTACCAGGTGCCCTGGCCCAGCGCGGGCACCTGCTCGCCTGAAGGCAGGCGCACGGTGTTCATGCCGCAAATTGGCTGGCGATGTAGTCGGTAACCTGCTGGTCTTCGGCCGAGGTCAGGCCGCTGACGCCGATGGCGCCGCGCAGCACACCGTCCTTGTCCTTCAGCGGTGAGCCGCCCGGCAGGGCCGTGAGCAGCGGGTCGCAGAAGTAGCCGATCTCGATGTTCTCGCGGTGCAGACGCTCCAGCACGGCCTGCGTGGTCACACCCATGCGCGCCGCGCTGTAGCCCTTGCCTTGCGAGATGGCCACGCTGCGCACCGGTGCGCCTTCCATGCGCACAAAGGCCAGCAACAGGCCGCTGGCATCGCAGACGGAGATGCAGACCGGCTTTTTGAAATTCTGGGTGGCGTGGGCCATGGCCTGGTCGATCAGGTCACGGGCGATGGCGAGGGTGAGTTGGGACATAAGAGGCTCCTGTGAGTAGCGCCCGATTGTAGGAACAGGGCCTATCTGTACTTTTAGGCCCTTCGCAACAGAAGAAGCTCAAGGAGAGCAGACGGATCGGTACCCAAACGGATTTAAGTCTGTAAGCGACGGGAGACTTTCGCCTTCGATCAAGGCGGTTGATCAACTTCTGCAGGAGCGCCTCGGTAGGCGTGGCTATTGGCGTGCTAGTTGGTGTTCAAGCCGATCGATATACAGCCCCAATCGCGAAGCTCGACCCACCACTGTCATCTTTTCGCCAATTGATGGCAGCGTCCCGACCAGACGCCCGTCCAGGCAAATTTGCGCCGTGGCGCCATTGAATTCCAGATGAGCGCGCTGAGCGCAGACGAAGCGGTATCTGGATGGCGAATCCACCGAAATGATGGTGGCCTCTACACGCGACAGGGAACCGATGGTCTTCCCAAGAAGTGCGGCCCATCCCAGAGGAGAGACCACCAACGCTGAGGTTAGCGCGACCATGCCTAAAAACGTGAAGATGCGATCAGACCAGTAGCGATAGCTCGTTTGCAGCTGGTGAGTCACACGTTCGATGAGAAACCACTTCAGTGCCAATATTGGGATCAAGATCCCAAACAGCCATGGCATGGCTAAGCGGTACTGTGTGCTACCGGAAAAAATGAAAACCTCGCCAACGGTAGACTCAAGAAGCGAACCGCCGATTACGAAGGCCAGTGCTGCAATATAGGGAACCAGGAGCTGCCTGGGAAGGACCCGGCGTTTTGGGCGTACGTCGTCCGAACTGATTTGCGAAACTTGGTCCGCCAGATCGCTATTCAGTTTTTTTGAGATCGTTTGCAGGCGTTCATCAATACGGGCACGAGCCTGCGCGTCTAAGCCGCCCTGGCCCTCAAGCTTCACTACATCTTGAAATACCGCTTCGAATTCTGAATCGGCTTGCGCGAAAGCATCGCGGGCCTTGGGCTTAACGCTGCTTGATGCATCACTAGATTTCGGCACGGGTGACAAGAGAGCCTCCAAATATTGCAGCTTCTCTGCCTGACTTTAACGGTCAATAGCCTATGAAGATATCCCCAAAAAGGGTCATCGGGCAACAGCTTTGCGCGCCGTGAACGGGTATCCACTCTTGGCCAAGGACAGCCGCTGATCAGGGCAATCAACTCACAACCTGCAGAAACAGCCCCGACCTAGTCCAAGGTGCGCAGCACCTGTAGCGCCTCTTCCACCCGCTCCACGGCATGGATGGTCAGCCCCTCGATGGGCTTTTTAGGCGCGTTGGCCTTGGGCACCACGGCCACGGAAAAGCCCAGCTTGGCCGCCTCTTTCAGGCGCTCCTGCCCGCGCGGCGCAGGGCGCACCTCGCCGGCCAGGCCCACTTCGCCGAAAGCCAGAAAGCCCTTGGGCAGGGCGCGGCCGCGCAGGGAGGAGGTGATAGCCAGCATCACCGCCAGGTCGGCCGCGGGCTCGCTGATGCGCACGCCCCCCACGGCGTTGACGAACACATCCTGGTCCAGGCAGGCCACACCGGCATGCCGGTGCAGCACGGCCAGCAGCATGGCCAGGCGGTCGCGGTCCAGGCCCACGGACAGGCGCCGCGGGCTCGGGCCGCCACTGTCCACCAGGGCCTGAATCTCCACCAGCATGGGGCGCGTGCCTTCGAGCGTGACCATCACGCAGCTGCCGGGCACGGGCTCGGCGTGCTGGCTCAGAAAAATAGCGCTGGGGTTGCTCACGCCCTTCAGCCCCTTCTCCGTCATCGCGAAAACGCCGATCTCGTTGACTGCGCCGAAGCGGTTCTTGATGGCGCGGATCAGTCGGAAGCTGCTGTGCGTGTCGCCCTCGAAATAGAGCACCGTGTCCACCATGTGCTCCAGCACGCGCGGGCCGGCCAGCGCGCCCTCTTTGGTCACATGGCCCACCAGCACGATGGCCGTGCCGCTGGCCTTGGCCGCGCGCGTGAGGTGCGCGGCACATTCGCGCACCTGTGCCACCGAGCCGGGTGCCGAGGTGAGCTGGTCGGAGTAGACGGTCTGGATGGAATCGATCACGGCAATGGCCGGTTGATGCGCGTCCAGCGTGGCGAGGATCTTCTCGAGCTGGATCTCGGCCAGCACCTGCACCCGAGAGCCGTCCAGCCCCAGGCGGCGCGCGCGCAGCGCGACCTGGGCGCCGCTTTCCTCGCCGGTCACGTACAGCGTC
>CAUPQO010000037.1:0-20117 GCA_963513295.1 uncultured Hylemonella sp.
AGGCGGTCTGGGCCTTCAAGGCGACGCGCGAAGGCAACACCGTGGTGCTGGCCCAGCGCACGCCCTCACGTCCCAAGCGTACCGTGCTTGCCGAGCGGGCCGAAATCATCCAGACTCAGTGGGACTTGCCCGCCACCAAGTGGCTGCGCGGCTTCAAACCGATTGTCGACCTGTAAACCATCCATGAGCGCCCAGCCCAAACTCAAGAGCCTGTCCAAGTCCGAGCACGCGGGGCCGGTCGACTGGCGCCGCCTGGTCGAGTGGCTGCTGGCCGACGGCGTGATTGCCGATGACGAGGCGCAGCGCACCATCGCGCGTTGCTCGCAGGCCGAGAGCGCCCAGCACCCGCTGCTGCGCCTGGCCAGCGTGTCCATCCGCCGTGCCGTGGACCACAAGCCGCTGGACGTGGAAAGCCTCACGCAGTGGCTGGCCGGCCGCGCCGGACTGGATTACCTGCGCATCGATCCGCTCAAGGTCGACGTGGGCAAGGTGGCCGACACCATGAGCGCGGCCTATGCCGAGCGCCACCGCGTGCTGCCGGTGCAGGTGCTGCCCACCGAGGTGGTGGTGGCCACGGCCGAGCCCTACATCACCGACTGGGTGGGTGAGGTGGAGCGCCAGACCCGCCGCAGCGTGCGCCGGGTGATGGCCAGTCCGGGTGAGATCACGCGTTACACGGCCGAGTTCTTTGCCCTGGCCAAGTCGGTGCGCTCGGCCATGAAGTCGGGCAGTGGCAACACGGGCGCCAGCTTCGAGCAGCTGGTGGAGTTGGGCAAGAGCAACAAGCAGCTCGACGCCAACGACCAGAGCGTGGTGCAGGTGGTGGACTGGCTGTGGCAGTACGCCTTCGACCAGCGCGCCAGCGACATCCACCTGGAGCCGCGGCGCGAGCAGGGCGTGATCCGCTTCCGCATCGACGGCGTGCTGCACCCCGTTTACCAGATGCCCATGGGCGTGCTCACCGCCATGACGGCGCGCATCAAGCTGCTGGGCCGCATGGACGTGATCGAGAAACGCCGGCCGCAGGACGGCCGCATCAAGACGCGCAATCCCGGCGGCGACGAGGTGGAGATGCGTATCTCCACCCTGCCCACGGCCTTCGGCGAGAAGATGGTCATGCGTATCTTCGACCCGGATACCACCGTCAAGGACCTGGCCGAGCTGGGTTTCTCACCGCACGACGCGCAACGCTGGGAGGCGCTGGTCAAGCGCCCGCACGGCATCATCCTGGTGACCGGTCCCACGGGCTCCGGCAAGACCACCACGCTGTACTCCACCTTGAAGCGCGTGGCGACGTAATAGGTCAACGTGAGCACGGTCGAAGACCCGATCGAAATGATCGAGCCAGCCTTCAACCAGACCCAGGTGCAGCCGCAGCTGGACTTCGGTTTTCCCGAGGGCCTGCGCGCCCTGATGCGCCAGGACCCGGACATCATCATGGTGGGCGAAATCCGCGACCTGGAAACCGCCGAGATGGCGGTGCAGGCTGCGCTGACCGGCCACCTGGTCTTTTCCACCCTGCACACCAATGACGCGCCTTCGGCCATCACGCGCCTGATGGAGCTGGGCATACCGCCCTACCTGCTCAACGCCACGGTGCTGGGCGTGCTGGCGCAGCGCCTGGTGCGCACCCTGTGCGCGCAGTGCAAGGTGCGCGACGAAGCTGCCACGCGCGAGCACCTGGCCGAGATGGTGAAACCCTGGAACATCAGCGGCGGCTACAAGCCCTTCAGGCCGGTGGGCTGCGTGGACTGCCGCATGACGGGTTTCCAGGGGCGCATGGGCCTGTACGAGCTGTTGGTCATTTCCGAGGCCTTCAAGGACAAGGTCAGCAAGGAGCCCAACATCGAAGCGCTCAAGCGCCAGGCCGTGGCCGACGGCATGCGGCCCCTGCGCCTGGCGGGTGCCCTGCGTGTGGCCGAGGGGCTGACGGTCATTGACGAAGTGCTGGGTGCCACACCGCCGCTGAGCTGAGGCACTGGCTGGACGGGTCTCCCGCTGGGGGGGCGATACCCCCCGGTCATCCTAGGGTAAGTCCTAGCACAGGCCGGCCGACAGGCCTGCGCTGATAGGTGTAATCCACATTCACTTACAAGTTCTTTGCGGGCAGAATCCCTGCTGTCCGGGCGTTCGACCCGTAGGAGACTGTTTGTGAAATTCATCAAGAGTGAAGAGGACTTCTTCGCGGGCGTGCTGTTTGCTGCCGTGGGTCTGGCCTTCGCCATCGGCGCAACCAACTACAACATCGGTACCGGTGCCCGTATGGGCCCCGGTTATTTTCCGCTGGGCCTGGGCGTGATCCTGACCATCCTGGGCGGCATCATCATGCTCAAGGGCATGGCCGGCAAGGAGGGGGCCAGGATGGGCAAGGTGGCGCTGCGTCCCCTGGCCTGCATCATCGGTGCCAACGTGCTGTTCGGCATCCTGCTCGGCGGTCTGCCCAAGCTCGGCATTCCCGCCATGGGTCTGGTGGTCGGCATCTATGGCCTGACCATCGTGGCCAGCCTGGCCGACAAGCAGTTCAGGCTCAAGAGCGTGCTGTTGCTGGCCACCATCCTGGCCATCATCAGTTACGGCGCCTTCGTGAAATTGCTCAATCTGCAGTTCCAGATCTGGCCTGCCTTCATCACCGGCTGAGAAAGACAAAAAATGGAACTCCTTGACCATCTGTCCCTGGGTTTTGGCGTGGCTTTCACGTTCCAGAACCTGCTGTACTGCTTCATTGGTGTGCTGCTGGGCACCCTGATCGGCGTGCTGCCCGGTGTGGGCCCGATCGCCACCATCTCCATGCTGTTGCCGGCCACCTATGCGCTGCCCCCGGTGGCCGCGCTGATCATGCTGGCCGGTATCTATTACGGCGCCCAGTACGGTGGCTCCACCACGGCCATCCTGGTCAACCTGCCGGGTGAATCGTCCTCGGTGGTGACCATCATCGACGGCTACCAGATGGCCCGCAAGGGCCGTGCCGGTCCGGCCCTGGCTGCTGCAGGCCTGGGCTCCTTCTTTGCCGGCTGCGTCGGCACCCTGATCCTGGCGGGTTTTGCCCTGCCGTTGACCGAAGTGGCCTTCAAGTTCGGACCGGCCGAGTATTTCTCGCTGATGGTGGCGGGCCTGGTCGGCGCGGTGGTGCTGGCTTCCGGCTCGCTGCTCAAGGCCATCGCCATGATCGTGCTGGGCCTGCTGCTGGGCCTGATCGGCACCGACGTGAACTCGGGTGTGGCGCGTTTCTCCTTCGACATCCCGGAACTGACCGACGGCCTGGGCTTCATCGTGATCGCCATGGGCGTGTTCGGCTACGGCGAGATCATCAAGAACCTGTCGATGCCCGAAGAACATCGCGAGGTCTTCACGGCCAAGGTGACCCACCTCTACCCCTCGCTCGAGGACTTCAAGCGCATGACCCCGGCCGTGCTGCGCGGCACGGCCATCGGTTCCATCCTGGGCATCCTGCCCGGCGGTGGTGCGCTGCTGTCGGCCTTTGCGGCCTACACCATCGAGAAGAAGACCAAGCTCAAGAAGGGCGAAGTGCCCTTCGGCCAGGGCAATATCCGCGGCGTGGCCGCGCCCGAGTCGGCCAACAACGCCGGTTCCCAGACCTCCTTCATCCCGCTGCTGACGCTGGGCATTCCGCCCAATGCCGTGATGGCGCTGATGGTCGGTGCCATGACCATCCACAACATCCAGCCCGGCCCGCAGGTGATGACCAGCAACCCCGAGCTGTTCTGGGGCCTGATCGCCTCCATGTGGATCGGCAACCTGATGCTGGTGGTGCTGAACCTGCCGCTGATCGGCATCTGGATCAAGCTGCTGACCGTGCCCTACCGCTGGCTGTTCCCGGCCATCGTGCTGTTCTGCGCGGTCGGTGTGTACTCCACGAACAACAACACCTGGGACATCTGGATGGTGGCCATGTTCGGTATCGTCGGAACCATCTTCTTCAAGGTGGGCGTCGAGCCTGCCCCGCTGCTGCTGGGCTTCATCCTGGGCCCGATGATGGAAGAGAACCTGCGCCGCGCCCTGCTGCTGTCGCGTGGCGACTGGAGCGTGCTGGTGACGCGTCCGATCTCGGCTTCCCTGCTGGCCCTGGCCCTGCTGCTGCTGGTGATCGTGATGCTGCCGGCGATCAAGTCCAAGCGCGAGGAAGCCTTCGTCGAAGACTGATTCCTGCCATGCCCCGACCAGAACGGCACCCACGGGTGCCGTTCTTGCCTTTTCGGTAGCCCCTACAGAGGAGAGACTCCGATGAAATTCAAAACCCTGCTCGGCCTGCTGGCCCTTGGCCTGAGCCTGTCGGTCTCGGCGCAGACCTGGCCGGCCAGGCCGCTGCGCCTGGTCGTGCCTTTCCCCGCGGGCGGCGCCACCGACATCCTCGCGCGCGCTCTCTCGCAGGAACTCAGCAAGAAGCTGGGCCAGTCCATCGTGGTCGATAACAAACCCGGGGCCGGTGGCACCATCGGCGCGCTGGCCGGTGCCCAGGCCGCGCCCGACGGCTACACCCTGCTGCTCACCACCTCGAGCACCCACAGCATCGGCCCGGCCATCAACCCCCGGATCCCCTACAACGCCGAGTCCGACTTCACGCCCATCGTCTACGTGGCCAGTTCGCCGCAGGTGATCCTGGTGCCCCTGAGTTCGCCGGCGAAGAACCTGCGCGAGTTCATCGACCATGCACGCAAGAACCCCGGGCGGCTGAACTATGCCTCCAGCGGCAACGGCACCATCTCCAACCTGTCCACCGAGAACTTCAAGGCGCAGTCGGGCACCTTCCTCGTGCACATTCCCTACCGCGGCACCGGCCTGTCGATTGCCGACCTGATCAGCGGCAAGGTGGACGTGCTGTTCGACTCCATCGTGTCGGGCATGCCCCATGTGCGCGACGGCAAATTGCGCGCGCTGGCCGTGACCAGCCCCAAGCGCAGCGCGCTGGTGCCCGAACTGCCGGCGGTGTCCGAGGTGCTGCCGGGTTTCGAGTCCGTCACCTGGTTCGGCGTTTTTGGCCCGCGTGGCCTGCCGCCGGAGATCGTGGTCCGTGTCAACCAGGCGGTGAATGCCGCGCTGGCCGAGCCGGAACTGAAGGAGCGCTTTGCCCGCCTGGGGGCCGAAACGACGGGTGGAACCCCGCAGGCTTTTGCCACGGTGGTGCGCTCCGAATCCGTCAAGTGGAAAAAAGTCATCACCGAGCGCAAAATTACTGCGGATTAATGATGCCCCCTGAGGGCGCCTTCCCCCTCAGGGGGACGACGCCAGTGGCCCGGCGAAGCCGGTTCCACGGCGTCCCCCGCGAGAAAACACCTATGAACTTCAACTACAGCACCCCCTACACCAGCACACGCCTGCCCGTCTTCGCGCGCAACGTCGTCTCCACCTCGCACCCGCTGGCCGCGCAGGCCGGCCGGCGCATGATGCAGAAGGGCGGCAATGCGGTGGACGCTGCTATCGCCGCGGCGGCGGCGATGATGATTGTCGAGCCGGTCAGCAACGGCCTGGGCAGCGATGCCTTTGCCATCCTGTGGGACGGCAAGGAACTGCACGGCCTCAATGCCTCGGGCCGCGCGCCGCAGGGCTGGACGCCCGAGTACTTCAAGAACAAGTACGGTGACGGCACCAAGACGCCGCCCAAGCGCGGCATCGACGCCGTCACCGTGCCCGGTGCCGTGGCCGGCTGGGTGGCATTGAGCGAGCGTTTCGGCAAGCTGCCCTTTGCCGATCTGCTGGAGCCGGCCATCGAGATCGCCGAGCGCGGTTACCTCATCCCTGTGGTGGTGCAGCAGAAATGGGCCGCCGCCACGCCCGAGTTGCAGGGTGTGCCGGGTTTTGCCCAGTCCTTCCTGCCCTGGGGCCGCGCGCCCCAGGTCGGCGAGCTGTTCCAGTTCAAGGCTGCCGCGCGCGCCCTGCGCGCCATCGCGCAGAGCAAGGGCGAGGCCTATTACCGCGGCGAGATCGCCCAGGCCCTGGCGACCTTCGCCGCCGAATGCGGCGGGGTCCTGAAGGCCAGCGACCTGGCCGCTTACCAGCCCGAGTGGGTGCAGCCCCTGGCCAAGAACTACCGTGGCTACACCCTGCACGAGATTCCGCCCAATGGCCAGGGCATCGCGGCGCAGATGGCCCTGGGCATCCTGGACAAGTTCGACCTGGGCTCGCTGCCCGTGGACAGCGTGGACTCGCAGCACCTGCAGATCGAGGCGATGAAGCTGGCCTTTGCCGACGTCTACCGCTACGTGGCCGAGCCCTCGGCCATGCACGTGACGCCCGAGCAGATGCTGGACGACGCCTACCTGGCCAGCCGCGCCAAGCTCATCGACATGAACAAGGCGCAGGACTTCAAGGCCGGCAACCCGGTCAAGGGCGGCACCATCTACCTGACGGCGGCCGATGAGAACGGCATGATGATCAGCTTCATCCAGAGCAACTTCATGGGCTTCGGCTCGGGTTGCGTGGAGCCGACTTTCGGCATCAGCCTGCAGAACCGCGGCCATGGCTTCAACGTGGATGCCAACGGCCTGAACACGGCCAACCTGGTGGCGCCGGGCAAGCGTCCCATCCACACCATCATCCCGGCCTTCCTGACCAAAGACGGCCAGCCCGTGATGAGCTTCGGCGTGATGGGCGGCAATATGCAGCCCCAGGGCCATCTGCAGACCCTGGTGCGCATGCTGGACTACGGCCAGAACCCGCAGACCGCCTGCGACGCGCCACGCTGGCGCTACAACGCGGGCTTCGAGATCAACGTCGAGGCCACCATGAACCCGGCCACCGTGCAGGGCCTGTCGGCGCGCGGCCACCGCATGGAAGTGATCAACGACTCCTACCAGGACTTCGGTGCCGGCCAGTTCATCTGGCGCGCCGGTGACCCCAAGGTCGAAGGTTATGTGGCCGCGAGTGACCCGCGCCGCGACGGCCAGGCGGCCGGTTTCTGAGCCTGCTCCCGTGACAGCGCCAGCTGCTACTAAAAATATAGCATTCGGCCTGCTGTTCGCGGTGGTGGGTGCCATCGCCTTCAGCGGCAAGGCGATCATCGTCAAGCTGGCCTACCGTTACGGGGTCGATGCAGTCACGCTCATCATGTACCGCATGCTGTTCGCGCTGCCGCTGTTCCTGGCCATGGCCTGGTGGGCCAGCCGGAATCAGCCAGCGCTGAAACGGCGCGACTGGCTGGGCGTGCTGGGCCTGGGCTTCTGCGGTTATTACCTGGCCAGCTTCCTGGACTTCGCAGGGCTGGCCTGGGTCACGGCTTCGCTGGAGCGGCTCATCCTCTACCTCACGCCTACCATCGTGCTCTTGCTCGGTTATCTGTTGTACGGTCGACGCATCAGCCGCGTGCAGGCCGCTGGCATGGGGATCAGCTACCTGGGCGTGCTGCTGGTGTTCGGCCGCGAGGTGACGCTGGCCGGCGCCGACGTGGCCTGGGGTTCGCTGCTCGTGTTTCTGAGCGCCGTTAGTTATGCGATCTATCTGAGCTACAGCGGCGAACTGGTGCAGCGCCTGGGTTCGCTGCGCCTGGTCGGGCTGGCGACCAGTGTGGCCTGCGGGCTCTGCCTTTTGCAGTTTGCGCTGCTGCGTCCCTTGTCGGCCGCGCAGGTAGCACCCGAGGTGCTCTGGCTCTCCCTGCTCAACGCCACGGCCTGCACGGCGGTGCCGGTGCTGTTGGTCATGATGGCCATCGAGCGCATCGGCGCCGGCGCGGCCGCGCAGGCCGGCATGGTGGGGCCCATGTCCACCATCCTCATGGGCGTGTGGCTGTTGGGCGAGCCCTTCACCGGCTGGGTGGTGGCCGGCACCGTGCTGGTGCTGGCCGGCATCTTTGTCTTCAGCCGGGCGGCACGCCTGCCCGCCGACTGAAGGCCTGGCCACGGCGGGGACGCGACAGTCCACGTATCATTTCTTTCATTCGACTTTTACTCACAGGAAAACATCATGGATCTCGGAATCAAAGGCAAGTGGGCGCTGGTCGGTGGCGCAAGCAAAGGTCTGGGCTACGGCTGTGCGCAGGCGTTGGTGCGTGAAGGCGTGAACGTGGTGATCGTGGCGCGCGGCGCCGAGGCGCTGAATGCTGCAGCGGCCAGCCTCAAGGCCGAAGCCCCCGGGGTGCAGGTCATCGCCGTGCCGGTGGACATCACCACCGTGGCCGGCCGCGAAGCCATCTTCGCCCAGCGCAGGGACTTCGACATCGTTGTCACCAACGCCGGCGGCCCGCCGCCCGGCGACTTCCGCGACTGGGACCGCGAGGCCTGGATCAAGGCGGTGGACGCCAACATGCTCACGCCCATTGAGCTCATCAAGGCCACGGTGGACGGCATGGCCGCGCGTGGTTACGGCCGCATCGTCAACATCACCTCCAGCGCGGTGAAGGCGCCGATCGACATCCTGGGCCTCTCGAACGGCGCACGCAGCGGCCTGACCGGTTTCGTCGCCGGCGTGGCGCGTAATGCCCGGATCGCGGCCAAGGGCGTGACCATCAACAACCTGCTGCCCGGCGCCTTCGACACCGACCGCCTCAAGCACACCATGGCGGGTGCGGCGCAGAAGACCGGCAAGCCCATCGAGGACATCGCCAACGCCCGTCGCATGACCATCCCTGCCCAGCGCTTCGGCACCCCCGAAGAGTTTGGCGCGATCTGCGCCTTCCTGTGCAGCCAGTACGGCGGCTACATCAACGGCCAGAACGTGCTGGCCGACGGTGGCGCCTATCCCGGCACGTACTGAGCCGGTTCAGCCCGGTGCGGCCAGCGCCGTATCAGCGGGTATTCCAGCCCGTTTCGTGACCCGCCGCGCCTTGCGATGGCGCGGCTGAGTGGCGAGAGGCGTGTCCCCGCCTTATCGGGGAATGCAAGGGTTTTCCCTTGGCCCCCTTAGAATGCAGGGGCGGGTATCTGCTTTTCGCAGTTCACCTGCGCCCTTGGCGGGCGCCTGACGCAGGTCCTGCCAGTCAGTCCGACTACCCCCTGTGATCCCTGTCTGACCGCGCCTGTGCGGAGGACGTGATATTCCGATCGCGTTTCGCGAACCGGGTGGGTCAAGTCATGAATAGATGGAATTGAATGATGATGAAACAGAAGATCTCCTTGGGACTTGCCGCCGCATGGCTGGCCGCGACCGCCTGCAGCGCCTGGGCCGATACGTTCACCGGGGCCGGCTCATCCGCCGCGGCGCCGATCTACCGCAGCTGGGGTGCTGCCTATGAGAAGGCCACCAGCAACAAGCTGGTCTATGAGTCGGCAGGCTCTTCGGCCGGCGTGCGCAAGATCAAGGCGCGCGAGGTGGGGTATGGCGCGACCGACGTCGCACCGACACGCGCCGAGCTGGAGAAGGACGGGCTGCTCGTATTTCCGATCGCCATCACGGGCATCACGCCCGTGGTGAACCTGCCCAGGATCGCCGACGGCCAGCTGAGATTGAACGGCAACGTGCTGGCGCGCATCTTCATGGGGCAGCTCAGTCAGTGGAATGCGCCCGAGATCGCCCAGCTCAACCCGGGCCTGACCTTGCCCAATCTGCCCATCAAGGTCATCGTGCGCAGTGACGGCTCGGGTACCACCTACAACTACACCGACTATCTGGCCAAGGTGCATCCGGACTGGCAGGCGCAGTTCGGCGTCAAGAGCAGCATCGCGTGGCCCGCACAGTTCATCGCGGCGAAAGGCAGCGAGGGGGTTTCCAAGGCGGTGCGCGACACGGCGGGAGGCATCACCTATGTCGACTTCGGTTATGTGCGTGAATACCAGCTCACCCCGGTGCAGCTGGCCAATGCCACGGGCGAATTCCTGAATCCTTCCAGCGAAAGCTTCCGCACCGCGCTGTCGGCCAGTGACTGGGTCAGCAGCGGCAACTTCACGACGACGCTGACCAACATGAACCGGCGCGGTGCCTGGCCCATCACCATGGGTACTTTCGCCGTTGTGCCGCTGGTGGCCGACAAGCCGCAGGACATCCTGCCCGCCCTGAAGTTCTTCGCCTGGTCCTTCATGCACGGTGACGAACTGGTGCAGCAGAGCAGTTTCGTGCGCCTGCCCACCCGCGTGCAGGCGGCGGCCTTCAGGATCATCGCTTCCGTCAAGGACAAGAGCGGCAACCCGATCGGCATGCAGGTGACGGGATTCTGAACCTCAGCGGCCTTCAGCGCCGCGCCGACGACACCACGATGCCGCAGACGATGAGCACGAAGGCGGCGCCGTGGTACAGCTGCGGCAGTTCGCCCAGCAGGGCGGCGGACATCAGCGCTGCGAGCAGGGGCGTGAGGTTGCCGAAGAAGCTCGCAACCGTGGGGCCGGCGCGTTGCACGCCGATGCCCCAGGCGCGGTAGGCCAGCAAGGCCGGTCCCACGGCCACGAAGACCAGGGCCGCAGCCAAGGGCCAGCCCCAGGTGATGGACCAGCGCATCACCGCCCATTCACCCGCGGCAAAGAGGCCTGACCAGGCCAGGCCGAAGACGATCTGCGCCAGCAGGAAGGCCGCCCAGTCGCCGCGGATGGTGGTCGGCTCGCCCCCCGGACGCGCCAGCATCCAGCTGTAGAAAGCCCAGCAGATGGACGCGATCAGGATGTAGATGTCGCCCGGCAGCAGCTGGACCTGCAGCAGGGTGTCCAGCTGGCCTCGGCTGAGCACCAGCAGCACGCCGCTGATCGAGAGCAGGGCGCCCAGCAGCTGGCGCCTTGATACCGGCGCCGCGAAGAACAGGCGGCCGATCAGTTGCATCCAGATCGGCATGCTGGCGGCCACCAGGGTGACGTTGATGGGCGAGGAGGTCTTGAGCGCCAGGTACTGCAGCGCGTTGTAGGCGCCCACGCTGAGCAGGCCCAGCATGGAGAAGCGCCGCCAGTGTGGCCACATCCCGCTGTCGCGCTTCAGGACCCAGGCCGCCATGGGCAGCAGGATCAGGCCGGCCAGCGCCCAGCGCAGCAGGTTGAGCATCATGGGCGGCACCAGTTCGCCCACCATGCGGCCTACCACGGCGTTGCCGGCCCACATCAGGGGCGGGAGGGTCAGGAGCAGGGCGGTGGAGGGGCTGAGGCGGGTGTGCATGGGTTGGCACTGTAGCAAGCCTGCGGCCGGGCCGCTGTCGCCCGGGTCGTTTGGCCCTGCTGCCGGCGGGCAGTCGTATGCTCACGTAGAATTTTGCGCAACACAAGGAGACAGACATGAGCCAGTTCACATCCCGCGCGGTGCGCATCAATCAGCACGGCGACCCCGAGGAAATGAAGATCGTCGAGGTGACCGTGGGCGAGCCCGGCCCCGGTGAGATTCGCATCCGCCACAAGGCCTGCGGCCTGAACTTCCTGGACGTCTACCAGCGCACCGGCGTCTACCAGCTGCCCATGCCGCTGCAGCTGGGCATGGAGGCTGCGGGCATCGTCGAGGCCGTGGGTGAGGGCGTGACCCACCTGAAGGTGGGCGACCGCGCCGCCTACGCCAGCCAGCCGCCCGGCGCCTACTGCGATCTGCGCGTGATGCCGGCCAAGTGCGTCTGCAAGCTGCCCGACAACATCGACTTCGAGACCGGCGCGGCCATGATGCTCAAGGGCCTGACCGTGCAGTACCTGCTCAACAAGACACGCCCGGTCGAAGGGCTGCAACCCGGCGATCACATCCTCTTCCATGCGGCCGCCGGCGGCGTGGGCCTGATCGCCTGCCAGTGGGCCCGGGCCCTGGGCCTGCAGCTGATCGGCACCGCCGGTTCGGCCGCCAAGTGCGAACTGGCCCGCGCCAACGGCGCGGCGCACGTGATCAACTACGCGACCGAGGATTTCCAGGCGCGCGTGAAGGAAATCACCGGTGGCAAGGGCGTGAAGGTGGTGTACGACTCGGTGGGCAAGGACACCTGGGACAAGTCGCTGGACTGCCTGCGCCCCTTCGGCCTGATGGCCAGCTTCGGCAATTCCTCGGGTGTGGTGCCGCCTTTTGCACCGGGCAGCCTGGCGGCCAAGGGTTCGATCTACGTGACGCGCCAGACCCTCTTCACCCACATCGCCACGCGCGAGAGCACGCAGGCCATGGCGGACGACCTGTTTGCCATGGTGGGCGGCGGCAAGGTGAAGATCAACATCGCGCAGCGCTACCCGCTGGAGCAGGTGCAGCAGGCGCACCGCGACCTGGAAGCGCGCAAGACCACGGGCAGCACGATCCTGACGCTGTGAACGGGACGTTGCGGCACTATCGGAAAACTACGTTCTAGCGCAGCAGCGTCAGCACCATGCGCGGCATCTGGTTGGCTTGCGCCACCATGGCCGTGCCGGCGTTCTGCAGGATCTGGGCGCGCGACAGGGCAGCCGTCTCCTGGGCGAAGTCGGCGTCCATCACCCGCGAGCGGCTGGCCGACATGTTCTCGCTGCTGAGCTGCAGGTTCTGGACGGTGGTGTCGAAGCGCGACATCTGCGCGCCCAGCTTGGCGCGTGTGCCGCTGACGTAGTTCAGCGCCTTGTCGATCTGGCGCATGGCCAGGCTGGCGTTGTCGACCGAAGTGACGTCCACGTTCATCAGGCCCAGCGAACCCAGGTTCATGCCCCCGATGGCGGTGGCTATGGTCTGGCCCGCATTGGCGCCGACCTGGAAGCTCAGGATGTTGCCGGTGCCGCCGGCCTTGCCCAGTTCTTCCCAGGTTTCGGTGAAGCCTGCGAGGACATCGGTGCCGCTGCGGTTGCCGAAATCCTGGACCACGCTCTTGGCGGTCTGGGCCGTGCCGTTGTCGACATCCAGGCCGCCGATGGCTCCGGGATCGGTATTGCTGAAGTCGAAACTGGCAAGAAACCCGGCCTTGCTGGCGTTGAAGTCGGCCACGAAGGCCGCCTGACTGGCGTAGGCGCCGCCGCTGGCATTCACGAAGGCGTCGTTCAGGGTCTGGCCGGCGGTGTTGTGCAGGTAGGCCAGCATGTCCTGCACGCCGTTGCCGCCGGCTGCCTGGATCTTTTCGTGCAGGTAGCGGATGGCCACATAGGCCGACGAGTAATCTACGCTGGCGCTGCCCCAGGTGGTGATGTCGTCGGCCAGTGTGGCCACTGTGCCGTCGGCCTGCACCCGCTCTTCGGCGCCGTGGATGAATTCGGCCGCACCTTCGAGGAACCAGGTGGCCGAGCCGTCGTTGGCCAGTTCGCCCCAGCTGGCGCCGGTGGCCATGACGGCGTGCACCATCTCGTGCGCGATGATGCGGTCGTTGTAGAAGGGGGCGTTGCCGCCGTCGGGCAGGTTGGGCGGCACGAAGTCCGCCATGTCGACCTGCATCCTGATGTTCGTGCCGGGCCCGCTGGCGCCCACGGACGACACGACCCGCGCGGCTGTGTTGCCGGCGGCATCGGTGAAGGTGGTGAGCTCGATGCTGATGGCATTGCCCTTGCCCGCGATGCCGTAGGCCTGGCTGATCATGTTCTCGGCCACTTCCAGCCAGCCGCCCTGCAGGCCTTCGATGACGGCGTCCTGGTCGGTGTTGCTCAGGCCGGTCACCTTGTTGCGGCTCTGGTCGAAGACCTTGAGCGTGTTGAATTCGGTGGTGCGGCCGATGCGGTCGATCTCGGCGGCCAGCTGATTGACTTCCTGCTGCAGGGACTGCCGGTCCGAGGCCGAGTTGGTGGCGTTGGCCGACTGCACCGCCAGCTCGCGGATGCGTTGCAGGTTGCCGGTGATGGTGGTGGCCGCGCCTTCGGCGGTCTGCAGCATGGAGATGCCGTCGTTGGCGTTGCGGATGGCCTGGTTCTGGCCGCGGATCTGGCTGGTGAAGCGCTCGGAAATGGCCAGGCCGGCAGCGTCGTCGCGTGCGCTGTTGATGCGCAGCCCGCTGGACAGCCGCTGGATCGACGTGGC
The DNA here is from genome assembly GCA_963513295.1 of uncultured Hylemonella sp. GTDB lineage: Bacteria > Pseudomonadota > Gammaproteobacteria > Burkholderiales > Burkholderiaceae_C > Hylemonella. The sequence goes on from CAUPQO010000037.1 coordinate 13,789, forward strand.
AAAGGCCGTCTGACTGGTCCCCAGATTTCTCTGGGCCGTCAGCGACAGCATGCCTGTGTTGATGACCATCCCCATGATGGAGCCTGTATTCCGTCTGCCTCGTCTGATGCAGGGCCCATGGCCCGACCACGGTCTGCCCGAAGGAAAGACCGCCCCTGCACTGATGTCGGCATCTGGTCCGGAAACTGGGGCCTTATTTTTGGATGGGGGGAAACACCGACAGCAGAGGGCTAAAGTTCATCGTCCTCGTGCCGATGGCTGCGCCAGATGGCCCGGCCCAGCCAGAGCGCGCCGACGGCAGCGCCGATGAAACCCAGCAGGCCGAAGGCCGGCAGGCCCAGCAGGGTGGGGCCGCCGCCCACCGTCATGACGATGGAGGAGCCGATGATGAGCGCCGCGATGATCAGCGCCAGCGAAAGCCGGTTGGCCGCGCGGTCGAGCTGCTTGCCGACGTGGCGCAGCGAGCGGCTCTCGATGTCCAGTCCCATGCGCCCCTGGCGCGCGCGGCGCAGGAGATGCGAGAGGTCCTGCGGCAACTGCTCGGCCACCTCCAGCAGGCGTAACCAGGAGCCCCAGGCGCGCCCGGCCAGCGCGCGGGGCCGGTAGCGCGCGCGCACCACCTGCTGCAGCAGGGGCAGGGCCTCGCCGGTCATGCTGAAGTCCGGGTCCAGGCCGCGGCCCAGGCCTTCGAGCGTGATGAAGGCCTTGATCAGCAGGGCCAGGTCCGCCGGCAGGGCCAGGTGGTTCTCGCGCAGGATGGAGGTCACGTCCACCAGCATGCGGCCCAGGCTCAGCTCGGCCAGGGGCGTGCCGTGGTACTGGTCGATGAAGGCTTCGATGTCGCTCTCCAGCCGCTCCACCGGAACGGCCTGGCCGTCGCGTGTCCAGTCCACCAGCACGTCCGCCACGGCCCGCGGTTCGCGCTGCACCAGGCCCAGCAGCAGCTTGAGCAGCTGCTGGCGCCGGCGCAAGGAGAGATGGCCCACCATGCCGAAGTCGATGAAAGCCAAGCGGTTGTCCGGCAGGTAGAAGACGTTGCCGGGGTGTGGATCGGCGTGGAAGAAGCCGTCTTCCACGATCATCTTGAGCACGGCCTGGGCCCCGCGCCGGGCGAGCAACTGGCGGTCCAGTCCGGCAGCTGCGAGCTGGTCGAGGTCGTGGCCGGCGATGCCCTCCACGTAGTCCTGAACATTGACGCGTTCGCGCGTCCAGGCCCAGTGGATGCGCGGGATCTGCACAAAGGGCAGGGCCGCCATGTTGCGCGCCAGGCGCTCGGCATGGCGGCATTCGCTGGCCAGGTCGAGTTCCCGCTGCAGCGAGCGGCCGAACTCGCGCAGCAGCTGGCGCGGGCGGTAGGGCGCGAGCGCGGGCAGTTAGGCTTCGGCCAGCGCGGCCAGGCGGTCGAGCAGGCGCAGGTCGGCCTCGATCACCTCGCGGATGCCGGGACGGCGGATCTTGACGATGACCTCGGTGCCGTCCTTCAACTGGGCGCGGTGCACCTGGGCAATGGAGGCGGCGGCCAGCGGCTCGGTGTCGAAGCGGGCGAACACGGCCTCGGGCTCGTCGCCCAGGTCCTCGCGCAGCTGCTCACGCAGGGCGTCCAGCGGCAGCGCCGGCACATGGCTGTGCAGTTGCTCGAATTCGGCGATCCACTCGGGGCCGAACATGTCGGCGCGGCCAGCCAGGATCTGGCCCAGCTTGACGAAGGTGGGGCCCAGTTCTTCCAGGGCCTTGCGCAGTTGCACGGGGGGCGGCAACTGGGCCAGGTCGGCGGCGTGCTCCCAGTGCAGGCGGTGGCCGGCCTTTTCCAGGGCCCCGGCCAGGCCCCAGCGGCGCACCAGTTCGCCCAGGCCATGGCGCACCAGCACGCCGGCGATTTCGTTGAGGCGGCCCAGGCTGCTGCGCCTGACACCGTGGACCGTAGACATCGTGTTCATGGTCAGGGCATCAGGCCGGCAGACTCAGGCGCGGGCGCGCCGCACCCGCAGGATCTCGTCGAGCAGCAGGAAGATCACGCCCAGGGTGATGGCGCTGTCGGCCACGTTGAAGGCCGGGAAATGCCAGCGGCCGATGTGGAGGTCCACCATGTCCACCACATAACCGTGCAGCAGGCGGTCCACCACATTGCCGATGGCGCCACCCATGATGCAGGTCAGGGCGAAGCAGAACAGGCGCTGGCCGGCATGGGCGCGCAGCAGGTAGAGGATGAAACCCGTGGCGGCCACGCCGATGCCCACGAAGAACCAGCGTTGCCAGCCGTCGGCCCCGGCCAGGAAGGAGAAGGCCGCGCCGCGGTTGTGCACGCGCACGATGTTGAGCCAGTCGGTCAGCACGGTGACCTCGCCCGGGTGGTAATAGGCCAGGATCAGCACCTTGGTGAGCTGGTCCACCACCAGGATCAGCAAGGCCAGGCCCAGCCACTGCAGCAGGCCGGCCGATTTGATGACGCGACCCATCAGGCGATTTTCCGGCTTTCGCCGGCGCCATAAAGGTTGCTGGTGCAGCGGCCGCACAGCGTGGGATGGGTCGCATCCACGCCGACGTCCTCGCGGTAGTGCCAGCAGCGTTCGCATTTCTGGTCCTTGGAGGGCGTGACCTCCACGGTCAGACCGCTACCTTCGACGTGTTCAAGCGCAACTTTGGACGTGATGAGTACGAACTTCAGGTCCTCTGCCAACGCCATCAACTCGGCATAGGTGGGGTCGCCGCACTTGATGGATACGTTGGCCTGGAGCGAGGAGCCGATTTGTCCGTCAGTGCGCTTTTCCTCGATCTTCTTGTTGACGATGTCTCGAACTTGTTGGATGTCGGCCCACTTGGCCAGCAGCGCAGCGTCGGGCTGACCCAGCTCGACATAGGTTTCCATGAAGATCGATTCGGACGAGCCGATCACCTGCCAGGCTTCCTCGGCCGTGAAGCTGAGGAAAGGTGCCATCCAGCGCAACATGGCCTGGGTGATCTGGTACAGCGTGGTCTGCGCGCTGCGCCGGGCCAGCGACTTCGGGGCCGTGGTGTAGAGGCGGTCCTTCAGCACGTCCAGGTAGAAGGCGCCCAGGTCTTCCGAGCAGTAGACCTGCAGCTTGGCCACCACGGGGTGGAATTCGTAGACCTCGTAGTGCGCCAGGATCTCGGCCTGCAGCTCGGCGGCGCGGCTCAGCGCGTAGCGGTCGATCTCCAGCATCTGCTCCAGCGGCACCGCGTCCCCGGCCGGATCGAAGTCGCTGACGTTGGCCAGCAGGAACTTCAGCGTGTTACGAATGCGGCGGTAGGTGTCCACCACACGCGCCAGGATCTTGTCGTCGATGCCGAGGTCGCCCGAGTAGTCGGTGGCGGCGCACCACAGGCGGATGATCTCGGCGCCCATCTTCTCGCTGACCTGCTGCGGTGCCACCACATTGCCCACGCTCTTGCTCATCTTGCGACCCTGGCCGTCCACGGTGAAGCCGTGGGTCAGCAGGCCGCGGTAGGGCGCGCGGCCGTACATGGCGCAGGCGGTGAGCAGGCCGGAGTGGAACCAGCCGCGGTGCTGGTCGTGGCCCTCCAGATAGAGGTCGGCCTCGGGGCCGTTCTCGTGGCCGGAACCCGGGTGCGAGGCCTTGAGCACCGTAGTGTGCGTGGTGCCGGAGTCGAACCACACCTCGAGGATGTCGGTGCTCTTGCTCCAGCGCGCGGCGTCGGATTTGTCGCCTATGCGCTGCAGGATCTCGGCCGTGGAGAGTTTGCTCCAGGCCTCGATGCCGCCCTGTTCCACCACCTCGGCCGCCAGGTCGATGATCTCGGGCGTGCGCGGATGCGGCTCGCCGCTGTCCACGTCCAGCAGGAAGGGCAGGGGAACCCCCCAGCTGCGCTGGCGCGAGATGCACCAGTCGGGCCGGTTGGCGATCATGTCGCGCAGGCGGGCCCGGCCGTTCTCGGGGTAGAAGCGGGTCTGCTCGATGGCGGCCAGCGCCATCTGGCGCAGGGTCTGCGGCGCCTTGTCCTTGGTGAAGATGCCCGTGCCTTCGTCCATGCGTACGAACCACTGGGCGGCGGCACGGTAGATCACCGGGGTTTTGTGACGCCAGCAGTGCGGGTAGCTGTGGGTGATGTCCTGGGTGGCGAACAGGCGCCCGGCGTTTTTCAGCGCTTCCAGCACCACGGGCACGGCCTTCCAGTTGTTGAGGCCGCAGAACAGCGGGAAGTGCGCAGCGTAGCTGCCGTTGCCCTGCACTGGGTTGAGGATGTCGTCGTACTTCAGGCCATGGGCGACGCAGCTATTGAAGTCGTCCACGCCGTAGGCCGGCGCGGAGTGCACGATACCGGTGCCGTCTTCGGCGGTGGCGTAGTCGGCGAGATACACGGGGCTGAGGCGGCGGTAGCCGGCGTCCACGTCGTACAGCGGGTGCTTGAAATTGATCAGGCCGAGCTTCTTGCCCAGGGTGGTGGCCAGCACCTTGCCCGTGAGCTTGAAACGCTCCATGCACTTCTCGACCAGCACGGCGGCCAGCACCAGCAGGCCGCGCTCGGTCTGCACCAGGGCGTATTCGAGCTCGGGGTTGAGGTTGAGCGCCTGGTTGGCGGGGATGGTCCAGGCGGTGGTGGTCCAGATCACGGCGTAGGCCGGTTGTTCCAGCTTGGGCAGGCCAAAGGCGGCCGTCAGTTTCTCCGGCTCGGCGCACTCGAAACCCACGTCCAGCGTGCTGCTCTTCTTGTCCTGGTACTCGATCTCGAATTCGGCGAGGGACGAGCCGCAGTCGAAGCACCAGTAGACGGGCTTGAGGCCGCGGTAGACAAAACCGCGCTCCATCACGCGCTTGAAGGCACGGATCTCGGCGGCCTCGTTGACGTAATCCATCGTCCGGTACGGCTTGTCCCACTGGCCCAGCACGCCCAGGCGCTTGAAGTCGGCCATCTGGCCGGCGATCTGTTCGGTGGCGAAGGCGCGGCTCTTGGCCTGCATCTCGTCGCGCGGCAGGTTGCGGCCGTGCAGCTTTTCGATGGCGTTTTCGATGGGCAGGCCGTGGCAGTCCCAGCCCGGGATGTACTGCGCGTCCAGGCCCTTGAGCTGGCGCGCCTTGACGATCATGTCCTTGAGGATCTTGTTGACGGCGTGGCCGATGTGGATGGAGCCGTTGGCATAGGGCGGGCCGTCGTGCAGGATGAACTTCGGCTTGCCCTGGCGCACGTCGCGCAGCTTCTTGTAGAGGCCCTGGTCTTCCCATTGCTTGACCCAGCCCGGCTCGCGCTTGGGCAGGTCGCCGCGCATGGGGAAGGGGGTGTCGGGCAGGTTCAGCGTGGCGCGGTAATCAACTTTTTCAGTCATGGCAAACTTTTCGAGAGACAGGGCTCCCCAAGGGGACGGGCAGGCGTGGGCTTCGGTTGGCGCGGGGCAAGGTGCGCCGGTAGTGCCCCGTCAAATTCGCCGGGCGAACCAGGCACGTGCGTTATCGCAGTCCTGGGTTATGCCTTGCGTGAGGGCATCCAGACTGTCGTATTTCAGTTCGTCGTGCAGTTTGTGCAGCAGTTCCACGCGAATGATTTTACCGTAGGCCCCCTCGGCGCCCAGGGCAGCCGGCCAGTCCAGGCAGTGGGTTTCCAGCAGCACCCGCCCGCCGTTGACATCGGTCGGGTCCAGGGAGGGTCGCACCCCCAGGTTGGCCACCCCGCGCAGCGGTTCGGCATCCAGGCCATGGACCAGCACGGCAAAGATGCCGCTGGCGGCCGGTTTCCAGTGGGCGAAGCGCAGGTTCAGGGTCTTGAAACCGAGTTCGCGCCCCAGCTTGCGCCCGTGCAGCACATGGCCCGAGATGTGGTACGGGTGGCCCAGCAGGCGGGCCGCATCGTCCATGCGGCCCTCCGCCAGGGCGGCCCGCACGGCCGAGCTGGACACGCGCAGGTTATGCACCTCGTAGCTGTTCATGCGCGCCACGTCGAAGCCCCGGGCTGTGCCGGCGGCGTCCAGCAGGGCGTAGTCACCCGCGCGTTTGGCGCCGAAGCGGAAGTCGTCGCCCACCAGCACGTAGCGGGTGCCGAGGCCGCGCAGCAGCACGTCGGCTATGAAGGCCTGCGGGGACAGGCTGGCCAGGCGGGCGTCGAAGGGCAGCACGATCACCTGGTCGATGCCGCAGCGTTGCAGATCGGCCAGCTTGTCGCGCAGGGTGGCGATGCGTGCCGGCGCCAGGGCGGCGTTGCCGGTGGCCCCGGCAAAGTAGTCGCGCGGGTGCGGTTCGAAGGTCATGGCGCAGCTGGGCACGCCGCGCTGCGCCGCCTCGCCGCGCAGCAGGGCCAGCATGGCCTGGTGCCCGCGGTGCACGCCATCGAAATTGCCGATGGTCAGCGCACAGGCGGGG
>CAUPQO010000038.1:0-20046 GCA_963513295.1 uncultured Hylemonella sp.
CACCGGTGTAGTAGGTGTAGAACTTGCCGGTGTAACCGCCTTCATTGGCGGCCTTGACCAGCAAGGCCAGATCGGAACCCCAGTTGCCGGTGATCACGGTGTCGGCACCGGCAGCCTTGATCTTGGCCACATAGGGGGAGAAGTCACGCACCTGGGCCAGGGGCGTCAGGTCTTCGCCGACGATCTTCACATCGGGGCGTTTCAGGGCCAGCAGCTCCTTGGCGTACTTGGCGACCTGGTGACCGTGCGAATAGTTCTGGTTCAGCAGGTAGACGTTCTTGACGTCCTTCTGGTCCTTCATGAAGGTGGTCAGGGCTTCCATCTTCATGGAGGAGTCGGCGTCGAAGCGGAAGTGCCAGTAGTTGCACTTGCTGTTGGTGAAGTCGGGGTCGATGGCCGAGTGGTTCAGGAAGATGATTTCCTTGCCCGGGTTGCGCTCGTTGTGCTTGGCCACGGCGTCGATCAGGGCGCCCGCCACGGCGGAGCCGTCACCCTGGGTGATGTAGCGGATGCCCTGGTCGGTGGCCGCCTTCAGCGCGTTCAGGCTTTCGGCCGGGCTGAGCTTGTTGTCGAAGGCCACGATCTCGAACTTGACGCCAGCCGGATTGGTCTTGTTGAACTTGTCGGCAAAGTACTGGAAGCCCTTGAGCTGGTTGCTGCCGACCGGCCCCATCAGACCCGAGAGCGGATCGATGAAGGCGATTTTGACAGTTTCACCCTTCTGGGCAAAGGCTGCACCGGCAAAAGCCAGCATAGCGGCGGCGGTCACAAGTTTCGTGGTGAACTTCATTTGAAATCTCCTCGTTGACAAAACCATTGCAGAGTAACCAAATTCAAAGTTTGCAGCGCTAGGGATTGCCCTAGAACTATCGCCTTCGCGACTCGCCCTGTCCAGGCTGCCGCTCATTCAGCATGCCCTCAGGTGCCGGGCAGCCGGTAGTCCTTGAGCGTCTCGCGCAGCCGCGCCTTGAGCATCTTGCCAGTGGCCCCCAGCGGGATGCTTTCCACGAAGATCACGTCGTCCGGGATCTGCCACTTGGCCGTCTTGCCCTCGTAGAACCTGAGCAACTCCTCCTTGCTGACCTCAACGCCGGCTTTCTTCACCACGACCACCACCGGACGTTCGTCCCACTTGGGATGCCGCACGCCGATACAGGCCGCCATGGCCACGGCCGGGTGGGACACGGCGATGTTCTCCACGTCGATCGAGCTGATCCACTCGCCGCCGGACTTGATCACGTCCTTGCTGCGGTCGGTGATCTGCATATAACCGTCCGGGTCGATGGTGGCCACGTCGCCGGTGGGGAACCAGCCGTCCCGGTCCAGCGGATTGCCGCCTTCGCCCTTGAAATACTCGCGCAGGATCCAGGGGCCGCGCACCAGCAGGTCGCCATAGGCCTTGCCGTCCCAGGGCTGTTCCTTGCCATCGGCATCGACGATCTTCATGTCCACGCCGAAGATGGCGCGCCCCTGCTTGAGGCGGATCTTCATCTGCTCGGATTCGGGCATCGTCAGGTGCTTGTTCTTGAGCGTGCACAGGGTGCCCAGCGGCGACATCTCGGTCATGCCCCAGGCGTGCAGAACCTCTACGCCGTATTCCTCGCGGAAAGCGGTGATCATGGCCGGCGGGCAGGCCGAGCCGCCGATGACCGTACGCTTGAGTGTGGAGAATTTCAGGCCGCCGGGTTTCATGTGACCCAGCAGCATCTGCCAGATGGTGGGCACGCCGGCGGCGTAGCTCACGCGCTCGGCCTCGATCAGTTCGTAGATCGATTTCCCGTCCAGCGCCGGGCCCGGGAAGACCAGCTTGGCGCCGGTCAGCGCGGCCGAATATGGGATGCCCCAGGCATTGACGTGGAACATGGGCACCACCGGCAGCACCGAATCGCGCGCGCTCAGGCACATCACGTCGGGCAAGGCCGCCGCATAGGCGTGCAGGATGGTCGAGCGGTGGCTGTACAGGGCCGCCTTGGGGTTGCCCGTGGTGCCGCTGGTGTAGCACATGCTGGAGGCTGAGTTCTCGTCGAATTCGGGCCACCGATACGTGTCAGGCTGGGCACCCATCCAGGCTTCGTAGCTCTGCAGGCCGGGGATGCCCGAGCCCTTGGGGAGCTTGTCGGCGTCACACAGCGCGATCCAGTGCTTCACCGTGGTGCATTTGGCGTGTACCGCCTGGATGATGGGCAGGAAAGTCAGGTCGAAACACAGCACCTGGTCCTCGGCGTGGTTGGCGATCCAGGCGATCTGGTCGGGGTGCAGTCGCGGGTTGATGGTGTGCAGCACCCGGCCCGAACCGCTGACGCCGAAATACAGTTCCAGGTGGCGGTAGCCGTTCCAGGCCAGCGTGGCCACGCGGTCGCTGAACTGCAGCTTCATTGCGTCGAGCGCGTTGGCCACCCGGCGCGCGCGCACGGCCACGTCGCGCCAGTGGTAACGGTGGATGTCACCTTCCACCCGGCGCGAGACGATCTCGCCGTCGCCGTGGTGCCGTTCGGCAAAGTCGATCAGGGAAGAAATCAGCAGCGGCTGGTTTTGCATCAATCCGAGCATGGACAGGTCTCCTTTTGCTTTCTGTGCTCTCTCTCGAACAGTATCGCGCAAGCAAATGGCCTGTCCACCGAGGGTAAGTCCCTGATCGGGGCCAGAGATCGTCCACTGCGTGACAATCAGCCCATGTCTGTTGTCACCGAAGCTCCCCAGGACGGAAAAACTGCCGTCAACACCGGCCTGCGCTGGGTCAACCGCTATGCCGCCCTCGGCCCGGCCTTCCATACCGCCCTGCCCCCGCAACCCCTGCCCGCCCCCTACTGGGTCGGCCAGAGCCGCAGCGTGGGCCAGGCGCTCGGCCTGCCCGAGAACTGGACTGAATCGGAGGACCTGCTGCAGGCCCTCAGCGGCAACCGCCCGCTGGCCGGTGGCCACCCGGTGGCCACGGTCTACAGCGGCCACCAGTTCGGCGTCTGGGCCGGGCAGCTGGGTGACGGTCGCGCCCTGCTGCTGGGGGAAACCGAGAGCGGCCTGGAGCTGCAGCTCAAGGGTGCCGGTCGCACGCCCTACTCGCGCATGGGCGACGGCCGCGCCGTGCTGCGCTCCAGCATCCGCGAGTTTCTCTGCAGCGAGGCCATGCACGGCCTGGGCATCCCCACCACACGCGCCCTGTGCGTCACCGGCTCGGATGCCGCGGTGCGCCGGGAGGAGATCGAGACCGCGGCCGTGGTGACGCGCGTGGCGCCCAGTTTCATCCGCTTCGGCCATTTCGAGCATTTCGCCGCCAACGAGCAGCCCGAAGAACTGCGCCGCCTGGCCGATTTCGTCATCGACCACCATTACCCGGCCTGCCGCGGCACGCCGAAGTTTGCCGGCAACGCCTACGCCGCCCTGCTCGAAGCCGTCAGCGAGCGCACTGCCGCCCTGCTGGCCTCATGGCAGGCCGTGGGCTTCTGCCATGGTGTCATGAACACCGACAACATGAGCATCCTGGGCCTGACGCTGGACTACGGCCCCTTCCAGTTCCTGGACGGCTACGACCCGGCCCACATCTGCAACCACTCCGACACCCAGGGCCGTTACGCCTTTGCCCGCCAGCCCAATATCGCCTACTGGAACCTGTTCTGCCTGGGCCAAGCCCTGCTGCCCCTGATCGGCGAGCAGGAACTGGCCCTGGCCGCGCTGGAGTCCTACCGCGAGCGCTACCCGGCCGAACTGGAAACACGCCTGCGGGCCAAGCTGGGCCTGGCGCAGCAAGCGGATGGCGACCGCGAACTGGTCGAAGACACGCTACGCCTGCTGGCGCAGGAAAAGACCGACCACACCATCTTCTGGCGCCGCCTCAGCCACTTCGCCGCCGATGGCCAGGCCGCGTCCGTGCGCGACCTGTTCCTGGACCGCACGGCCTGCGACGCCTGGCTGCACCGTTATGAGGCGCGGCTGGCACAGCAAGACCGGCAGCAGGCTTCGGCCAGCATGCTGCGTTGCAACCCCAAGTTCGTGCTGCGCAACCATCTGGGCGAACTGGCCATACGGCAGGCTGGGACCAAGGATTTTTCCGGGGTCACGAAACTTCTGGCCTTGCTGGCGCATCCTTATGATGAACACCCCGGCCACGAGGCTGAGGCCGGCTTCCCGCCCGAGTGGGCATCCTCCATCGAAATCAGCTGTTCATCCTGACCTTGTTCATATGAGTTACGCCATCCAGAAAACCGCCGAAGAGTGGAAGGCCCTGCTGGCCGCCAAACATGCCGAGCCCGGCGCCTACCAGGTCACGCGCCATGCGGCCACCGAACGTCCGTTCACGGGGCGCTACGAGAGCTTCTGGCAGCCCGGCCACTATGACTGCGTCTGCTGCGGCGCGCGCCTGTTCGAGGCCGAGACCAAGTTCGACGCCGGCTGCGGCTGGCCCAGCTTTTCCGAGCCGGCTGAGCCCCATGCCATCGAGGAGCGGCGCGACATGCGCCATGGCATGGTCCGTGTCGAAACGGTCTGTGCGCAGTGCGGCGCCCATCTGGGCCACGTCTTCGAGGACGGCCCCACCCCCACCGGCCTGCGTTACTGCATGAACTCGGCGGCGCTGGAACACAAGCCTTGAGGGCTGCGCCCCCGATAATCCGGGGCTGCAACTGAATTCCCCATGAAAATCCTGATCGACTTCTTCCCCATCCTGCTGTTCTTCGGCGCCTACAAGTTCTACGACATCTATGTGGCCACCGGCGTGCTGATGGCCGCCACCGTGCTGCAGACCGCCATCATGTACGCCATCGACCGCAAGCTGCAGACCATGCAGAAGATCACGCTGGCGCTGATCCTGGTCTTCGGCGCGCTCACCCTGTTCCTGCAGGACGAGCGCTTCATCAAATGGAAACCCACCGTGCTCTACGCCGCCATGGCCATCGCCCTGGCCGTGGCCCTGTGGGGCATGGGGAAGAACTTCCTCAAGCTGCTGCTGGGCAGCCAGCTGGAGCTGCCCGACGCCGTCTGGATGCGCCTGAACGTGGCCTGGATCGTCTACTGCGCCTTCATGGCCGCCCTCAACGGCTACGTGGCAGCCTTCTACAGCACCGAGGCCTGGGTCAACTTCAAGCTCTGGGGCTACGCCTTCCCTCTGGTCTTCATCGTCGGCCAGGGCCTGTACATCGCCCGCTACCTGAAGACGGACGAGGCCTGAATTCCATGACACAAGACCTGTCCGGACTGGCCGCCCAGATGGCGGCGCGGCTGCAGGAGAAACTGCAGCCCAGCGTGCTGGAAGTCATCGACGAAAGCGCGGCACATGCCGGTCACACCGGCTCCAACGGCACGCCCTACGGCACCCACTTTCGGGTGCGCATTGCTTCACCCTTTTTTACAGAACTGTCACGCGTGGCGCGGCATCGCCTTGTGTATGATGCGCTGCAGGATTTCATAGCCCAGGGCGTGCATGCGCTCGCGATCGAGACACACTGAGCGCCCCTGGCCTGCCTTCCCCCGATGTCCCCCCGTCGTTTTCCTAGGATGCAATGATGAACAAGCTGATACTCCCGGCCCTGGCCCTTGCCACGCTGATGGGCGCCCTGGCTGCCCCGGCTCAGGCGCAAAACCTGGCCATCGTCAATGGCAAGCCGATTCCGCTGGCGCGCGTGGACGCCCTGGCCCAGCAGTTCGCCCGCTCGGGCCGCCAGATCACGCCTGACATGATGGAAGAGCTCAAGAAGGCCGTGATCGACCGCGAGCTGCTGGTGCAGGAAGCCCAGAAGCAGGGCCTGGACGCCAGCGCCGAATTCAAGGCGCAGATGGAATTCACGCGTGACTCCCTGCTGATCCGTGACCTGGTGGCGAACTTCCAGAAGACCAACGCCATCACCGACGCCGAAGTCCAGGCCGAGTACGACAAGTTCGTCGCCGCCAATGCCGGCAAGGAATACCGTGCCCGCCACATCCTGGTCGAGAAGGAAGCCGAAGCCAAGGCCATCATCGCCCAGCTCAAGAAGGGCGCCAAGTTCGACGCCATCGCCAAGAAGCAGTCCAAGGACCCGGGCTCCGGCGCCAACGGCGGCGACCTGGACTGGGCCGCGGCCGGCAACTACGTCAAGGAGTTCTCGGACGCCATGGTCGCGCTGGCCAAGGGCAAATACACCGAGACCCCGGTCAAGACCCAGTTCGGCTACCACGTGATCCGCCTGGACGACGTGCGCGAAGCCCAGTTGCCCAAGATCGACGAGATCAAGCCGCAGATCACCCAGCAGCTGGGCCAGCAGAAACTGATCAAGTTCCAGGACGATCTGCGCAGCAAGGCCAAGATCGAATAAACCCTGACGACAGCACGGAAAAACGCGGCCCTGGCCGCGTTTTTTTATGCCCCGCACTCACACGTCGCGGGGTTTGCTCGCTTGACGCCGGCGATGGGCCTGTGTTCAATGCAGGCAGCACGCCCAGCATCCCTCACCCCCACTGCCCAGGAGAATCCCGCATGCCGACCACCCTGCTCCATCGATTCATGAAAGCCGCCCTCGCCACCAGCATGCTGCTGGGGGCCCTGGGCGCCAGCGCACAAAACGGCAAGACCGAAGTGCTGTGGCTGGGACAGGCCAGCGTACGCATCACCACACCCGGCGGCAAGGTCATCATGATCGACCCCTGGCTGCGCACCAACCCCAAAACGCCGGCCAGCTTCAAGAACCTCGAAGCGCTGGGCAAGATCGACCTGGTACTGGTCACGCATGCCCACTTCGACCACGTGGCCGACGCCCCGGACCTGGCCAAGATGCACAAGGTTCCCATGTACGGTCCGGCCGGCATGAACCAGACCATCGCCACCCTGGGCGTGCTGCCGGTCGACCTGGCGCCGCGTTTCGGCAAGGGCGGCACCATCATGCCTTTCGGTCCCAACAGCGTGAAGATCACCGCCACGCATGCCGAGCATTCGTCCGAGTTCGTCTGGAAGAACCCGGCCACCACCAAGGAGGAGGTGCACGTGGGCGGCGAACCCGTGGGTTTCATCATCGAGATGGAGAACGGCTTCAAGGTCTACCACATGGGTGATACCGGCCTGTTCGGCGACATGAAGTTCATCGGCGAGTACTACAAGCCGGACCTGCTGCTGATCCCGATCGGTGGCCACTTCGTCATGAGCCCGGCCGATGCCGCCTACGCCGTGAAGAACTACCTCAAGCCCAAATACGCCCTGCCCATCCACTACGGCACCATCCCCGTGCTGCGCGGCACCACGGCCGAGTTCTCGGCCGCGCTGGGCAACGAGGCGAACAAGATGCTCAAGGTCGAGCCCGGGGAAAAAGTCGACTTCTGAGCCCCATGGACCGTTTCCGGCGGCGCCTGCGGGCGCCGTTTTTCCTGCTGCTGCAAGGCGCCGGCGGCGCTGGGATAATCCGGGCATGTCCCTGCTCCAGCACCAGCTCGAACTCCTGTCGCCGGCCCGCACCGCCGACATCGGCATCGAAGCCATCAACCACGGCGCCGATGCCATCTACATCGGCGGCCCTTCCTTCGGCGCGCGCAGTTCGGCCGACAACTCGGTCCAGGACATCGCCCGCCTGGTGCAGCACGCGCACCGCTACAACAGCCGCATCTTCGTCACGCTCAACACCATCCTGCGCGACGACGAACTGGAGCCGGCGCGCAAGCTGGCCTGGCAGTTCTTTGATGCCGGTGTCGACGCTCTCATCATCCAGGACATGGGCCTGTTGGAGATAGACCTGCCGCCCATCCAGCTGCATGGCAGCACCCAGACCGACATCCGCACGCCCGAAAAAGCGCGTTTCCTGCAGGATGCCGGCCTGAGCCAGCTGGTGCTGGCGCGCGAACTCACGCTGCAGCAGATCCAGGCCATCCGCGACCGGATGGACCCGGCGCGCTGCACCCTGGAGTTCTTCGTGCACGGCGCGCTGTGCGTGGCCTACAGCGGCCAGTGCTACATCAGCCACGCCCACACCGGTCGCAGCGCCAACCGCGGCGACTGCTCGCAGGCCTGCCGCCTGCCCTATCAGGTCATGGACAACCAGGGCCGCTTCGTCGCCCACGACAAGCACGTGCTCTCGATGAAGGACAACAACCAGAGCGAGAATCTCGCCGCCCTGGTCGACGCCGGCATCCGCAGCTTCAAGATCGAGGGCCGCTACAAGGACCTGGCCTACGTCAAGAACATCACGGCGCACTACCGCAAGCTCTTCGACGAGCTGCTGGAAGCCCGCCCCGAGCTGGCGCGTGCGTCGAGCGGCAAGACCAGCTTCAGCTTCACGCCCGATCCTGACCAGAACTTCAACCGCGAGTTCACCGACTACTTCGTGCAGGGCCGCAAGGAGGATATCGGCGCCTTCGACACCCCCAAGAACCCGGGCCGGCACCTGGGCTACGTCAGCAAGGTCGGCCCCGATTTCGTCGAGCTCACCGTCTCCGAGCCTGGCACCGTGCTGCACAACGGCGACGGCCTGTGCTACTACGACCTGCAGAAGGAACTGGTGGGCCTGGCCATCAACCGCGCGGAACCGGCCAGTGCGCTGGCGGTGGACCAGTGGCGCGTGTACCCGAAAGACCCGATGGTCGGTTTCAAGGACCTGCGCAAGGGTACCGAGCTGAACCGCAACCGTGACATGAACTGGGTGCGGATGCTGGAGAAGAAGTCCAGCGAGCGCCGCATCGGCCTCTGGGCCCGACTGGAGGAGACCGCCAGCGGCTTCGCGCTGGAGCTGACCGACGAAGACGGCCACACGGGCAGCGCCGCCGTCGCCGTGGCCAAGGAAGCCGCGAAGAACCCGGCCCAGGCCGAGCACACCCTGCGCGAGCAGCTGGGCCGTTTCGGCGCCACGATCTTCGAACCCCTGGACATCACGCTGGCACTGGCCCAGCCCTGGTTCGTCCCCGCCTCCACGCTCAACGCCCTGCGCCGTGATGCCGTGGCCGCGCTGGAAGCCGCGCGCGCCACCGCCTACCAACGCCCGCCACGCGCCACACCGGTGGAGCCGCCCGTGGCCTACCCTGAAGACACGCTGACCTATCTTGCCAATGTGTTCAACGAAAAGGCGCGCGACTTCTATGCGAAACACGGCGTGAAGGTCATCGCCGCCGCCTATGAGAGCCACGAAGAAGAAGGTGAAGTCAGCCTGATGATCACCAAGCACTGCGTGCGCTTCTCGCTCAGCCTGTGCCCCAAGCAGGCCAAGGGCGTGACCGGGGTGCAGGGCACGGTGCGCGCCGAGCCGCTGACCCTGGTCAACGGCAAGGAAAAGCTCACGCTGCGCTTCGATTGCAAACCCTGCGAGATGCACGTGGTGGGCAGGATGAAAAAATCGGTGCTGAACCAGGCCGAACGCGAGGCCGAAGCCATCCCGCTGAAGTTCTATCGCACGCGTCCCCCGGCCATGGCGCTGGACTGAGAGACTGAGGCCGTCCTGCCGGCTCGCCTCAGCGCTGACGCCGCGCTACGCTGTCGTCCAGCGGCGCCATGTCGGTCTGGTATTCCCAGTCACCCACGTGCAGCACCGGCCTTTCACTGCCTTGCCGGATGGCTTCCATCAGGGCCTGCTTTTCCTCTTCCGAGACCAGCTGGTAGTGCGGATGCACCGGTCCGGCCGTGGCCAGGGTGCTCGACCGAGAGGTCTCCAGGCTGGCACCGCTGCGCCAGTAGATGGCTTCGAGCTGCAGGCCGAAGCGCTCATACGCGCGCTTTCGGATCCAGCTTTCCGTCTCGGGATCATCCCAGGCGCGGCCGGCATGCCTGGGCTGGAAATGCCGGCCCACGTCGATCATGGCGACGAAACAGTGATGCCGCATGTCCAGCGGCATGATGCGCAAACGGTACATGCCGGCGGTCACCTCCAGGTCCTGCAGGACCTCACGGATCACCCGGTCCAGCAGCTCACGCCGGAAAGCCTTGCGCTCCTCCAGGTCCATGCGTCGCGGCAGCATGGAATTGGGGCTGAGGGTCTCCGGGCTGGCACTGCGGCGCTTGCGGAACAGGGAAAACATGGTGAGCATCATTCTGCAGTGCCGGCCCTGGCATCTCCGCCTGCTTGGAGTGGATTTGTAAGCGATGCAAACCCGGAGCGGGCAAAAAAAATCGCCGCCAGAGACTGGCGGCGATGTGTGACTGAATCTGCTTCGGTTCAGTTGCGCACGTAGACGATCTTCTTGGCACCGCCTTCGCAGCTGCCCACCACCTTGCGGTCACCGACCTGCTCGTTGGGCACGATCTCCAGCGTGTAGTTCTTGACGCCATTGGCATCGATCTTGGCCGCGATTTCGGCCTTCAGCTCGTCGCAAGGCTTGAGCTGGGCCCAGGCACTGGGCAGGACCAAGGCCAAGGCGATAAAAAGGGACAGGCGTTTCATGGGGACTCCTTGTGTGTGATGCAAATCAGGCATGCAGAATACCTTTTTCAATATATACCGCAAGCCACGCACAAGCGCGGGCCGGATGCGGATTGTTTCAATTGCATACAGATATCAGAGCAGCGGGCGCACTTCCCGCGCCGCTTCCCAGAGCATGGGCAGCAATTCGCTCTGCATGGTCGCCCCGGACAATCGCGCGGTGGAGGCCACCACATTGAGGGCCGCCACGGTGCGGCCCTGCAGGTTGCGCAGGGGGACTGCCAGGGCATGCACGCCCAGTTCGTGTTCTTCGCTGCTGAGGCAGAAATCGTCCCGCCGCACCAGCTCGATCAGGGCGCGGAACTGGCGCGGCTCGGTCACGGTGTGCAAGGTCAGGCGCTCCAGCAGGCGCCCCTTCATCCAGGCCTGGAACTCGGGGCGCGGCAAGGCCGCCAGCAGCACGCGCCCGGTGGACGTGGCGTGCGCCGGCAGCCGGGCCCCCAGGTGCAGGCCGTAGGCCATGAGCTGCGGCAGGCCGTCGGCGGCGCTGCGGCGCACGTCGCTGCTGCGTGCCACGATCACCACCTCGTCGCCGTTGGGCACCACGGCCGAATAGGCCTGGCCGGTCTGGGCGGCCAGGCGCTCCAGCGCCGGCTGCAGCACCCGCGGCAGGCGTGACGAGGCCAGGTAACTGCCGGAAAAACGCAGCACCTTGCTGGACAGCCAGAAGTAACTGCCGTCGGTCTCCAGGTAGCCCAGGTGGGCCAGCGTCAGCAGATGGCGGCGCGCTGCGGCACGTGTGATGCCGGCACGCTGCGCGGCCAGCGTGGCGTTGAGTCGCTGGCGCTCGGTGTCGAAGCTCTCCAGCACGGCCATGCCCTTGGCCATGCCTTCGATCAGGTCGGATTTGGCGATCATGGGGATTCCACTATTTGCGCGATCATCGCACATAAATGGCGATCATCGCGCATTGACGGGAATCAAGGGATGTATTCCATCGCCGTGCTGTCTATTCTTGGTGCATCGACATTCCCATCAGGAGTTCCCATGCGTACCCAGGTAGCCATCATTGGCGGCGGGCCTTCCGGCTTGATGCTGTCCCAGCTCTTGCATCTCAAGGGTATCGACACCGTCGTCCTCGAGCGCCAGAGCCGCGAATATGTCCTCTCACGCATCCGCGCCGGCGTGCTGGAGCACGGTTTTGCCAAGCTCATGCGAGAGGCCCAGTGCGGTGAACGCATGGACCGCGAAGGCGAGATCCACGATGGCTTCCACATCTCCGACAACGGCACGATGCGGCGCGTGGACCTGCACAAGTACAGCGGCGGCAGCTCGGTGGTGGTGTACGGCCAGACCGAGCTGACGCGTGACCTGTACGAGGCCCGTGACAGGATGAACGGGGTGGTGATCCACAACGCCGAAGACGTGCAGCCGCACGAACTCAAGAGCGACAAGCCCTACGTGACCTACCGCATGGGCGATGAGGTGGTGCGCATCGACTGCGACTACGTCATCGGCGCCGACGGCTTCCACGGCGTGAGCCGAAAGTCCATCCCGCGCGACGTGCTCAAGGAATACGAGAAAGTCTATCCCTTCGGCTGGCTGGGCGTGCTCTCGCGCACGAAGCCGGTGTCGCCGGAACTGATCTACGCCAAGCACGACCGCGGCTTTGCGCTGTGCTCGCTGCGATCGCAGGTGCTCTCGCGCTACTACATCCAGGTGCCGCTCTCCGACACCGTCGAGGACTGGTCCGACGAGGCCTTCTGGGCCGAGCTCAAGCGCCGTCTGCCCGCCGACGTGGCCGAACGCCTGATCACCGGCCCCTCGATCGAGAAGTCGATCGCGCCACTGCGCTCCTTCGTGGCCGAGCCGATGCGCTACGGCAACCTGTTCCTGGCCGGTGATGCCGCGCATATCGTGCCGCCCACCGGCGCGCGTGGCCTCAACAGCGCCGCGTCCGACATCTATTACCTGTACCACGCCATGGTCGCGCACTACAAGAACGGGGACGACTCCGGCTTGGAGAACTACTCTGCCAAGGCCCTGGCCCGGATCTGGAAGGCGCAGCGCTTCTCCTGGTGGATGACCACCATGCTGCACACCTTCCCGGACAGCCTGGCCTACGACCAGAAGCTGGCACAGACGGAGCTGGACTACCTGTTCTCGTCCGAGAAGGCGCTGGGCTCGCTGGCCGAAAACTACGTCGGCCTGCCGTTCTGACCGGCACCGCCGATGCGGTCGCCCGAAAGCTGGCCGATCGGCCAGCTTTCGGGTTACAACCGGGTCATGCCAGCCCAGACCCCTCCCTCCTCGCCCGCGCCCCGACCCGCTTCGGCGCGCAAGCCGCTGCGCGGTCTCCGCGTCCTCAGCCTGGCCCTGAACCTGCCGGGCCCCGCTGCTCTTATGCGCCTGCGTACCATGGGCGCGGCCTGCGTCAAGCTCGAACCCCCCACCGGCGACCCCATGCAGGTCTACCAGGCGCAGGCCTATGCCGACCTGCACGCCGGCGTGCGCGTGTTGCAGGCTGACCTCAAGATGGAGGCCGGCCGCAAGATCCTGCAGCGTGAGCTGGCCCGCGCCGACGTGCTGCTGACATCCTTCCGGCCCTCGGCACTCAAGCGCCTGGGCCTAGCCTGGACCGCCCTGCACCGGCAGTATCCCGGCCTGTGCCTGGTGACCATCGTCGGTGCACCGGGCCCCCTGGCCGAAATCCCGGGGCATGACCTGACCTATATGGCCGAGCAGGATCTGCTCAGTGGCCTGAGCCTGCCCCCCACCCTGTTTGCCGACATGGGTGGCGCCCTGCTCGCCAGCGAAGCCGTGCTGCAGGCCCTGATGCTGCGGCAGAAAAACGGGATGGGCACGCGGCATGAAGTGGCCCTGACGGATGCCGCGGCCTGGCTCGCCCGGCCACGCCATTGGGGCCTGACCACGGCGAAGGGATCGGTGGGCGGCGCCCATGCCGGCTACCGCGTTTATGCCTGCAAGGATGGCCGCGTGGCCGTGGCCGCGCTGGAGCCGCATTTCGCGCAGGCCCTGTGCGCGGCAGCCGGACTGAAGACGTCCCACATGCTGGCACCGGCCACCCGCAAGGCGCTGGAAAACTGGTTTGCGCAGCAGCCGCGCCGCACGCTGGATGCACTGGCACAGCGGCTGGACCTGCCGCTGCACACCTTGCCCAGAAACTGATTCAGCGCGGCTTGCGCGCCGGCTTGGCCTTGGCGCTGCCGTTCTCGCGCGGCGGCAGGCCGGTGTGCTGCGTCAGGATGCGGCCCTTGGCCGGTGTTTTCGCGGCCGGTTTGGCCGCCGAAGGCGTGGAATTCTTGCGCCGCGCGCTCTGGTAGCCACCGTCGGTCAGCGGCTGGAAGGTCGGGATCAGGTGCTGCTTGCCATTGCCGATCAGGTCGGAGCGGCCCATGGTCTTGAGCGCCTCGCGCAGCAGCGGCCAGTTGTTCGGATCGTGGTAGCGCAGGAAGGCCTTGTGCAGGCGGCGGCGTTTCTCGCCGCGCACGATGTCCACCTTCTCGCCCCGCTCGTCACGGTGCACGCCCTTGAGGGTGTTGAGGCCCGTGTGGTACATGGCCGTGGCCGTGGCCATGGGGCTGGGATAGAAGGTCTGCACCTGGTCGGCACGGAAACCATTCTTCTTCAGCCACAGCGCCAAGTTCATCATGTCCTCATCGCTGGTGCCCGGGTGGGCCGCGATGAAGTAGGGGATCAGGTACTGCTTCTTGCCCGCTTCCGCGCTGAACTTCTCGAACATCTGCTTGAACTTGTCATAGCTGCCGATGCCGGGTTTCATCATCTTCGAGAGCGGGCCGCCCTCGGTGTGTTCGGGCGCGATCTTCAGGTAGCCGCCCACGTGGTGCTGCACCAGCTCCTTCACGTACTCGGGCGACTTCACCGCCAGGTCGTAGCGCAGGCCCGAGCCGATCAGGATTTTCTTGACCCCTTTGAGCGCGCGGGCACGCCGGTACATGTGGATCAGCGCGCTGTGGTCGGTGTTCAGGTTCTGGCAGATGCCCGGGTAGACGCAGCTGGGCTTGCGGCAGGCCGCCTCGATCTCGGGTGACTTGCAGCCGATGCGGTACATATTGGCCGTGGGGCCGCCCAGATCGGAGATGACGCCGGTGAAACCCGTGACCTTGTCGCGGATGTCCTCGATCTCCTGGATCACCGAATCTTCCGAGCGGCTCTGGATGATGCGGCCCTCGTGCTCGGTGATGGAGCAGAAGGTGCAGCCGCCGAAGCAGCCACGCATGATGTTCACGCTGAAGCGGATCATCTCCCAGGCCGGGATCTTGGTGGCACCGTCATGGCTGCCGTGCTCGTCGGCATAAGCCGGGTGCGGGCTGCGGGCGTAGTGCAGGCCGAAGACGTAGTCCATCTCGGCCGTGGTCAGCGGAATCGGCGGCGGATTGATCCAGACGTCACGCGCGGTCGTGCCCTCGCCATGCGCCTGCACCAAGGCGCGTGCATTGCCGGGGTTGGTCTCCAGGTGCAGCACGCGGTTGGCGTGCGCATAAAGCACCGCGTCGGACTTGACCTGCTCGTAGCTGGGCAGGCGGATCACGCAACGCTCACGTGGCAGGCGGCGGATCGAGCCCTTGCCCATCAGCGCCGGGTTGGCCATGAAGGTCAGCGGCTGGATGGCCGGGTTCACGCCGGGCGTGGAACCGCCCTCTTCCTTGCTACAGGACTGCCCCTGAGCCGCGGCCTGCTCGGACGTGGTCTGGTAGGGATTGATGTGCTCTTCGACGTGGCCCGGGGTGTCGACCTCGGTCGAGTCGATCTCGAACCAGCCCTCGGGGCTGTGGCGCTGCACGAAAGCCGTGCCGCGCACGTCGGTGATCTGCTGCACCGGCTCGCGTGCCGCGATGCGGTGCGCCACCTCGACCAGGGCCCGCTCGGCATTGCCGTAGAGCAGCAGGTCGCACTTGCTGTCCACCACGATGGAGCGGCGCACCTTGTCGCTCCAGTAGTCGTAATGCGCGATGCGGCGCAGCGAGCCCTCGATGCCGCCCAGCACGATGGGCACCTCGGGGTAGGCCTCGCGGCAGCGATGGCTGTAGACGATGGCCGCGCGGTCCGGCCGGTTGCCGCCCACGTCGCCCGGGGTGTAGGCGTCGTCGCTGCGGATCTTGCGGTCCGCCGTGTAGCGGTTGATCATGGAATCCATGTTCCCGGCCGTCACGCCCCAGAACAGATTGGGCTTGCCCAGCACCTTGAAGGGGTCGGCGCTCTGCCAGTCGGGCTGGGCAATGATGCCCACGCGAAAGCCCTGGGCCTCCAGCACCCGGCCGATCACAGCCATGCCGAAGCTCGGGTGGTCCACATAGGCGTCGCCGGTGACCAGGATGATGTCGCAGCTGTCCCAACCCAGCTTGTCCATCTCCTGGCGGCTCATGGGCAGGAAGGGGGCCGTGCCGAAGCGCGCGGCCCAGTACTTGCGGTAGCTGGTCAGCGGTTTGGCGGCGCGCGGAAAGAGGGAGACGTCGACAGGGGCGTTCATGGGGACGGGGGAGGGCAACCCTGAAGTGTACGTTTTTACCCGCTCGCACGAGGTACACCCCAATATTGCGCTTACGCCGCGCAGGCCTATGTGGCGGGCCGGTCGACCGCGGGATGCTGCTCCTGGGGCTTGTCCAGGTGAGAACCCTGGACCATGTCGACCCCGAAACGCCGCAGCATCGCCACGGTCTCCGCGTTTTCCACGAACTCGGCCACCGTGCGTTTGCCCAGGCCACGGGCCACGTCGACGATGGACTTGACAAAGACCTGGTTGTCACGGTCATTGGGCAGGTCGCGGATGAACAGGCCATCGATCTTGAGCAGATCGACCTTGAGGTGCTTGAGATAGGCGAAGGAGGCAAAGCCGGTGCCGAAGTCTTCCAGGCAGGTGCCGCAGCCGGTCTTGCGCAGGGCCTCGATGAAACGCTCCGCGTCCTGCAGGTCGGAGACCGCCGAGGTTTCCGTCAGTTCCACCAGCAGGCGCCCCGGGGCGACCCCCTGCTGCCTGAGTTCTTCCGCGATGAAATGCGGCAGGGCCGGCTGGTCGAAGGAACGGCCCGAGATGTTGACCGCCAGGGGTGGCATGTGAGGCCGTCGCGCCAGCAGGTCGATGCTCTGGCGCAGCACCCAGCGGTCGATGTCCAGGATCTTCCCGTTCTTTTCCGCGTAGGGGATGAAATGCCCGGGCATGATCAGGCGCGTGGTGTCGGTCTCGTCCACCATCCGGATCAGTACCTCCAGATGCGAGAGCTTGCCGCTGTCCGCATGGTAGACACCCTGGAAATGCAGGCGCCAGAGGTCCTTCTCGAAGGCGCGCGCAATGCGGTCATTCCAGTTCAGCCGGGTGATCATCTCGCGCGAGGCATCGCGCTCCGGCCGGTAGACGCTCCAGGCGTTCTTGCCCGACTCCTTGGCCTGGTACATCGCGGCATCGGCATGGGCGATGAGCTCCTCGGCATTGCCGGCGTTTTTCGGATAGTGCGCGATGCCCAGGCTGGTCGTCAGCCGCAGGTTCTGCCCCTCCAGGCGGAACGGAATCTGGGAAACGGCCCGCACGATACGCTCGGCCAGATGGATGGCATCCTCCTCCGAGGCGTCGGGGATGAGCACGCCGAATTCATCGCCGCCGAGCCGGCTGAAAACCTCGTTCTTGCGCGTCAGCGCCCCCACCTCCCCGGCCACCCGGATCAGTACCGAGTCGCCGGCGCGGTGGCCGAAGGTGTCGTTGATGTACTTGAACTCGTCGAGGTCGAAGAACAGCAGCGCGCCCTGGCGCTGATGCCGCTCGGAATCCTTGAGGAAACGCGCCAGCTCGTCCTCGAAACGACGCCGGTTGTACAGGCCGGTCAGCGCGTCGCGCTCGGCCAGGTAGATCAACTGCTGGGCGGTCTGGCGCTCCCGGGTCACGTCCTCGTAGATCCAAAGCCGGCCGATGAAGCGCCCGTCCGCATCGCGCACCGGATAGGACAGCTGGGTCACCACCCGGCCGTCGCTCATGGTGATCTCGAAGCTGCTGGACATCTCGTGCGTCTCCAGCACCTCGAGCAGGTGACGCGAGAAATGGTCGGGGCGGGACAGCTCGTTGCTGGAGTAGTCCAGCACCTCGTTGGCGGATTTGCCGACCAGTTCGATCTCCTCGGAGATCATCCAGATCCGCAGGAAGGTCGGGTTGTAGTACTTGACCTGGTTGTCCGCCGTGACAAACAGGATGCCCAGGTTCATGGCCCCCAGCAGGGCCAGCAGCCTGGCGCGTTCCTCTTCCAGGCCCGCCAGGTAATGGCGCCGGGATTCGTCGGCCACCTTCAGGTCCACCAGTGCCACCTGTAGCGCCCCCTCGGCCTGACGCCGCTGCGTGATGTCCAGCATGCTGGTGCGCACCCCGATTTTTTCCTGCCGTGGCCCCAGGATGATCTGCGAGAACATGGCCACCCAGACCAGGTGCCCGTGGCGGTGGCGCAGCCGGAACTCGAAGCGCTCGCCGTGCCCCTGCAATGCGTCCTGCAGGGCATGGTCCAGGGCGAGGCGATCCCCAGTCTCGGCCAGGCAGGCCGGGAAATCCGGCATCACCATGCATTCGGCCGGCGCATACCCTGTGACGTTGACGACCGAGGGGTTCACCCAGAGCAACCGGCCGGTTTCGTCAAACCAGCTCTCCCAGGCATAGGTGTAGTCGGCAATCGCATGGAAACGCGCCTCGCTGGCGCTCAGTGCCGCGATCCGCTCCTCCACGGCCTCGGACATCCGGTTGAAGGTCTGGGTCAGCTGCCCGACCTCGTCGCCGGATTCCACCGGCAGACGGACGCTGAAATCCCCCTCGACCACGCGCGCGCTCGCCGCGCTCAGGTGACTGAGGTGACGCGTGAGGAAATAGGCCAATACCGACAAAAGAAGCATGGACAGCGCCACGCCCCCCAGGCCGATCAGCAGGCTCTGCTGCAGCAGATGGGCTCGGGTCCGGTTCAGATGTTTGATGGACAGGCCGTAAGCCAGGGTGCCGTAGGGCAGGCTGTTGAGCCGGATGTCCAGTGCCAGGTCCAGCACCTCGCCGCGGGCCCGGGAAAAATCGAGGCGGGCCTGGACTGCGGGCAAGGCCTGGCCGACAGGCCAGCCGGCCCCGGCCACCCGCTGCCCCTTGCGGTCACTCAGCACCAGGTACGTGACCCCCCGCCCGCCCTGCTGGACTTCGGCCAGGATCTCGCTCAGGGTGGCATAGTCCCGCTCGGCCATGGGGGCGGCAAGCGCTGCATTCAGGAGAGTTGCCAGCTCGGTGTTGTAGAGCTCGACGCGCTCCTGCAGGGCGTCCCCGGCAATGCGCGCGCTGTTGACCACGAGCAGGCCCAGCATCAGGGCCTGCACCAGCAGGCTGGCCAAAAGCAGTTTCGTGCGAAGCGATCGCGTACGAAACCAATTCATCGACCGGCTTTCATGCCTTCCCGCAGACGCGGCAGGTACTTGTCGGCGATCGCGAGCTCCGCGGCCTGCAGCTCCCGCACTCCCTGGTAGCCGGTGGCCTCGAAAAATGCAGCCACGCCGGCGGAAGGTTCGTTCAGCCCCAGCAGCGATGCTTTCAGCAAGGCCTGTTGCGAGGCCAGGCGCGGATGGGCCAGCCAGAGCAGGCTGGGCAGTTCGGGCAGCGTGGCAAACACGGTGACCTGCTCGCGCAGGGGCTCGGGCGTGTTTTTCATACCCTGTGGTGTGGTGACGGCCAGCAGGCTCTGGCCATTGATCAGCGCGTGGGCAGCGCTGCTGGGGGTGGGCGTCTCGATCAGGGTGTAGTCCACCCCCACCCGCAGCCCGCGGGCCTGCAGCCAGTCCTGGGCCTCGGTGCCGGCCAGGGTCAGCGGATCGGGCCCCGCCAGGCTGCGTCCCTTCAGTTCATCGACCTGCTTGAGCGGCCGTTCGCGCGCACTGACCAGCAGGGTCCGGTGCTGGGCCGTGTACCGGACCAGCGGTACCCATCCGGCATCCATCTGCGCCTGCCGCCCCAGGTGCGAGGCCGTCACCACAAGGTCGTACTGCCCCTGCAGGGTGTTGAGATGGAAAGTCCGGAAGTCGGCGGCCGTGACCAGTTCGACCGTCTGTCCCAGGACCAGGTCCAGATGGGCCTGCACCGGTGCGTAGTTGCGCAGCAGCACACGCGTGCTGGTGATGGGCAGCACACCCAGCTGCAAGGGCCGTCCCAATGGCCCCAGCTGGGCCTGCAGAGCAAGCGGCCAGGCACCCATGCCCAGCAGGCCCATGCCCACCAGAAGTTCCCTGCGCCTCGTCATGTCCGACATGTCACGGCCTATTCCGTCTTGTTGCGGACCAGTCTCTCACAGGGTAAACGGACCTGACAAGCGGTGCCGTCAAATCGGATGCGGTTTTGTCGACTATTCATCACCGGCGCACGCCGGCTCAACACCTGCAGCCTGCCGCAGCGGCGCGCCGCTTGGCAAGCCGCATCTGCGGCCGCACAATGGCCCATCGGTTTGCCGCCACGGACCCCAGGATCACCATGCCTACCTTCGACACCCTCGCCAGCTTCTGGACCACGCCCATGATCAAGACCAATGTCCTGGTCTTCTTCAACCTGCTGGGCGCCCTGCTGCTGGGCCTGCTGGTCGGCTACGAGCGCGCCTACCACGGCCGTGCCGCCGGCATGCGCACCTACGGCCTGGTCTGCATGGCCTCGGCCGCGCTCACCGTCATCGGCGGCTTCTCCTCGGCCTGGTTCGGCGGCAACTTCCTGCTGGGCACG
>CAUPQO010000039.1:0-19790 GCA_963513295.1 uncultured Hylemonella sp.
AGGACCACGTCCTGTTGCGCCATCAGTTCGGCCATCTGCGCCGTGTCCAGCACTTCCACCGGCACCAGCAGATCCTGCTCGCTCAGGCCGCGTGCCTTCAGCGAGTCGGCGTCGACGTAGAGCTTCTCCACGTCATAGCCTTCCAGCGCACGGTAGCTGGGCGAGAAGTTCTTGATGCCGATGTCCTTGGTCTGCTGGCCCTTGGCCAGTTCGTAGACACCGTCGTCCATGAAGACCAGGCTCACGTCCTGATCGAAGGTGGCGGTGATCAGCACCACTTCCAGGCTTTCCAGCGCGTAGATCGTGCCGTAGGGGGCCTTGCGGTTGATGAACATGAATTTCTTCATTTTGTTTTTCCCGTCAGTCGCCAAAAGTCACCAGGCGGTCGGCCTTGATGCCGCTGTCCACCAGCTGGCCCAGGCCCGAGATGCGAAAGCCCGGGGCCAGCACCTCCTGCTTGATGCCACGGCGCAGCGCGGCGGCCACGCAGACCACCAGGTCCACCTTGTGTTTCTCCGCCAGCTCGGACCAGCGGTTGACGATGTGGCGGTCGTCCTGCGGCGGCTCCGTCAGCCGCGTGGCGTTGTTCACGCCATCGTGGTAGAAAAAGACGCGCTGGACTTCATGGCCTTTCGCGATGGCCGCGACGCAGAACTGGTAGGCGCTGTCGGACGCCTGGTGGGTGTAAGGCCCTTCGCTGACGAGTAATCCGAATTTCATGTCGTGATCGTTAGGCTGTGGTGCTCAGAAACGGATGTGGGTCGACGCGTTGAGGTTCGCGCGCGAACCACGCCAGTCGTCGATCAGGTACTTGGTGAAGGGCAGATCGCACTTTTCGAAGAAACGCGGCCAGCCGATGCGCTCCACCCAGTCCGACAGGCGCTCCCAGGGGCGGGCGTCGGCCTTGTAGGTGTAGAGGATCTTCTTGACCATCTCCGACACCTCGGGCCAGCGCGGCGCGTTGTTGGGCAGGCCCGAGGCCACCATCTTCATGAAGGTGGGCTTGCCGCGCGCATTGGAGTTCTTGCCGCCGACCCAGATGGCCAGCTTGGAGTGCTCCGGGTCGTTGATCTGCATGGGCGGGCAGGGCGGGTAGCAGGCGCCGCAGCAGATACATTTCTTCTCGTCCACTTCCAGCGAGGGCTTGCCGTTGACCAGCGCCGGGCGGATGGCGGCCACCGGGCAGCGCGCCACCACAGCCGGGCGCTCGCAGGCGTTGGCCACCAGGTCGTGGTTGATCTTGGGCGGCTTGGTGTGCTGCACGATGATGGCGATGTCGGCCTGGCCGCCGCAGTTGATCTCGCAGCAACTCGTGGACAGGTGCACGCGGTTGGGCATGTCCTCGCGCTTGAACTCGTCGTAGAGCTCGTCCATCAGGGCCTTGACCACGCCCGAGGCGTCGGTGCCCGGGATGTCGCAGTGCAGCCAGCCCTGGGTGTGGGCAATCATGGAGACCGAGTTGCCGGTGCCACCCACGGGGAAACCGCTTTCCTCCAGTGCGCTGATCAGCGGCGCCACCTTGTTCGGGTCGGACACCATGAACTCGATGTTGGAGCGGATGGTGAAGCGCACATGGCCTTCGGCGTAGGTGTCGGCGATGTCGCAGAGCTTGCGGATGGTGTAGACGTCCATCTGGCGCTGGGTGCCGGCACGCACCGACCAGACCTCGTCGCCGCTGTGCGAGACGTGGTGCAGCACGCCGGGGCGCGGCCGGTCGTGGTATTTCCAGTTGCCATAGTTCTTCAGCAGGGTCGGGTGCAGGTAGGGCTTGTTGTCCGGCACGCCGCTCTCGATGGGGGTACGCATTTGGGCCATGGTGGTCTTCCCGTTATCGTTCGTTCAGAGGATGGATGAGGCCAGTCGTGCGGCGCTCAGCCGGCCGCCTGCTTGCGCGCGTTGATCTTGGCCACTTCATCGTCCCAGCCGTCGGCGCGCACATAGGGGTTGGTGCGCGGGGTGGAGACCATGTTGGCGTCCACCTCCAGGCCGATGCCTTCGAGGAAGTTGACCAGGCCGATGCGTTCGATCATCTCGCCGGTGCGCTCGTGCTCCAGCGCGTTCTCGGCGAAGAAGTCGATGACCTTCTGGCCCAGCTCGACCAGCTGCTGATAGTCGGCGTCGGTCTTGAGCGGCATGAAGGGCACCACCACCGTGCCCATCAGGTCGCCGATCTTGAGCGTGCGCTTGCCGCCCACCAGGATGGTGGCGCCGGTGTCGGTGCCGTGGGCCAGGGCGCCGGTCATGACGTTGATGCAGTGCATGCAGCGCACGCAGTTGCTGTTGTCGATCTCCAGGCACTGGGTGTCGTTGATCTTCACGCTGGAAATCTTGTCGCCCTTGGCGACGTCCTTGACTTCCTTGAGCATGATGGTCTTGGTCGGGCAGCGGTTGATGACGTCGTTCACCAGCTCGTTCATGCCGTGTTTGGCGAACCACTTGCGCGCCAGCCCCTCGTCGGTACGCATGTTGTCGCGCCAGGTGCCGATCACCGCCATGTCCGAGCGCTGGATCGAGTTCATGCAGTCGTTGGAGCAGCCCGAGAACTTGAACTTGAACTGGTAGGGCAGGGCCGGACGGTGGATGTCGTCGGTGAAGGTGTTGAGCACCTGGCGGTGCGCGCGTGCCTCGTCGTAGCAGGACTGCTCGCAGCGTGCCGCGCCCACGCAACTCATGGAGGTGCGCACCGCGGGGCCGGCGCCGCCCAGGTCGAAGCCCAGTTCGTTGAGCTCATCGAAGGCGTCCTGCACCTTGTCGGTCTTGGCGCCCTGGAACATGATGTCGCCGGACTGGCCGTGGAAGGCGATCAGGCCCGAGCCGTGGCGCTCCCAGATGTCGGCCATCTTGCGCAGGATGTCGGTGTTGTAGTGCATGCCGGCCGGCGGCTGCACGCGCAGGGTGTGGAACTCGGCCGCGTCCGGAAACTGCGGCTTGCCGTTCTCGTCCTTGAGCTCGGTGAAGCGCGGGATCACGCCGCCGCCATAGCCGAAGACGCCGACCGTGCCGCCCTTCCAGTAGCCCTTGCGGGTCTGGTAGGACGTCTCCAGCTGGCCCATGAGGTCCACCATGTAGTCCTTGTCCTTGGCCAGGCGCTTGAGGCCGGTCACGAAACTGGGCCACGGGCCACTCTCGAGCTCGTCGAGCATCGGGGTGGCGTGCATTTTTTTCGCCATGATCTTGTCTCCTGTCTTAGAACTTGTCGCAAGTCCTGGATGCCGTGTTTGACGACGGCGGTCACGCACTGCGGGCAGGGTCCGGACTCTTGGGGTCCCTTTTTCTGCCTCTCGGGTGCATCCTAGGGGCGGGGGTGCTGCCTTAGCTATCCCCCTCGTTGAGTAGGCGGGACTACCCAAAAGGGTTATATGGCGCCACCCGTCCCGGCTATAGACGGTCCGGCCCGGAATTGCGTCAATAGCACTTACAGACGGGGCGGACCAACAGCCGGTCCCGTCCAGAACAAAGACGGAGACATGACCCAGATCACCCCGCTGGACAAACTCAGGGTGCCGCTCGGCGGTCAGGAAATCGAGTTGCAACAGGTGGACTTCGACACCGGTGGCATGAGTTTCCTGCGCACGCGCATCCGGGAGAAATCCCGCTTCACCATCTTCGACATCGACCCCGACACGGCCGAGGCCTGGGGCCGGGCGCTGCTGGCCTGGGCCGACAAACAGCCGCGGGAGACCCCCACGCCATGAGCTTCGCGGACGACCTGCCCCCGGCCAGCGTCGTCGACCTGGCCTTCCCGCTGGCGGGCCGGACCGTCCCGCGCGACTACATGCAGGCGCTGCATGCTGCGCTGCAGCAGGAATTGCCCTGGCTGGCGCAGGAAACGCGCGCCGGCATCCATCCGCTCAAGCTCGTGCAGGGTTCCAGCGTCGGCCCCGTGAGCCTGCTGTCGCAGCGCACCCGCCTGCTCTTGCGCCTGCCGCGCGAGCGCGTGGCCGACGCCAGCGCCCTGGCCGGGCGCACGCTCCTGATCGGTGAGCACCCCGTGCAGCTGGGCGAGCCGCACGAGCGCGAGCTGTTGCCGCACGCCACGCTTTATGCCTACGCCGTGGCCGCCGCGGGCGAGGATGAAGTGGTTTTCATGCAGGCCGTGGCCGGCGAGCTGCAGGCCCTGGGGGTGCGCACGCACACGGTCTGCGGCAAACGTGGCGGCCGTCCCCATGAGGGGCAGACCCTCACCACCTTCAGCCTGATGCTGCACGCCCTCAGTCGGGCGGACTCGCTGCGCGTGCAGGAGACCGGCCTGGGGCCGCACCGGCAGCTGGGCTGCGGCGTTTTTGTGCCCCACAAGTCGGCGGCGGCGGTGGGCGAATAGTTTTCTGTGCAACAAGTAGAGGAGACACAAGCATGGGCTACAGCGTGAACGGCGCGGAACTCGAGACCGACAAGGAGGGCTACCTGCTCGAACCCGATTACAGCGAGGACGTGGTGCAGGTGATAGCCGAGGCCGAAGGCATCAAGCTGACCGACGCGCACTGGGAGGTGATCAACTACATGCGCGACCAGTACAAGGAAAACGGCCACACGCCCAATTTCCGCAACATGCTCAAGGGTTTCAACGAGAGCCGCGACGGGGATGTGGACAGCAAGTACCTGTACGACCTCTTCCCCACCGGCCCGGCCAAGCAGGCGGCCAAGGTGGCGGGCCTCCCCCAACCCCTGGGCAAGGGCGGGTACTGAGCTTCGCCTCACGAAAGAGACCATGGCCCTGCGCATCAAGAACCAGTGGTTCAAGGAAGGACGGCCGAAGACGCCGCGGGAGAACGCCAGCGCCATGGCTTTCATCACCTGGCGCGTGACGCAGAACATGGTCAAGCAGATGCGCGAGGCCAAGTTCGATATCGACGTCGGCCCCCAGTACTTCGCCTTCATGCGCGAGGTTCTGGTGTTTCTCTGCCAGGTGGTCGATCGCATGGCCTTCGAACGCATGCCGGGTGAGCAGCGCGCCGAGTTCACCAGCGCCCTGGTCGTGCGCGTGGCCGAGATCCTGGAGGAGAGTGAGCAGGAATGGCTGGGCGAGCCGCCCGCTGGCCAGGAGCGCTGGCGCAACCAGTTCATCGACCAGTCCAACGAGCTGGCCGAAGCCTATGCCGAATTCGGCCATGGCCCCGAGGGCCCGGACTTCGGCTTCGTGCGCTACCTCGGCAGCCGGCTGGAGTCTGTCCTGCCCGGGAAAGACCGGCATTGGGTCAAGGACCAGGTGATGGCCTACGAGGTGCCCGAGGCACTGGAGATGGTCAAGCGCGGGCTGGACGGTGTGCTATCCACCGAGCCGCGCCCCAAGCGCCGTGCCTCCATGTCCGGAGAATGAATATGCGTGCCGCCAGCCCCTTCGATCTCGACCAGCCCGAAGCCTACGCGCGCTGGCGTGCGGCCAAGCTGGCCTCCCATCCGCGCCGGGCGGAGGAACTGGTCGTGGACGTGGCCGATCCGCGCCGGCTGACGCTGGCGGAGCGGGGGGCCATCCTGGCTTTGTGCGCCCGGACCAATATGGCCATCTACCGCAGTCCGGTGACCGCAGAAGACAAGGCATTGCCGTCACTGCTCGGTGTCCAGCTCGGCCTGCACCGGCTGGACGCCAACTGGCTGGCCGACGAGGACGGCATCTCGTCGATTGCGGTCGCACAGAAGGAAAAGGGGGCCCCGAAAGGCGAGTTCATTCCCTACACCGACAAGCCCATCAAGTGGCACACCGACGGCTATTACCACCCGCAGGCGCGCCGCATCGAAGGCATGATCCTGCACTGCGTACGCAACGCGGGCGAGGGCGGCGTGAGCCATCTGGTCGACCACGAGATGGTCTACCTGGCCCTGCGCGACACCAACCCCGAATGGGTGCGCGCTCTGATGGCGAGCGACGCCATGACCATCCCCGAGCGTGCCGACGAGAACGGCGTGGCCCGCCCGGCGCAAAGCGGCCCGGTCTTTTATCTGCGCGCCGATGGCGGCTTGCAGATGCGCTACACGGCGCGCACCCGCAGCATCGCCTGGAAGGACGACGCAGCGACGCGCGGCGCTGCGGCCTTCATCGAGCAACTGCTGAGCAGTGAGCAGCCCTGGATCTTCCGCCTGCTGCTGCAGCCAGGCATGGGCATCGTGGCCAACAACGTGCCGCACGAGCGGACCGCATTCACGGACGATCCGGCGCAGCCGCGCCTGCTGTACCGCGCGCGTTATCTGGACCATGTGCAGGACGAGTGGGCGCAGATACCGCAAGAGGAGGTGGCCGCATGAGCCGCAGGGCCGTTCCCAAGGTGACAACGCAGTTGCGGTGCAGACTCACAACTGCGCGCAGCGCTTGTGATGTCGTAGCCAATACCGTAGCGCGCTGCGCGGAGGTTTCTCTATGACCCACTGGCTGACTGTCTGGCGCGCCGCCCAGCTCGTGGGCGTCTCGCGCGGCGTGCTGCAGCAACAGGTACGTGATGGCTCGCTGGTCCTCACCGAGGGCCTGGTGTCCACCGACCAGCTGCTGCGTCTCTATCCCACTACCCGTCTCGAAGATACCGGCATCCTGGAGCGCGTCATCACCATCCGCGACGAGGCCTTTGGCCGGCGCCTGCGCGAACGCCTGCTGCCCAGCCAGGAAGTGCTGGCACAGCGCCTGTTCAGCCAGACGCAGGAGCTGGCCGATGTGCGCCGTTACCTGCAGCGTTATCACGAACTGGTGGTGGCCTTGCAGGAGCGCGTCCATGCCCTGCAGGGCAAGGGTGCCTCGCCCCTGGAGCTGGCCGAGCTGCAGGACTTCGTGGACCAGGGCCTGGCCCGGGCGCTGGCGACCGAACAGGCCGATCTTCTGACGGTGATGGACGATATGCTCAAGGTCATGTCTGCGCAGGTGACGGTGCGCCCCAGCGGCCACGAATTCATCGTCGAGGGCCACGACACACTGCTGCAGGCCGGTCTGCGCGCCGGCCTCAAGCTCAACTACGGCTGCGGCAATGGCACCTGCGGCATGTGCAAGGTGCGCGTGATCTCCGGCCAGGTGGTGCGCACCCAGCCCTGCGACTACCCCATGTCCGAAGCCGAACGCGCCCAGGGCTACACCCTGATGTGCGCGCACACCGCGGGCAGCAGCGAGCTCACGCTGGAGCTGCTGGAGGCCAGCGGCCCGCAGGATATTCCGCAGCAGCAGATCGTCACCACCGTGCGCGCTGTCACCCAGCTGGCACCCGGCACGCGGCTGCTCCATCTGCAGACGCCGCGCAGCCACCGCCTGCGCTTCCTGGCGGGGCAGTCGGTCACGCTGGGCGTGAGCCGTGCCGATGGCAGCGATGTGCACGCGCTCTACCCGGTGGCCAGCTGCCCCTGCGACGACCGCAACCTGCATTTCTTCATCGAACGCCACCCGCTCGACCCCTTCGCCCTGCAGCTGTTCGCCGACGGCATCAAGCCCGGCGATGCGGTCACGGTCTGGGGGCCGGTGGGTGAATTCGTGCTGGAAGACAGCCAGCGTCCGCTGGTCTTTGCCGCCTGCGATGCGGGCTTCGCGCCCATCAAGAGCCTGATCGAGCATGCGCTGGCGCTGGACGCCGCGCCCTCGCTCTCGCTGTTCTGGCTGTCCACCAAACCCGACGGCCACTTCCTGGAGAACCAGTGCCGTGCCTGGGGCGAGGCGCTGGACCCCTTCGAATACGAGCTGCTGGCCGAACCCGACGTCAGCTTCGGTGCAGCGCAGCTGGCGCGCGCCATGCGCGCCGACCTCTTCGACATCGAGTGCGACTTCTATCTGGCCGGCCCCGAGGTGTTCGTGAACTCCCTGCAGGCCGAGCTGCGTGCCTCCGGCGTGCCCGCCGCGCAGATCCACACCAACGTGCTGCTGGAGCCGGTGGGGGAGACCGCATGACAAACGGCCACGCATGCCTGAATGACTCCGTTCGCGTTGAGCTTGTCGAAACGCAGCATCAGCAAGCCCATGGACTTCGACAAGCTCAGTCCGAACGGGCTACTGTGATTCTTGACCACCATGACGACGGACCCAGTTGCAGCGGCAGCGAGGCCTTTGCCCTGCGCGTGCTGGGCACCAGCATGGAGCCGGAGTTCAATGAGGGTGAGATCATCGTCATCGAACCCGAGGGCGCGCTGCGCGATGGCAGCTACGTGCTGGCGCAACACGAGGGCGAGTGGATCTTCCGCCAGCTGTGCAAGCGAGGGGAAGCCTGGCAGTTGCATGCGCTGAACCCGGCCTTCCCCGATCTTGCGCTGCCCGACCTCACCACCGTGCGCGGCGTCATCATCCAGAAGGCGCTGCCGGGCCGCCGGCGCGCCAGCAAGCGTTACGTCTGAAAGGTCCACGTGCCGTATTACATCTACCGCGTCAAGTCCTTCGCCGGCCTGCAAAAGCTGGCCGAGCACGGGGCATTTGCGCCCGCTTCGGCCCAGGCCAAGATCCTGCGCACCGGGCTGGACGCCGGCACCCGCGACAAGATCAAGGTCATCTTTGCCGAGAACGAGCTGCAGGCCGAAGACCTGCTGTGCCAGGTGCGCGAACCCGGCCCGCCCGGCGAAGAGTAATGGCATGGTCGACGAAGCGGCCTTCCGGGAGCGCACACAGAGCAACCCCTTGCCCTGCGTCTTCCATGGCGCACTGCTGGTCCGCCACGCCGTATGCGAACTGGTGCAGCGCAGTTCGCTGGCCGAGCGCGAAACCCTGGCCTGCCCCAGCGCGCCGGCCCACCTGAACTGCGAAACGCTGGAGCGCCTCTTCCTGGAGCGCGCCACCTTTCCGCTCAAGCTGCACCCGGGCGTGCCGCTCACGCACGCCACCGTCATGCGACTGCACTGCGGTGGCCTGCGCGGCCTGCAGCAGGCGCTGCAGGCCGATCACGCCGATGTGCACCGCCTGATCGGCCAGGCCCAGGAGGCGCATGGCAGCCTGACCGAGCTGCCCTGGCCGCGCATCGTGGCCCAGATCGTGGCCTGGCAGCCACGCCGCCGGACCCCGCAGGGACCCCAGCCATGAATGCCCCGGACCGCGCCCTGATCGAGGCCGTGCAGACCAACTGCCACATCGCCGATGCGGCGCATGCGGCCGACATGACGCTGTGCATCTACCTGCTGCAGATGCGCGAGTTCTACCGCTGGGAGTTGGGGCTGCCCCCGCTGCAGCCCATGGCGCGCGAAGCCGTGGGGGCCTGGCTCAGCGCACGCGAGGCGCTGTGGGACGGCCTGGAGGGCCAGGCCTGGCGCGCACTGCCGCTGGCCGGCGGCAGCATCGACCCATTTGATGTGGAGCCGGTCAACGCCGAGCTGCTGCCGCAGGGCCTGGTCTATGGCGCCGGCTACACCGCACCGGGACGCGCCAGCTTTTTCCTGGGCAGGCTGGAATCGGCGCAGCAGCGCGAAGGCCTGCTGGTTCGCACCAGCGGGCGCGAATACGCGCGCGGCCTCTCCTCGCCACCGGCTGCGCTGCAGGACGGCACCATCTACCTGCGCCAGGAATCGCTGCAGCGCTGGCTCTGGGAGAAATACGAAGCCTGGACCCTGCGCCGCCCCGCGGGGGCGTTCAAGCGCGCCCTCGATGCGCATGGTTACGCGCAGGAGGGCGAGGCCGCCGTGCCGCGCATGGCCCAGGCGCAGGCCGAGTCCCTGGTGCTGCATGAACTGGGCGAAGCCCGGGCCGGCGCGCTGCTGGGCGAAGACTGGCGTGTCATGCGGCAGGGTCTGGGGGACCGCCGCACCGAGCTCCATGTGCGCGCCGTGCGCGACCTGCTGGCCGACTGCCGTGTCACCCTGCCCACACTGCTGCAGCGTGGGGACCATGCCGCGCTGCACTTCTGGTTCGCCAATTTCGAAGGCCTGCGTGCCGAGCTTGCGCCCGGGCTGGCGCGGGCCTATGCAGCGTATGGCGCGGGCGATGGCGGCCAGACCCTGGCGCTGGTCTTGAACGAAGGCGCCACGCACTGGCACGCCGTCTGTGAGCAGGTGCTGGCCCTGCATCGCAGGCACGGCGCGTCGGCGCAGCCGCATATCCGCACGCTGCTGGAGTCCCCCGCCATACGGCAGGCTTGAAGAACAGGTTGGCGCAGCGTCAGCGCGCCAGCACCAGTTCCATGCTCTTGATGCCCACCACGGTGAGCAGCAGCGAGCCGAACAGGTGCAGACCGGCCGTGCCCAGCGCCCATGCATAACGCGCCTGCTGCAGCATGGCCACCACCTCGGCCGAGAAGCTGGAGAAGGTGGTCAGCGCGCCCAGGAAGCCGGTGACCAGCAGCAGGCGCCAGGTGGGGTCCAGCTGCGGCAGGGCCTGGAACAGCGCCACGGCCACCCCTACCAGGTAACCGCCGATCAGGTTGGCGGTGAGCGTGCCCCAGGGCAGCAGGGCGCCAGGGGTGCTGAGCCACAGGCCCAGGCGCCAGCGCAGCAGGGCGCCGGCACAGGCACCGAGGCAGATGGCGAGGACGGGCAGCATGGGGGAATGATAACGGGCGTCGCAACCGCGGGGTGTGATGGCGCAAGGGCAGGCGGCGGACGGCGCGGTCCGGTCCGGTCTAGGCTTCGTACTGCTTGCGGATCGCTTCGAAGCGCTCGAAGTTGTCGAGCAAAAGGCCGGTGAGTCGGGGGTCGAAATGGCGTCCAGCCTGTTGCTGGAAGAAATCCTGGATCTGTTCCCGGCTCCAGGCCTTCTTGTAGATGCGTTCGGTTCCCAGCGCATCCAGGACATCGGCAATGGCCACGATGCGGCCCGGGAGCGGGATGTCCTCGCCGCGCAATCGCTGCGGATAACCTGAGCCATCCCACTTTTCGTGATGATTGCGGGCGATGACTGCAGCCATCTTGAGGATGGGTTTGGTCGAGTCGGCCAGGATGCGGTAGCCGATTTCGGCGTGCTCCTGCATCACTGCGTACTCCTCCGGTGTCAGCTTGCCAGGCTTGAGCAGAATGTGGTCGGGCGTGCCAACCTTGCCGAGATCGTGCAGGGGCGCGGCGCTCTTGAGCAGGAAGACCTCGTCCTCGCCGAGTCCGGCGAGCTGGGCCAGCAGGCGGCAGTACTCAGCCACGCGCTTGATGTGGGCCCCGGTCTCGCCGCAGCGCGACTCGGCCACTTCCGACAGGGTGAGGATGACCTCGATCTGGGTCTCGTTAAGTTCAAGCAGCTTGGCCTGCTCGATGGCATGGAGCCTGACGAAATTCAGGGTATTGAGGCCGGCGATGACGAGCGACACCAGAAACGCCACCAGGATGGGGCCGACGAAGACCTGCCAACTCGGCGGCAGTCCAAGGCGCAGGACCATGTTGAACCAGGCGAAGATCACCAGCAACGGCGTGACGATGCCCAGGGTGATGGCAAGGGAGCGCACGCCGAACTGGAAGACCGCGGTGTCTCGGGCAGGCAGATGCAAGGGCATAGGGGGCTGGCGTTCAAGGATTCAGGCGCAGTGTAGGCCGCCCCCGGCCGTGCTGGCAACGATAGGCTGCATGAGGAATCCTGTTTCGTGAATTACGTCCGCAATTTCGGCGCCCGGGCGGTGATTGGCGATAGTCCGCATGCCATTTCTGTCCATCACGGCCCCTGATCGCCGGTGGTTGAGACGGTGCTGCACCGTGATCTGCAGGCGCCATTCGATGCCGGCCTGCGTTGCGTGGTCATCGTCTTCCCGCGACCGCGACACGGCGCACGAGATCGGCTACACCCTGGTCAGCACCTCGCAGGGCACCGGCCCGATGATGAAGTTGATGAGCCGCGGCGTCACGGCCATGGAAGACGCCTCGGCCCTGGTGACCATTGCCCTCAAGCGCTGAGGCCGTTCAGAGTTTCATCTGCTGCGGCAGCCAGGTCACCAGACCGGGCACGAACCAGATCAGCAGCACGGCGCCCACCATGAGCCCGAACATGGGCAGCGCGACCCGGGCGATCCAGGGCAGCTGCCTGCCCGTCATGCCCTGCAGCACGAAGAGGTTGAAACCCACGGGCGGCGTGATCTGGGCCATCTCCACCACGAGGACCACGAAGATGCCGAACCACAGCGGGTCGATGCCCGCCTTCTGCACCGTGGGCATGAGCACACCCATGGTGAGCACCACCATGGAGATGCCGTCGAGGAAACAGCCCAGCACGATGAAAAAGACGGTGAGCGCCAGCACCAGGCCGAAGGGGCTCAGGCCGATGGAGCCTATCCACTCGGCCAGCTGGCGCGGCAGGCCGATGTAGCCCATGGCCAGGGTGAGGAAGGCGGCGCCGGCCAGGATGAGGGCGATCATGCAGTACAGGCGGGTGGCGCCCATGAGGGCGTCCCAGAAGGTGGCCCGGCTCAGCGAACCCTGCAGGCCCGAGAGGAGGAGTGCGCCCACCACGCCGATGGCGGCGGCTTCGGTGGCGGTGGCGATGCCGGCGTAGATGGAGCCCAGCACGCCGACGATGAGCAGCAGCACGGGGATGAGGCTGCGCGAGGCCTGCAGCTTGGCGCCCAGGCTCATGGGCGGGTCGCGCGGCGGTACCTGCTCCGGATGGCGCAGCGCCCAGACCATGATGTAGCCCGAGAAGAGCAGGGCCAGCAGGAAACCCGGGATGACACCGGCGATGAAAAGCTGGGCGATGGAGACGTCGGCGGCGACGCCGTAGACGATCATGATGATGGAGGGCGGGATCAGCAGGCCCAGGGTGCCGGCGCCGGCCAGCGTGCCGATGGCGATGTCGTCCGGGTAACCACGGCGCTTGAGTTCGGGCAGCGTCATCTTGCCGATGGTGGCGCAGGTGGCGGCGCTCGATCCCGAGACGGCGGCGAAGATGGCGCAGCCCGCCACATTGGTGTGCAGCAGGCGACCGGGCAGGGCCTGCATCCAGGGCTCCAGGCCGCGGAACATGTCCTGGCTGAGCCGGGTGCGGAACAGGATCTCGCCCATCCAGATGAAGAGCGGCAGGGCGGTGAGTGTCCAGCCCGAGGCCGAGCCCCAGATGGTCACGGCCATGGCGTCGCCGGCCGGGCGGGCCGAGAAGATCTGGATCGCGATCCAGGCCACGCCCGAGAGTGTGAGGCCGATCCACACGCCGCTGCCCAGGATGAGGAAGAGCGCGGCGATCAGCAGCGCGGTGATGAGGAATTCATTCATTGCGCAGCAGCTCGCCTTCGGGGTTCGGGACGGCGCGTTGGCCGCGCAACTCCAGCAGCAGTTCGTCCAGCAGCGCGATGGCAAAGATGACACAACCCACGGCCATGCTGAGCTGGGGCAGCCACAGGGGCGTGGCGTCGTTGCCGGTGGAAATGTCGTTGAAGGCGTGCGACAACCAGGCCAGGCGGCAGCTGTAGACGGCCAGCAGCAGGGCCAGGGCGCCGGCCAGGGCCAGGCTCCAGAGTTCCAGCGCGCGGCGCGCCGTGCCGTGCAGGCCGCTGAGCAGCAGCGTGACGCGGATGTGCTCGCCCTTCTTGAGGGTGTGCGCCAGCGCCAGGAAACCGGCGCCGGCCATCAGGTAACCGGCGTAGGCGTCGGTGCCGCGCACATGGAAGCCGAACTGGCGGCTGGCGATGGACAGCAGCACCATGGCCAACAGGCCCAGCAAACAAAGCGCCGCCAGCACGGCGGCGCTTTGGTAGAGCGCGTCGAGCAGGCGGCGCATGGTGTCAGCCCGGCTCAGTGCTTCACTTGCCAAAGGCGTCGACCAGGGTCTTGCCCTCGGGGCCGGCCTTCTCCAGACACTCCTTGATCATGGTGTCGCCTACCTTCTTCAGATCGGCCTTCAGCGCGGCCGAGGGGGCGAGCACCTGCATGCCGTTGGCCTTGAGCTTGGCCAAGGTCTCGGTGTTGATGCGCTGGCTGGCGGCCAGGCCGCGGGCCTCGGCGCTGGCAGCGGCCTTGAGCACGGCGTCCTGCGTGGGCTTGTCCAGCGCGTCGAAAGACTTTTTGTTCACGATGACGGCGTTCTTGGGCAGCCAGGCCTGGGTGTCGTAGTAGTACTTGAGGTGCTCGTAGAGCTTGCTGTCCACGCCGGTGGCGCCCGAGGTCATGGTGGCCTCGACCACGCCGGTGGCCAGGGCTTGCGAGAGCTCGGCGGCCTGCACGGTGACGGGCTGGGCGCCCACCAGCTCGGCAATGCGCGCGGTGGCCGGGCTGTAGGCGCGCCACTTCACACCCTTGAGGTCGGCCGCGCTGTTGATGGGTTTCTTGGTATAGATGCCCTGCGGCGGCCACGGCACGGCGTAGAGCAGTTGCATGCCCTGTTCACCCAGCTTCTTCTCCAGCAGCGGGCGCTGCGCCTTGTAGAGCTTGACGGAGGCGTCGTAGCTGTCGGCCAGGAAGGGCAGGCCGTCGGCACCGTAGAGCTGCCATTCGTTCTGGAAGTTGGCCAGCAGGATCTCGCCGGCCTGGGCCTGGCCGCCCTGCACGGCGCGCTTGATCTCCGGGGCCTTGAACAGGGAGGCGCCCGCATGCAGCGTGATCTTGAGCTTGCCGCCGCTGGCCTGGTCCACCTCGGCGGCGAACTGCGCCATGTTTTCACTGTGGAAGTTGCTGGCCGGGTAGGCGGCGGCCAGGTCCCATTTGGTCTGGGCCAGGGCACTGCCGGCGGCCAGGGTCAGGGCCAGCGTCACGCTGGCGAGAGAGAAATGACGACGCTGCATAAGCACTCCACGGTGGTTGATGGGTGGGAAAACTTTAAGCCGGTCCCGCACGTCGGGGCATAGGCATATTCCCTAAATGCTGATAAATTGTCAACAAATTGTTGTTGTATTTCCGCTTGTCACCAGAACGGGGCGACGTGCCCTAGAGGAGTGCCGTGCATGGCCAAGAAGCCCATCCCGTCCCGCGCCGTGGCTACCAAGGACCCCATCGTGTCCTCGGCCCACCTGGTCTCGCCGCGCAGCGCCGAGATGAGCGAGTTCGAGTTCGGCCTGATCGTCTCGGGCAACGCCTTCCACCGCTGGATCGTGCATTGCATGTCGGCCGCCGGCCTGAAGGACCTGACGCCGCTGGACGTGCTGGTGCTGCACCACGTGACGCACCGCGCGCGCGACAAGCGCCTGGCCGACATCAGCTTCATCATGAACGTCGAGGACACCCACCTGATCAATTACGCGCTCAAGAAGCTGCAGGGCCTGGGCGTGGTGGCATCGAGCAAGAACGGCAAGGAAGTGACCTATGCCGCCACCGAGGAGGGGCGTCGTTACGTGCAGCGTTACCGCGAGATCCGCGAGAGCTGCCTGATCAATGCGCTCAAGGCCGACGAAGGGCTGAACCGCGACATCGGCGAACTGGCCCGCCTGCTGCGCGTGCTCTCGGGTGTGTACGACCAGGCGGCCCGTTCCGCCGCGAGCTTGTGAGGGAGATGGAGATGACAAACGCAACCCGCTGGCAGTTCTGGATCGACCGCGGCGGCACCTTCACCGACATCGTGGGCCGCCGGCCCGACGGCAGCCTGGTCACGCACAAGCTGCTATCCGAGAACCCGGGTCAGTACCGCGACGCGGCGGTGGCCGGCATCCGGCATCTGTTGGGGCTGAAGGCAGGCGAGCCCATCACGCCCGAACGCGTGGACTGCGTGAAGATGGGCACCACGGTGGCCACCAACGCCCTGCTGGAGCGCAAGGGTGAGCCCACGCTGCTGGTCACCACGCGCGGTTTTCGCGATGCGCTGCGCATCGCCTACCAGAACCGCCCGCGCCTGTTCGACCGCCACATCGTGCTGCCCGAACTGCTGTACCACGCGGTGGTGGAGGCCGACGAGCGCGTGGGCGCCCGTGGCGAACGGGTGACGCCGCTGGACGAGGCGGCCTTGCGGCGCGATCTGCAGCAACAGTTTGACGCCGGCCTGCGCAGCGTGGCCATCGTCTTCCTGCACGGCTACCGCTACACGGCGCATGAAGAGGCGGCCGGGCGAATTGCGCGCGAGATCGGCTACACCCAGGTGAGTACCTCGCACGGCACCAGCCCGATGATGAAGTTCGTCAGCCGCGGCGACACCACGGTGGTGGACGCCTACCTCTCGCCCATCCTGTGCCGTTACGTCGACCAGGTGGCCAGCGAGATGCCCGGTGTGCGGCTCTTTTTCATGCAGTCTTCCGGCGGCCTGGCCGATGCCCACGCCTTCCAGGGCAAGGACGCCATCCTCAGCGGCCCGGCCGGCGGCATCGTGGGCATGGCACGGACCGCGGAGCTGGCCGGCATGGATCGCGTGATCGGCTTCGATATGGGCGGCACCTCCACCGACGTTTCGCACTACGCGGGTGAGTTCGAACGCGAGTTCGAGACCCAGGTGGCTGGCGTGCGCATGCGCGCACCCATGATGAGCATCCACACGGTGGCCGCGGGCGGCGGCTCCATCCTGCAATACGACGGCGCGCGTTTCCGCGT
This sequence comes from uncultured Hylemonella sp., assembly GCA_963513295.1. GTDB lineage: Bacteria > Pseudomonadota > Gammaproteobacteria > Burkholderiales > Burkholderiaceae_C > Hylemonella. The sequence continues at coordinate 16,291 of CAUPQO010000039.1, forward strand.
GGGGCCACAGAGCGCCGGCGCCAACCCCGGCCCGGCCAGCTACCGACGCGGCGGCCCGCTGGCCGTGACCGATGCCAATGTGATGCTGGGCAAGATCCAGCCGGCGCACTTTCCGCATGTGTTCGGCCCGGCGGCCCAGGAGGCGCTGGACGATGCCGTGGTGCGCGAGAAATTCGCCGCACTGGCGGCACAGACCGGGCGCAGCGCGGAAGACGTGGCCGAAGGTTTCATCAGCATCGCCGTGCAGCAGATGGCCAATGCCATCAAGAAGATTTCGGTGGCGCGGGGTTACGACGTGACGCGTTACACCCTGCAGTGCTTCGGTGGTGCCGGTGGCCAGCACGCCTGCCTGGTGGCCGATGCGCTGGGCATGACGCGCGTTCTGGTGCATCCGCTGGCGGGTGTGCTCTCGGCCTACGGCATGGGCCTGGCTGACCAGAATGTGATCCGCGAGCAGGCGGTGGAACTGCCGCTGGAGGCGAGCGCCCTGCCGGCGATCACCGAGAGGCTCGACGCGCTGGCCCAGACCGCGCGCAGCGAACTGGAGCGCCAGCAGCTCAGCGCGGCCGCCGTGCGCGTGCAGCGCCGTGTGCATGTGCGCTACGAGGGCAGCGACTCGGCGCTGATCGTGTCCTTCGGTTCCCTGCCCGAGATCAGCGCCGCCTTCGAGGCGGCCTACCGCCAGCGTTTTGCCTTCCTGATGCAGGGCAAGCGCCTGATCGTGGAGGCTGTGTCGGTGGAGGCCGTGGTGGCCGGTGATGCGCCGGCCGAGCCGAAGCACGCTTTGCACCCGGCGCGCGCCGTGCCCAGCCGCGAGAGGGTGCGTCTGTATTCGGGTGGCCAGTGGCATGAGACGGCGCTGGTGGTGCGCGAGGACATGAGAGCGGGTGACCGCATCCCCGGCCCGGCCATCATTGCCGAGAAGAATGCGACCACGGTGGTGGAACCCGGCTGGGAGGCCGAACTCACGACGCTGGACCACATCGTGCTGACCCGCAGGGTGCCACGCGAGCAGCGCTATGCCGCCGGCACCACGGCCGACCCGGTGCTGCTGGAGGTGTTCAACAACCTTTTCATGAACATTGCCGAGCAGATGGGCCTGCAGCTGCAGAACACGGCCTATTCTGTGAACATCAAGGAGCGGCTGGACTTCTCCTGCGCGCTGTTCGATGCTGCGGGCAAGCTGATCGCCAACGCGCCGCACATGCCGGTGCACCTGGGCTCCATGGGCGAGAGCATCAAGACCGTGATTCGCGAGAACACCGGCAGGATGTTGCCCGGCGACGTCTACGTGCTCAACGACCCCTACCACGGTGGCACGCACCTGCCGGATGTGACGGTGATCACGCCGGTGTATCTGGATGGTTCGGAGCAGCCCATGTTCTACGTCGGTTCCCGTGGACACCATGCCGATATTGGGGGAACGACGCCCGGCTCCATGCCGCCTTTCTCGACCCGCATCGAGGAAGAGGGCGTGCAGATCCAGAACTTCAAGCTGGTCGAGCAGGGTCGCTTGCGCGAGGCGGAAATCCTGGCGTTGCTGGCCAGTGGCGAGTATCCGTCGCGCAACCCGCAACAGAACCTGGCCGACCTGAAGGCGCAGGTCGCGGCCAACGAAAAGGGCGTGCAGGAACTGCGCAAGATGGTGGCCCAGTTCGGCTTGGACGTGGTGCAGGCCTATATGCGCCACGTGCAGGACAACGCCGAGGAGTCGGTACGCCGTGTGATCACCCGCCTGAAGGACGGCAAGTTCACGCTGCCGCTGGACAACGGCGCGCAGATCAGCGTGGCCATCCGTGTGGACGCGAAGAACCGCAGCGCCGAGATCGACTTCACGGGCACGAGTCCGCAGCAGGCCAACAACTTCAACGCGCCCACGGCGGTCTGCATGGCGGCGGTGCTTTACGTCTTCCGCACCCTGGTGGACGACGACATCCCGCTCAACGCGGGTTGCCTCAAGCCGCTCAAGGTCATCATCCCGCCGGGCTCCATGCTCAACCCGAATCCGCCGGCCTCGGTGGTGGCGGGCAATGTGGAGACCTCGAGCTGCATCACCAATGCGCTGTACGGTGCCCTGGGCGTGATGGCAGCCAGCCAATGCACCATGAACAACTTTACCTTCGGCAATGCGACCTACCAGTATTACGAGACGATCTCTGGCGGTTCCGGCGCCGGGGAGGGCTTCAGCGGAACCAGCGTGGTGCAGACGCACATGACCAATTCGCGCCTGACCGATCCCGAGGTGCTGGAGTTCCGTTTTCCCGTGCGTCTGCTGGGCTACGAGATCCGCCTAGGCTCGGGCGGTGCGGGCCGCTGGCATGGCGGCGATGGCGGTGTGCGGCGTGTGCAGTTCCTGGAGCCCATGACGGCCAGCATCCTGTCCAACGGCCGCAAGAGCGGCGCCTTCGGTCTGGCCGGTGGCCAGGCCGGCCTGCCGGGTATCAACCGCGTGCTGCGCAATGATGGTCGTGTGGAGGAACTGGGCCACATCGGTCAGGCGGCGATGGCGCCCGGAGATGTGTTTGAAATCCACACGCCCGGGGGTGGTGGTTACGGCGCACCGGATTGAGAGGCAAGGAGCCGTCTAAACTGGCGCCTTTGCGCGCAGAAACGACGACCCGATGGACATACTCTTTTTCCTGCCGCTCGCGCTCATCGTGGGCTTCCAGTTCCTCAAGGCGCGCGAGCAGCGCCGCCGTATCTACCTGCTGGGTGGCTACCTGAGCCAGTACCAGATCGAGAAGCTCATGGAGAACGTCACCGAAGGTTATCTGCGTGCGCTCGGCGAGCAGGATCCCGAGCGCCGCGAACAGATCTGGAGCCTGCTGGCCACGGCAGAGACCGAGCTCAGCAGCCAGTTCCAGCGTTTTGCCGCCGATTTTTCCAAGGTCTGGAACGGCCAGACCCAGGTCAGCACCCTGGGCTTTGCCTTTCCCTACGCCGACAAGATCCTTCCGCGCCAGACCTTCGACATGCGCCACTTGATCGCCATCCATGCCGAGGGCATCGCCGCGGCAGCCGGGAACCGGCGCCAGCTCCCGCTGCGCGACAAGGCCTTCACGATGTCGGCCGAACTGTTCCTGATGCAGCACAGCTGCCACTGGTTCTGCCGCTCCAGGGCCGTCGCCTCGTCGCGCATGCAGGCACGCCACCAGACCAGCCACGCGCAGCTGATCGCGGCGGTGTCGCCCGAGACGCGCGAGGCCTATCGCAAGCTGACCGGTGCCTGAGCCGGATTTTGCATTTGGATACACGCAGACCCGCTAGACTAGGAAGACTGTGTTTCTGTTGTTGATAGGAGTAAGTATGCAATTCTCGAAGAACTTGATGCGCTTCGCGGCCCTGGGCCTGCTGGTTGTGGGCATCACGGGCTGCGCCAGTTCGATGATCGGCGAGCGCATCGGCGCCGACCAGGTCGTGCTGGCCAAGGAGAGCGAAGTGGCCAAGTGCAAGTCGCTGGGCCGTTCCACGCTCAGCGTGCTGTCCTCGCTGGGGCCCAT